>JAJXAL010000037.1:0-34594 GCA_021628325.1 Segatella copri | reverse complement strand
GTATCTTCCCAGCTATCGGTTATGTATTGACTACGATTCCTCAGGCTGTATTGGGCGGCTGTACCATCATGATGTTCGGTAGCATCCTCTTTGCCGGTTTCGGCATGATGGCGCGTACCGGCTTCTCTCAGCGCAACATGGTCATCGTGAGTCTTTCGCTCAGCGTTGGTCTCGGATTCACATCTGCAACAGGTATGTTCAACATCTTCCCAGAGATTGTGCGCACCGTTTTTGCAGATAACTGTGTGGCAGTAGTCTTCCTGCTCGCCGTTATCCTGAACCTCGTGTTGCCGAAGAATCTGGATAAGGCATAAGAATCAAAGATATTTATAGATAAAAAGGTGCAACTCACAAGTAAGAAAGTGAGTTGCACCTTTTTTGCTATAAACTATTAACTAAATCACTGTCCTCCCAGTCTTTCGAAGAAGGTGATGATTTCTTCGAAGGTCTTGAATTCATCGCTGCCGTATTCTATCGTCGTACCCATGAAACCATCGCATGGGCTAGGGTCGATGAAGTAATCGCCGTAGAGCAGGTCCTTCTGGTTGCAGAAGATGATGTGGTTGTAGGCTGGGGTAGAGAGATATTCCTCTACCCAGGTCTGTACTTTCGCCATGTATTCATGGTCGTTGGTTGGCGCTGGGGCTACGATATATACGTTGTAATGCTCTATCAGCATCTCGTAGGCCTTGTGCATCGAGCTGGTTGCCTTCATGTAACTGTCGTGCAGGGCATCGAAGTCGATGTATACGATAGGGCGCTCCTTGCCGTTCTGCTTGTCGTCAATCCAGCGGATAACCGGACAGAGATAGTGGAATGCTACCTTGTCGATAAGTCGGTGCTCGCCATGGAATGGGATGGCGAGCGGATAGTGCTCATGGAAGAGGTCGAAGGTATGGACCAGCGGATCAGCATCTCCGAAGAGACCGTAAACACGTTGCTGCTCCTCGGAAGTAATGTCCTGGAAGCAACGCTCGGTAAAGTCACGGTATTCCTTGATGAGGCCTTTGTTAACCATCAGTTCGTTCACTCCGTCCTTTCTCGGGTTCTGGAATTCCTGCTTGCCGGTCATGCTGCTCATCGTATCGCCCATCTTGAAGGCTGGGTTTACGAGGATGCGGTCGAATCCTTTCAGCAGTTCGGTATACATGCCTCCCATCGAGGTACCGATGATGAGGTCAGGCTTCTCAGTCTCCGCCATCTTCTGCAGCATCTCTATGCCCTCTTCCGGATGTACCGGGATGTCTTCAGCCACGAGGGTGGCATTCGGCATCAGTTCCTGCAACATCTTTACGGTGCCGCTCTGTGCAGAAGAGAGGAAACCGTGAACATACATGATTTTCTTGCCCGACATGAGGTCGGGGAATTGTTTGATATATGGATTCATATTCTTATAGTTTAATGTACTGCTATTTCCTTAAGCGATTTGTACTTAGTTTGTGGTGCAAAGATACTAAAATTATAAATACGCATATAATAAAGGTATTTATAATTATTGATAATTAACCATTGGAGGTCATTAAAAAAAGAGAACCACCCATCGCTGGCAGTCCTCTTTCATTATTCTTCTATTTTATCGTTGAAATAATTGCTCAAGAGTTATCAGGTGATTGATGATGCTTGCATGCATATTGGAACTAAGTCCCATTGTTGTCACCAAAACAGTTTGTATTGAGCGAGTCTTGTTATGCATCTTGCTATTTGCGAAAGCGTCTATCTTGTGACGTATATTCTCCTCGACATCTTGTGTGATAGTAAAATTACCTGTTGAAAATTTCATTTCGCAGAGATAATCTGTTTGAGTACTTTTACTCTCCATGACTAAATCTATTTGAGCACCTTTTCCGTCTTCAGCTTTCCCACACCAACTGTAGTTTCTTTCAACCGAATGGATACGTAGAGTGTCTTGTATGTTTTGCAGATGCTCTATGCTCAAAAGTTCAAACGTATCTCCAGCCCATGTGTAGAATGTGGCTGTCCCATGGATAGCGTTCCATCCTCCTTGTTTGACTTGCTTGCCATGAACAAATCTCAGATAGAATAGAGAAAAGAAATCTTTTAGCTGATATACGGTTTCGACTCTTTCCTTTCCATAGCGGGGATACTCTCTCGTAATTCCTGATTCTCTCAGGTTGTCAAGTAGCTTTGTCAGGGTACCCCCAGTTTTGATACCTGTAGCCTTGGAAAGCTCTGATTGTGTCATTCCATAGAACTTACTGCCAATAGCTTTAACGATGTCGACGTATTTTTCTTTGCTGGAATAAAGTCCTGTATAAACATCTTTGAATTCCTGATGAATTAATTCGTCTGCAAAGAATATGCTGTCTATGTTGTCTGTCATTGTTCTGTCGCTGCGGAGCTTATCCAGATAATAGGGGATTCCACCTATAGCCATATAACTCACGCACATTTCATAGCGTGAGAGATGAAAACCATTTTTCTTGTAGTACTTTTCGCATTCTGCTAGAGTGAAAGGGAATAGTTTGATGGTTTCCGTGAGTCTTCCATGCAGACCTCCATAGTCATGTATCACATTATCAAGCATCCAACTTGTAGCCGATCCACAGACAATGAGTATAATATTTCGTTCACTGTCTGCCCATGAATTCCAAAAATATCCCAGTTCTGCTATCATTTCTGATGATTGCGGTCCTGCAAGCCATGGAAGTTCATCGATAAAGATGATTTTCCTTCTGTTTCTTTTTCCTTCCAGAACTTTTCTCAAAAGTAAAAATGCCTCTCTCCAACAAGTGGGTTTGGACTCCTTTGTCGATAATCCTGCAATCACTAGCGAATCATAGAAATGCGCAAGTTGAAGTTGACGGTAAGACTCATAGTCCTTGTCTCCGTCTTTAATATAAGTACCTACTGCTTTGAAGAGAATCTTCTTTCCAAAGCATTCGCTTACGAGATAAGATTTGCCTACTCTTCGACGGCCATAAATGGCTACAAGTTCAGATTTCTTTGACTTGTATATTCTATCGAGTATATTTATCTCTTTATTTCTTCCTATGATATTTGCGTAACTCATTGTAAGATAGTTTTATAATGTTGGTTGCAAAGATACGTTTTTTTTAGGATAACACCAAGAAAACTACTTAGAAAATCAGCGAAAACGATTGAATTTTCTTGCTTTTCGCTGATTTTCTAGAAAAGAATAACACTTTTCCTATAGGTTTTGCTTTTCTCGGCGAGGGTGGCATCGTCATAATAGATGAAACCTTGCAACCAGTAGGTATAAGTGTCCATGTTTTATGCGCTCATGACGAGAGGAGAGTTCTCGTTGACCGTGAATCCTTGCTCTTGCACGATGATTTCTGCTGCAAAATTACGCTAAATTGCAGACAAAACAAAATTATTGGGCGATAAACTTCCTTGTTTGCGAAAAAAGTAGTAATTTTGCACCCAATAACCATATTAAAGTTCAAGTCATAATGGATTTACTGAAAGAAAGAATTATGCAGGAGGGCAGATGCTTTCCTGGTGGAATCTTAAAAGTAGACAGCTTTGTAAACCATCAGATGGACCCTATTCTGATGATGGACTTAGCTAAGGAATTCGTGCGCCTTTTCAAGGACATCAAGTACAACAAGATTATTACTATCGAGGCTTCGGGCATCGCGCCTGCCATCATGGTAGGTTATCTGACCAATCTTCCTGTTGTATTTGTGAAGAAAAAGCAGCCTAAGACTATGGAGGGTATGATTACCTCTGTGGTTCACTCTTTTACAAAGGACCGCGATTATACGGTTTGTGTGAGCAACAGTTATCTTACTCCTGAGGACCATGTTATCTTTATCGATGACTTCCTTGCCAATGGTAATGCGTCTAAGGGCGTGATGGACCTTTGCGAGAAGGCTGGTGCCAAGATTGAGGCGATGGGTTTCATCATCGAGAAGGCTTTCCAGCATGGTGGTGACTTCCTGCGCAAGGAGGGAATCCGTTATGAGGCGCTCGCTACCGTAGAGAGCCTGGATGATTGCAAGATTGTCTTGAAGTAAAACATCTTATTATATATAGTAAAAGCCGCCTGTAATAGGGCGGCTTTTTTCTTACTTGACGATATCAGCTGCATAGATTCCCATCGCCTTGTAGCCTGCAGGGTTCGGATGGAGCCAGTCGCTGCTGGCATATTCCCGCTTCATCCTTCTGTCATCATTCGGGTCTTGAAGCAGCTTGGCGAAGTCTAGAATGCCATCTGCTTTCTTTGCCTGACTTCGAATCCAGTCGTTTACATAGAGTCGGGCTGCTTCGTGGAAGTGGCTGTAGTAGCCGGCACCCTTGAAAGGCGTGATGGTGCCCAGATAAACTTTCATCCTCCGGGCTTTCGCCTTCTTCATCATTCCCTGTATGCTCTCTATAATCTGGCGGGCTACCGTTTCGCTGTTGCCGCTCTTGGCAGCACCTATGTCGTTGATGCCTTCAAAGATAATTACCTTCTTTACGCCGCTCTGCATCAGAATGTCTCGGTCGAAGCGTTCCTTGGCGAGTGCCCCGAAACCGCCCGGCACGGTTACGCGGTTGTTGCCGATGCCTAGGTTCAGTACACCCTGGTTGGTTATCTTATGTTTCAGCTGCAGCATCTCCGACATTACATCGGGCCACCGGTTCTGGGCATTATCCGTAGAACATTTGCCGTCGGTGATGGAGTTGCCCATGATGGCGATGGCACTCATGTTGGTGCTCATCGTATACACATCGATGCCGCTGATGTTGTACCAGTGGTTCTCGCGGAAAGCCTTTTCGAAGTTGGTGTGGGCATTGGTTACTCCCTTTATGATATAAGAGGTGGTACGTGAGCCCATGTGGACGGTAGGCACATCGGGAGCCGAGATGTAGTTGATGGTGATGGCAACGCGCTCCAGGTTCTTGAGATTGAATTTCAGCGCATCGCTCACTATCTGCCTGCCGGCAGGGATGGTAGCCTTGTAGCTGTTGCCGAACTTGAAGTATTGGGCCGATTTGGCATCAATCTTGAAGGAGTCTTTGGCGTGGGCGATATAGATGGAGCGTATCACTACGGGTTGCATCGAGTAGATATTGCTCAGTTTCAGTCTTATCACGTCGCCTCCCACGCTTACCTTTACTATCTGGCGAACCGAACGGTTTGTCATGTTGTTATTATAGGGCATAAACGCTTTCACCACAGTCTGCGGTGCCGTAGCCCAAGTTCCAATCCATGTTTGTGCCGCCATCTGTAGTGTGTATGTGCAGATGAAGCATAGTATCATTATAAATCTTTTCACCTTGTTGTATTTTAAAAGTATATATTTGTATGTTAATGGGGTGTTGTCACTAGGCTCGGCAGACCTGCTGACTGCAGTCGGCAGAGCTGCTGACTAGGCTCAGCAGAGCTGCCGAGCCTAGTGGGAATCTTCAAGAAGCAGTCTGCTTGAACCTCAGATACAGTCTGCTTGAACCTCAGATACCGACTGCTTGAACCTCCTAATCTATATCTTTGCCCCAGCTCAGGCGTATCCTTGTGCCAGATGAGCCGTCTCGTTACGTTTATTCAGCCGCATTGTTATACTTGCTCAGCTTATACCCACATATCATAAAGTCGTAATATTTAGGCATAAGCTTGCTCCATTAATTTTTTGTTTCGTTTCCAATACTTTTGAACGATGCAGATTTCTATATCATCCATATTGGTTTCTGTTACTTCACCCTCGCTTGTCATTACAAGAGCATGATATGGCGGATGTAGATACACTACGCGTATAAGGCCTTCTTCGGTTTGCGAAAATGCATATCCGCAAACTATCATCATGGCTTTTTCTGCTACGGCTTTAATTTCTTCTTCCTTCATGATAATCTATTTTTACTGTCTTGATTGGTTTGAGAAAAGTCTCAGGATTGATATACAGATTCTTCAATATGGGCAAAAGATCAATGTACTCTTCGGTTTCTCCCATACCTTCGTAGTCGGCCATGACAACAATATATCCATTATCCCATTCCTTAACCTCAGTGTATCGTTTGAGGCATTTTGGAGTACGAAATCGGATATTACAATTGCCATATCTAAATGAAGTCATATCTCCCTGATTGGAGAGTAATGCTTCTGATGAAAGATTCACGTTGTCCATATTCTGCCTCCTTATTTTAATGATTTACCTTTCATGCTGCAAAGATAAGAATAAAAATGGAATATACCAAAGATCTTTTCGAAAAATTACGTCCGGACGTATCTGTAGCTACGTCGGGACGCGTCTGTTGCTACATCGGGACGTAGGAAATGCTACGTCGGGACGTAATTTTTGCTGCATCATGTGAGGCTTTTCGATAAAAAGCATAGAAAAACACTAAAAATTGAATAGAAAATAAGCGTTTTTGCTCAATGTTTTCAACCTATTAGCTCTCAAAGCGCCTCTAGAACGCCCGAAAAATGCTGTTTTTTGCAAAATGTGGCAATAGGTGACAATAAGGTGATAATAAAAAGCCCCTTATTGCCACCCATTATTCTCTTATTATCAGCTACTTATAATAAGCGTGGCAAATGTTGCAATAAATATGAGAAAACATGCTCATATGCGTTGAGGATCTTTGTTTCTCAAGCATCCTATCAAAATCCGATTGGTATAAATACTATTGCCCTCGTTTCTCCTTGGGAAAATGTTTGAGAGAGATAAAAAGAAAATTTTCGACGACCTCTATTGTTTGGCCTTTCGATCTACATGCAGTGATTACAAAGTCACAATTCATTTGTAGTATTTCGGTTCAGGGGAGATTGTCCGTGTATAGACAATCTCTCCTGAGCCCATTTATGTCATTTTTTGGGAACGAGAAAATGGGAAAGTGACGAAAAGTGGTAAAACTACCACTTTTTGCTTGTAAATCACCCTCGCTAATCTTATGCAAAGATACGCTTTTCTTCTGAAAGATGCAAGGAAATGAGAAGAAAAGTTTTAGCAAGGGATAACTGGGAGATCAGGTTTGTTACCTGTCCAATAGCAAGAATGCCCTATAATCTAAGGATAGAGCGGCTAGTGCGCACACCTTTTTAGTATAATAAATCTAAAAATTTTTGGTTAGAACTCTACTTTCACATATCTTTGCACTTAAAAAAAGCGGCACATGTGCCAGAAATTTTAAGTAGCATGAAGGAAATTAAGCGCGAATATTATCTCAACCAACTCATATCAAGCAAACAAAATGGCTTGATAAAGATAGTTACAGGTATCAGAAGATGTGGCAAATCATATCTTCTATTCAAGTTGTTTAGAGATCATCTCCTGGCAGATGGCATTTCTCCAGACCATATTATATCTCTGGCTTTGGATGATATACTGAACGATGAATACTGTGACCCCAAGAAACTGCTACACTATATTAAAGGTAACATCAAAGATTCTGAAATTCATTATGTCCTATTGGATGAAGTTCAAATGGTAAACAACTTTGTTGGAGCCTTGAACAGTCTTCTTCATATAGACAATGTGGATGTCTACGTAACAGGAAGCAATTCTAAGTTTCTATCTTCCGACATTGCCACAGAGTTCAGAGGAAGAGGTGATGAAATACGTATTTACCCTCTGTCTTTTTCTGAATATGTATCGGCTTACGATGGCAACAAAGAAGATGCATGGCGAGATTATATTACGTATGGCAGTTTGCCTTTAATCTTGTCTTTGGATACCCAGCAAAAGAAGATGAGTTATCTGCGTAATCTCTATACTACGGTGTATCTAAAAGACTTGATAGACAGAAATAATGTCAAGAAAAACACGGAGTTCGACTCTCTTGTTAAAGTAATGGCATCATCGGTAGGCTCACCATGTAATCCGAATAAATTGAGCAACACTTTTAAGAGCGTAAGCAATGCAGACCTGTCTCCGTTAACAATCGACAATTACTTAGGATTCTTGCAAGAAGCCTTCCTGATAGAGAAAGCGATGCGGTATGACATTAAGGGGAAAAAGTACATCGGTACATTGTCTAAATACTATTTCGTAGACTTAGGATTGCGCAATAGCCTTCTGGATTTCCGTCAAATAGAAGAGACCCATCTCATGGAAAATGTGATATACAATGAATTACGATGTCGTGGCTATCTTGTGGATGTTGGTATGGTAGAAACTCGTACCCGAACACCGCAACAAGGAATGATGCGCAAGCAATTGGAAGTAGATTTTGTAGTCAACAATGGCTCTAAGCGTTATTACATCCAGTCTGCCCTTGCTCTTCCAGATAAGGAAAAGATAGAACAAGAATCTGCATCACTAAAACATATCTCAGATAACTTCCAGAAGATAATCATAGTAAAGGACAATATTGTTTCTCATCACAATGAAGCAGGCATCTTGTTCATAAGCTTGTTTGATTTTCTTTTGCAACGAAACATATTAGAATAGGCTTCTACTTTTAAAAAGTGGCACATGTGCCATAAATTTTAAGTAGAGGCATCTTTTGAGCAGTCCTTAGGAAGCAAGTAAGCACAGGGAGGGCAGGTTTGTTACCTGCCCAATAGCAAGAATGCCCTATACAAACAATATATTCATTATCCCATTCCTTGACCTCTGTGTATCGTTTGAGGCATTTTGGAGTACGAAATTGGATATTACTATTGCTATATCTAAATGAAGTCATATCTCCCTGATTGGAGAGTAATGCTTCTGATTAAAGATTCACGTTGTCCATATTCTACCTCCTTATTTTAATGATTCACTTATCCTTCTGTTGCAAAAAAATCTTTTATTATGCTTGATAATAAATAGTATCTTCTTCATTTGACGGTTTGTATATACCAGCATCTGCGAATAGTCCTTCAAAGCATAAATCTTCGTCTAATTCAGGCCAATGGATACCATATCTGCTCAATACGAAAGCCTTACGCTGGGCAGGTGTGGCGTTAGCAAGACGGCTCCAACGGCTGAACGGATAGTTAGCCTTCCAGCCATTTTGGGTTTCTGCCCAAATATGGGCATCGTCAACCCAAACGCGATTTACTCTATATTGCTCCATAATATCTTATTTTTGATTAAAATACTCTTTCCATCTATCTATAATGACCGCCTCATTCTCAGAAATAATAGATTCTATCAAAGCAATATCATGTTTTTTGAATCCATGGTTATAAATCTGGGTCAGAGGGGATACATTGTATTTTGCTTCATTTCCATCCTTGATAACATGGACATGAATTGGTTCATGATCATTAGAATAAAACATGAATCTGAATCCGAAAAATATAAATATTGTTGGCATCGTTTCTTTTTTCTGCAAAGATACGCTTTTCTTCTGAAAGTTCCAAGGAATTATTGAAAAATGTTTGAGAATGAGGATTATAAAAGGCAAGTCGCTTCCTTGTCTGACCAGTGATGGGGCGGCAAGGATGCAACTTTGACTTTAAAGGTTGGGTTTATCTTTTCCCTAGTATATCAGAATGGAATTATTGATAATACTAGGCGTTTTAACTCCTTTTTAGGGGGCTACGTCTGGTAGCCTTTTGAGATATTCAAAATTGCACCATATAAGGTAATGGATTTTCTTAACTCTGTTAGGTATAACTAGTATCAACACTATACATAACAGCAGCAAAAATCCTTTCAATATACAGATGAATTCAGGATAAGGCATATATGGATATAAGCTTTTGGGCAAAATAAGAAATAATGAAATCGGTATAATCATACTTTGCATAAATGCGACTTGTCCTTCAATAATTGAAACGTCATTATTGTATCCATTCTTGCTTGCGTAATAATAGGCTTCGTAATATAGATTTAAAATTTCGTGATTTTCTTTACTTGGAGCTACCGATGGATCTATTCCCTTAAAACTAAAATATAAGAGAAAGCTAAATGCTGCCAACGAAAGCAATTCCGGAATATAGATGTAAACGTTTTCGACCTTAATGCTGCTAGCTTGTAAAAAGCAAGCAACAACAATAGCTGTTAGCAAATAAATGCAAGGAATGGTAACATGTAACTGCTTCGTGTAAGAATATTCTTTTTGAGGAAGGTATTTATAGTCTTTTATCTCTTTTTTTGTATTCTGTAAAGTCTCAGCTAAAAAGTCATGGCTATTTCTTGTCTTATTCCATATTCGTGATGTTAGTACATGGTTTATAATGCCGATAAGGTAAGCAGCAATAAGCCAAATTGCCCAGATTATAGAATTGTCAACTTCAAAAGTATTTGGCATCCATGACAATTTACACATAGATAATCCCCATAAAAGGATAATGAATCCTGGTACAATCATCGCCAAGATGTCATATAAAGAAAGTTTCGATAGAAAATTCATTGCTTATGGATTTGTAATTATCTAAAAAGGTGTATCTTAAAAGTCCCCTAGATGGACAAGAAAGATACACCTTTTGTTGTTTTTATATTTTTGTATTAGCGACTACCACCAGCCCACCATACATTCTCTGTAAAGATATACATACCAGCATCATTGCCTGAGCCGAATGCCTCTTTCACGTTAGGGTTAGAGAGAACATCGCTTGAGCCGTAAGGCAAGCGGAGTGGCAAACGGTTGCCAATTGAAGAATTATTCTTTGGGTTGGTCAAAGCTACTGGATAGCTGCCATCCACGTATTTGCAACGACGTATATCGTTGAATGTCTCCAACTGTTCATCGCGAGTCTGTGCGATATACTTCTGTACCAAGATTTCGCTCAATGGGTTTGCTGCAAACTTTGTAGCTGTCACACCAGAGAGGTATGCTGCAACTTCATCGTTAGAGAATGTTTCTCCGCATGATGTCGCATAGTCTTCCAAAGAAGCCTTTACTGCAGTTTCAAAGTCTGCTTTTGCATCTTGTCCAAGACGGGTCTTAACCTCTGCTCGGATAAAGTACAATTCTGATTTGCTGAACATATGGCTGCCCTGCTTGTTCTCAAATCCATAATCCAACCATGCAGGTACGTTCAATTCCTCAATACTTTGAGCTTGTTCCTCATTGCCAGGTTCTCCGATGGTATTGGTTCCAAACTCATTATTATTGTAAAGTGGCTCACGAGGGTCATTTCTTTCTATCAGCAAGTCTTCAACGGTCTTTGAAGAAGCAATATACTCACGGCTAGCCCAGTAAGCAGACCAAGAGTTTGTCTGACCAGCTCCATAACCAGTAAACACATCTAAGAGAGCACCATCAAAACCATCAGCAATTGCTGCATCTGTCTCTGACAAAACCTGTGTATACAAAGTATTTTTATCATCTACACGACCTGCTTTATGCAAAAGATAGCGAGCCTTCAAAGCATGGGCCAAACCTCTCCACTTGCTGCAGTTACCATTGAAAAGTAGATCTTGGCTACCTGCATTTTTCATCTTTCCATCGATAGCCTTGCCTAAGTTCACAATGGCGGCATCAAGCAAGTTATTGATGTTTTCATAAATACTCTCTTGTGAATCGACTTTAGGTGCAGATGCCTTAAAAGCCTCAGAACAAGGAATGTTACCAAACATATCTGTCATAATGCCCCAGTCGTATGCTGCCAAAATTTGTGCCATACCTAAGATATCTGCTTGGCCAGCATTTGCACCACTTTCACACTTGGTAATCATCTGCTGAATGTTATTCAAGGAAAGATATGTTCCATCCCACTCATTGTTGAATGTGGCACTTGCTGCAGTTTCATTAGCATTTCTCAGCTCTGCATTTTTTAATTGATTATTACCACATCCGAATAACTGTTCTGTATACGAAGATACATACCATGCAAAGCTACCACCATTTGTCGTAAATACGCTTGATACGATAGCATCTGTCAACTGGAATTTTGCATCAACAAATTCAGCACTCGGATGCCCGTTATCTTTGTTGATTCTGTCCATTGTGTCCTCAGAGCATGAAACAGTTGTCATTGCTACTGCTGAGATAGCTAGAATGCCTAATATATTTTTAAATTTCATCATTGTTTTATCTTTTTGTTGTTTGATACTTTAATGATTCCGAGGGTGACTCTCTGATTAGAATGTAATCTTGAAACCACCACCGAAGCTTGAAGTATTAGGTATAGAGAAGCGCTCGAAGCAACCACTCATGTTACCATTACCCTGAGAAGATTCAGGATCAAGATCCTTCATCTTAGACCAAAGGAGCAAGTTGCGCGCGAAACCATATACGGAAATGTCGATGCCTGCAAACTTAGGAAGCTGATAGCTCAAGGTTACATCACGTAGCTTTACGTAACTACGGTCGTAGATACCTGATTCTGTTACGTCATGATATGCATACCAGTATGATTGCTTGCTTACCTCAATTTTATTAGGCTGGCCTGTAGCTTCGTCAATACCATCTACAACCATTGTACCCTCATGATATGGTAAAGATTCCTTTGTTGCACCAAACATGTTCATTGTCATAATGGTACCATTGTACATTTTGCCACCCTTCTGCCAATCTAATGTTGCAGACAAAGACAGACGCTTCCAACGAGCCTTCAAATTGAAGCCCATATTGAAGTCTGGAGTACACTCGCCCAAGTTCTGACTATCAGATGTACCTTGTGGAAGACCATCCTTAAGCAATAAACGACCTTGTTCGTCACGCTTGAAAGCAATACCATAGATGTTTGGGTAAGTATAACCTGCCTGAGCACGAACCTGCGGCTCAACGAAACCACCCAGCATGATACTCTCTACGCCATCAGCCAAAGACTTAACCTTGTTGGTCAGCTTGGTGAAGTTTACGCCAAGATCCAAATCCCAATCCTTAGTCTGAATGATGCTTGCATTGATGGCAAACTCATGTGACCATGTAGTCATCTCACCAGCATTGGTACAAAGATATTGGTAACCTGTAGAACCTGCTGTTGGTACATTAAAAATTTGATCTTTAATATCCTGGTAGCTGGCTGTATACTCCAAGCGGATGCGGTTGTCGAAGAAGTTCAAGTCTGCACCGAACTCCCAGTTCATTGTGTTCTGTGGCTTCAAATTTGGGTCATACTTTACATAATATGGGGTATATGATCCCTGACCTGCTAAAGGATAACTAACAGGGGTGAAGCCATACATACCACTTCCATAACTTGGAACATAGTAATAGTTTGCATAGTAGTGACCTGCCTGACCTACTTGTGCAAATGATGCACGAAGCTTACCATATGAAAGGATGTGATTACCCTTCAAAGCAGGAAGCTCTGTGAAAATCCAGCCGAGTGATACAGATGGGTAGAAGAAACTACGATTGCCACGTGGCATGGTAGAAACAATATCATTACGGCCTGTTACAGTCAAATAGAGTTGATTAGCATAACTCAAAGACAACTGACCAAAGAAACCTACTGTGCGCTCCTCTGATTTGTACTCAGAGTTATATGTCATTTTGCTTACATTTGATATAGTTGGCTGTCCGTAAAAAAGGAAATTATCACCAGCATAGTCCCAAGTTCTTGCATTCTCATGATTGAACTCTGAGCCCAATAAGAATCCTAAATCCCACTTTTGAGCTGCATCTAACTTTGCTGTGAAATTGGCAGTAAAGAGGTTGTTGAAAACATTTCGCTGTACGCCGTAATTCTCTATGCTACCACCTGTCTTGTTGCCAGAAACCAAAGTACCATACTCATTGATATCATCATTAGTCGTTGTATATACATCAAGACCTGCTTGCTCGCGGAATACAAGGTTGAAACGCTCTTTGTCCCAATTGAAATTAGGACGGAACTCAACGTATGCATTACCAAAAACACGATTTGTTGCCTGACGATATTCACTATTAGCTGCCCACCAGTAAGGGTTCTGGAATACACCAGAACGATAAAGAACCTGATCAGATGGAGAGTTTGGCTTGTGGTAAGGAGTACCCTTTAAATTAAACTCAGCAGGTGCACCATACAAGTAACTCATAAAACTATCGTTCGCACCAGGGGCAGATGTAATTTTTGTAGAACTATAGTTTGCAGAGAAACCAGTCTTCCACTGCTTGTTGATTTCAAAGTCGACTGCACCACGAGCTGTGGTACGCATCATACCAGTAGAAGGAATGATACCCTTCTGGTAAGTGTCACCAATACCAAAAGAGTAAGCCAAGTTGCCATTCTTCTGAGAAATACCAAAGTTGGAATTCTGTGTGAAACCTGTATTGAAGAAATCACCTACGTTGTCGTATGTCTGAGGCGTAGTCCAACCATCAAGGCCTGCTGCAGCGTATTTAGGGTTGTAGTACATACCCTCATGCTTACCATATTGTTGGGTATAAACATTGTCTGTGTTACCTCCATAAGTTGCATCATTAGCTAAGTCAGCTATCTTTGGACCCCAACTCATGGATGCATTAGGATTATATGCACCTGTAGAGCCACCCTGTCCCATATTGCCTTGAGCATATACTGTCTGACGTTCGAACTTCTTGCTGACAGTCTGAGCACTCAAGTCGGTAGAGAATGTAATCTGAGGGCGGCCACCATTTGCCTTACCACGCTTGGTGGTAATGATGATGACACCATTAGATGCACGGATACCATAAAGGGCAGAAGCAGCCTGACCCTTCAATACGTCGATGCTCTCGATGTCATCAGGGTTGATATCGATAGAACGATTTGCTTTATCTGCACCAGTAACAGAGGCACCTGTATCATAGTCTGCAGAAGAAGCGATAGGCATACCATCTACGACATAGAGAGGGGTGTTGTCGCCAGAGAATGAACGGGCACCACGGATGACAATCTGAGAAGATGCACCAGGAGCACCAGAAGACTGACGGATATCAACACCGGTCAACTTACCCTGCATAGCGCTAGCCAAAGAGCTAGTACCAGCAATGTTCAAATCTTCAGAACCTAATTTCTGTGATGCATAACCGAGGGCTTTCTTGTCTCGGGAGATACCCATTGCGGTAACCACAACCTCGTCAAGAGTCTTGTTATCCGCTTCCAATACAATCTTCATCTTCTGTCCAGCCTTTACAGTCTGAGGCAACATGCCGAGGTATGTTACTTCCAACTTTGTACCAGCTGGAACATTCAATGAGAAGTTACCATCAACATCGGTAACCGCACCGGTCTTTGTGCCCACTACTTTGATAGATGCACCAATGATTGGTTCACCATCCTCTGCAGAGGTTACTTTACCGGAAACTTGAGTTTGCGCCAACGCCATTCCTAAACTAAGGAAGAGGCAGGCAATAAACGTCATGAGTCTTTTTTCCATAAATCTCTCTCGTTTAATTAATTAATAAATATATAATGTTTTATATTTCCTTCTCGTTTCTCCACCTCTTGCCCCGAGGTGGTGGGGGGATGCTCCGTGTTATACCTTATTATATATAGGAGCGTCTAAAACTTCGCTAATTTTTAAAAATATTTTTAATCGGCTGCAAAATTAAGCATTATTTTGGATTTCTCCAAACTTTTTTCAAGAAAAATTGCATTTTACCCTACATTTTGTGGAAAATATCCATTTTTTATGCGTTTTCGCTATTAAATGGTAAGAAAAAAGCGGCAGTTATGTTGCAAACTGCCGCTTGGGTATGATTTGTATATTTGCCATCCTCGTTATTCTATAGAAATCGCATTTTCCTAAGAAGTTTTAGACCTAATTCCCACATTTTTCTAAGGAGTTTTCTGTGATTCCTCACATTTTTCGAAGGAGGTTTTGTAGTAACAAATGAAAGTGTTAAAAAACTAACTCATAGTTTTTCGGTCTAGAAAACTATGTTTTCTGGAGGTCTACTCATAGATTTCCTACAATGAAATGATAGCCTCTTACGGGAAATTACGGGAAAAATATATATATGGGACAAATTCAATTTGTCCCATGTTTTATACTTCCGCCACAATTTCCCCTTATAAAGGAAAGAAATGAGGCAAAAGCTTCCTTTATAAAGGAAACTTTTTGCTGATTTTCTTCCTTTATAAAGGAAAAAGTTGTATCTTTGCACCCAGATTGATATAAATAAGGAAGATATGGACAAGAGAATTGCAAAATTGTTGATAGCAGAGAATCAAAGGATGATTCAGGATGTGGAAATGGTGAAAAGAAGTATCGCCTTTGAATCTCATTCTAATTACGTGCTGGTAGGACTGAGAAGAGCAGGTAAGTCTTATCTGCTATATCAGCGTGCACAAGAGTTAATCGCCTCAGGACATAAGCCAGAAGAGATTCTTTACTTCAATTTTGAGGACGACCGACTTGAAAAGCTCCAGCTTTCTGACTTTGACTTGATAAAACAAGCTTACGAAGAAATGTATGAGCACCAGCCTATCTTCATGCTTGATGAAATACAAATCATAGATGGATGGGAGAAGTTTGCTCGTAGATTGGCAGACCAGAAGTATCGTGTCTACATCACTGGTAGCAATGCCAAAATGCTGAGTAGCGAGATTTCTACCACACTTGGTGGCAGATATATGGTGCAGCCCGTCTTTCCTTTTTCCTTTCAGGAATATTTGACAGCCAAGCATATCTCCCTGCCTCCACAATGGGAATATCTGCAAAACTCAGACATCAAGAGGGTTTTCCTGGAATATTTTCATATTGGCGGTTTGCCAGAATTAGCGATTATAGATAATCAGTTTAAGCGTGAATGGTTGGGGAATTTGTACAACAAAATCTATTTTGGAGATTTGATAACCAGATATTGTATACGAAATCCACTGGCCATGAAAACTTTGATAAGAAAGCTATCCGAGAGTGTTAAGCAGCCACAGTCATATAACAGGCTTGCCAATCTGGTTTCTTCTGTAGCAGGAAAAGTGAAACAAGAGACTATTGTCGATTATCTGGGATATATCAAGGACACTTGTTTGATTTTCTCCTTGGAGAACATTACAGCAAAACTGCAAGACAGAATGTCGAACAAGAAATATTACTTTGTAGATAATGGTTTCTTGAGTCTCTTTCTCTTTGATCCAGAAACATCTCTCTTGGAGAATTTGGTAGCCATCCATCTGCACGAGAAATACGGAGAGGATCTTTTCTATTATTATGGCAATGTAGAAGTAGATTTCTGTCTATTTGAACATCAATATGCTTTCCAGGTATCATATAGTATAAAGGATGCTGCTACCCGAGAGCGAGAATTGGGGGCATTAAAAGCTTACCATAAGAGATATCCGAATAGTAAGCTCTTCGTTATCACAATGGATGAGGAAGAGACTATCATATACGAAGCCGTGGTAATAGAGGTACTGCCAGTATGGAAGTGGTTGCTGATGGAGAAGTAGGATTTTGTTCCTCGCTAGGGCACTTTGGGCCTTAGCGAGAAACTTTTTATACTAACATATTGACAATCTGACAGTTTTTCATTTTTTATTGATGCATATATCACATTTTTCGGGGGAATATTACTCTTTCCATACACATTTTTCGGGGGAATAGCTTGTTTTTAAATATTTTTATCCATTTCTATAGCCCCAGTTCCGTTATCATCCCCAGATTAGCCTCGGCTAGGTCGGGATCGGCAAGGCTCTTTATATATAATAAGGTGGTGGAAGCCTTGGTATGCCCCAGAGCCTTGCCAATGAGCGAGATGTCGAGGTGGTGCTGATAGGCGATGCTTGCCCAGGAGTGGCGCACCACATAGGAGGAGAGATGGCAGGGATTGGGGAGAAGCTGCTCCAACCGTTGCAAGGAATAGTTGTATTGGCGCAGGCGGCAGCTGTATAGATGATGCTGCCGCCGGGGAGTATCAGCCGTAAGAATCGGAAACACATAGTCTGAATCATTCTCTTGGTATCGCTCGATGATACGGAGCATGCAGGGCAAGAGAGCCACCTGGATGCGCTGTCCCGTCTTATGGCGAGCATAATGGATATAACCATCCTTGAGCTGACCCTTCTTAAGATAAGCTATGTCCACAAAGGGCATGCCCATGGCATAGAAGCTGAAGAGGAAGATGTCTCGCGCCAAGGCTAACTGGGAGCCGTGGGGCAACTCCAGGGCATGGAGCTGCTGGATGTCATCGGGCGAGAGACTGCGCTTTCGGGTCTTTGCTCGCCCTGTAAATACCTGGGCAAAAGGATCATAGTCTGTCTCCATCGCCCGATGATACATCACTCGGAGAGCCCTCATATATGCCGAGATGGTGTTCAGGCAGATGTCTCGTTCAGAGAGCCATCGCTGATAGGCAGTCACTTTATCGACAGTCATCTCGGAGAAAACCCAGTCCTCTCTGCCCAGATATCGAGTCCAGGAGCGGGCAGCCGTCAGGTAATTGCTCGCTGTCTTGTATCTCCCCATCTCTCTTACTCGTTCCACCTCCAGTTTCACCCATTCCCATCCCTTCATCTCATCCGTGTGCAGGGTCTGCTTCTTCTGTTCTTTGCCCCAACTAATTTCTAACTTAAAGTATGCCATAATTGTTTTTTATTAAGAATTAAACCTAAAAATTATACCCAAAGGTATAATACCCTGGGGGATAATTTGTAAACATGAAGCATTTTTCTTAGGAATTTCTTGGTATTTCTCCACCTCGGGGCAAGAGGTGGAGAAACGAGAAGGAAATATAAAACATTATATATTTATTAATTAATTAAACGAGAGAGATTTATGGAAAAAAGACTCATGACGTTTATTGCCTGCCTCTTCCTTAGTTTAGGAATGGCGTTGGCGCAAACTCAAGTTTCCGGTAAAGTAACCTCTGCAGAGGATGGTGAACCAATCATTGGTGCATCTATCAAAGTGGAAGGTACCAATACTGGTACAGTTACCGACATTGATGGTAACTTCTCTTTGGTTCTTCCTAACGGAAAGAACTCTGTAAAAGTGTCTTACATTGGTATGCAAGACAAAACCGTTGTTCTCAAAGCAGGCAACAACAAAATCGTTTTATCTTCAGATTCAAAAAGCCTTGATGAGGTCGTAGTTACAGCTATGGGTATCACCCGTCAGAGCAAGGCCTTGGGTTACTCGGCTTCTGTTGTCGGTGGTGAGAAACTTTCTGAGTCACGCACAGGCGACATCATGTCCGGTATCGCTGGTAAGGTGGCTGGTGTACAGATTTCAGCTTCTTCTTCTGACCCAGGTGCTTCTAATTCCGTTGTTATTCGTGGTGTCAGTTCTTTGTCTGGCAACAACCAGCCTCTTTATGTTGTAGATGGTGTGCCATTGTCAAACAACTCAACAAGTAGTGAGACTTCTATGGTAGCAAGTGCTAGCAGCTTGAATGAAAGCTACGACTTCGGTAATGGTGCCAATGCTGTCAACCCAGACGACGTTGAGAGCATGACCATCTTGAAGGGTGCCGCTGCTACAGCTCTCTATGGTAGCCGTGCTGCCAATGGTGTCATCTTGATTACCACCAAGAGTGGTAAGAAACAAAGCAAGGGTGTTGGTATAGAGTATAACGGCGGTTTGCAGTTTGAGTCTGTTCTCCGTTTGCCTCAAATGCAAAACCAGTTCGGTATGGGTTGGTATGGTAACAAGACCGATCTGGAGAATGGTTCTTGGGGACCAGAGTTTGATGGTTCTTCTTTGCGATATGGTAATGTTTACGATAACTCTCAGCAGTATAAGACTTATCGTGCCATCAAGGACAACGTGAAGGACTTCTTCGATACAGGTATTCGTTACAACAACAGTGTATCTTTCAATGGTGCAACAGATGTAAGCAACTTCTTCTTGAGTCTGTCACAGATTCACGATGATGGTATCATCCCAACTGACGCAGATAGCTACAACAAGTATACATTCTCAGGTCGTGCTAGTCACAAGATCAAGAACGTAACTTTGAGCATGTCTGCCAACTATGCTTACCAGAAGAATAATTTCGTAAGCACCGGTCAGCAGGCTGGTTCTATGTACAACTGTATCATGCAGACTCCTCGCGACATCAGCATCGCTGAGCTGAAGGATTTGAACAATCCATTCAATACTCCAGGTTATTACTATACTCCATATGGTGTAACCAACCCATACTACCTCTTGAACAACTATATAAATCAGTATGAGCAAGAGCGTTTCTATGGCAAGTTGCAGTTGGATTGGGACATCATCAAGGACTTGAAGTTCTCTGGTCGTTTCGGTTTGGATACAACCACAGGTCATCACGATGAAGGTCAGCCAAATATGTCTAAACTCTATAAGGGCACTCCAAACTGGGCAGATGCATTGTCTGCTTTGACAGGTAAGGCAAGCCAGCAGACTGAGCGCACTCGTGAAATCGACTTGAATGCGATGTTAAGCTATGGTCATAATTTCATGGAGAAATTGGACGTGAATGCTGTAGTTGGTCTTAATGGTAATGAGCGTAGATACAACTATTTCTATGCACAGGTAACCAACTTGACCATCCCTGCATTCTATAATTTGAACAACTCTTCAGAGAAGCCAACTGTTGACCAGTATCAGCAGCTCCGTCGTTTGATGGGTGCTTATGGCCAGATAGATCTTGGCTGGGACAACTGGGCATACTTGACAATGACTGCTCGTAACGACTGGTCATCTACCCTTCCTAAGGGCAACCGTTCTTTCTTCTATCCAGGTGTTACCGGTAGTGTTATCTTCTCTCAGTTCTTAACACCAGAGATGCAGAAGATTATCACCTTTGGTAAAGTACGTGCAGCTTGGGGTAAGACAGGTAATGATGCAAATGTATACATGACCTCTTCTGTATTTGCACAAGGTGGAGCAAACACATCAGGTTGGGGTACTAGCCAGTTCCCATTCACAAATGGTAACTATAATGCATATTCTGTAGGTAACGTATTGGGTAGCCCTACTTTGAGTCCAGAGATGACAACAGAGTTTGAGCTCGGTTTGAACATGGCATTCCTTCAGAATCGCTTGTCATTCGATGTATCTTACTACAATAGAGTATCCGACAAGCAGATATTCTCTCTGGCTATGGATCCTGCTTCTGGTTATACCGCACAGAACACCAACCTCGGTAAGATTCGTAACCGTGGTGTCGAGGCTTTGATCAGCGGCACACCAATTAAGACAAAGGATTTCAAATGGGATATTTCCCTCAACTGGACATTGAACCGCAGCAAGGTAATTTCTCTTCCAGAAGAACTCGGTGGAGAGTCTGTAATCTATGGCTTGAGTGGCGGTACTGGTCTTTATGCCATCGTAGGTCAAGAGCTTGGCGTTTTCAAGGCTTACACTTCACAACGTGATGCCGAAGGCCATATTATCGTTGAGCCTGTTGACCCATCAACGGGTGTCTCAAGCGGTCTTCCTGCAAAAACTACAGAACAACAGGTAGTCGGTAGTATGAACAGCAAATACCAAATGGGTATTTCAAACACCTTCTCTTACAAGGGGGTTAGCTTGTCATTCGACTTCGATATTCGTAAGGGAGGCTTGATGTATTCTCGTACCAAGAGCGTCAACTATTTCGTTGGTAACGCTATTCAGACAGCTTATAACAGCCGTCATCCATTCATCGTGCCAAATTCTGTCATCCAAACTGGAACTGATGCCAATGGTGCGCCTGTCTATGGTGAGAACACCTATCCATTGAATGCAACCAACCTTTATAATTATTGGAACAATGGTGCAGACAATTACGATGCCGAATTCTTGGTTGACAAGAGCTATGTAAAACTTCGTTCCGTAGTACTTTCTTGGGACCTTCCTAAGGCTTGGCTTGCCAAGACATTCTTGTCAGGTGTGAAGATTTCTGTCTTTGGAAACAACTTGTTCCTCTGGACACCTTCAAGCAATACTTTCATCGACCCAGAGTCAACCTCTTTCGGTAACGACTTGTATGGTAACTATGGTGAGTATTCTGCCAACCCAAGTTCTAGAAAGATTGGTTTCAATGTTTCAGTTAAATTCTAATAAGAAAGCTAATTATGAAGAAAATATTAGTATATAGCGCAGCTTGCCTCTTGGCGCTTTCGAGCTGCGACATGGATATCAATGACAACCCAAACTATCCAAACAATGGTGACGTGACACCAACATTGGTTTTCCCTTCTGTGGAAAATGCCTTGGCAGCAGTGCCTGGTGATGCTATGTTCACAAATGCTGGTTTCTTTGCCCAGTATTTCGAGCAGCGCCCTGAGGCTAACCAGTATAACGATGAGGCTGAGCTTCATTTCGACGAGTCTTCATCATTGTTCGACCGTTGTTATCGCACCATCTATGCAGGTGCCATGATGGATATCAAAGATGTAGAGAGCAAGACAAATAACAAGGCAGACCTGTTCGCTTGCAAAGTGATGACAGCCTTGGGCATGCAATACATGGTAGATGCATGTAGCGATGCTCCTTATACCGAAATGTGCCAAGGCAACGCCAATCCTACTCCAAAATGGGACGATGGTAAGACTGTCTACACTTCGGTTTTAGCTGCCATGGATGAGGCTGAGGCTGCTATTCCTGAAGGAACAACAACCCTTTCTGTAACAGACCCTATGTTCAATGGTTCTTTGGATGCATGGAAGCGTTTTGCTAATGGTCTTCGTCTGCGTATGTACATGCGCTTAATTGATGGCGGTGTGGATGTTGATACCTATACAGCTAAGGCAAAGGCTTTGGTAGCAGAGAACCTGTTGCCAAATTCTGATTGCACATTCAATGTATATAGTAATGCAGAGGGGCAGTGGAACCCATGGTATGCAGCCATTCGTGGCTTAAAGACCAATAATTTCTGCGCAGCTTACCCTATTGTTTCATATTACAACTTGACCAACGACCCTCGCTTGTCAACTACAATGGAGGCTAATAAAGCCGCAGGAAAGTATGTTGGCCAGATTCCTGGTGCTAAGACTCTCTACAAGGAGTGGACAGGCAAGGACTGGAAGAACAAGGAAGTAAGCGAAATTAAATATGGAGCGATTGCTGCAATGCCTATCTACATCATGCAGCTGTCAGAGGTTGAGTTCTTGAAGGCAGAGGTTGAGCTTCGTTTCAACCACAATGCAGATGCAGCAAAGGTAGATTATGAAAACGCTATTGCAGCAGACTTCACCTCACGTGGAATTGCAGATAGCAACTTGGCTACTTTCTTGGCAGGTGCAAAGGTTAACTTTGCCAACCAAGCAACAGATGCAGATAAGCTCAAAGTAATCTACATGCAGAAATGGGCTTCGTTCTTTATGCGCAATCATATGGAGGCATGGTCTGAGCAGCGTCGTACAGACGTTCCTGCGCTTTCTTCAGCAACAGCCAAAGAGGTGTTTGGAGGCTCTACTAAGTACAAAGCAGGTGATATGATCAATCCAGGTCTTAACTATTATGGCAACAATAATCTCTGCAAGCGTATGCCTTACCCAGAGAATGCCCGCAAGTACAACAAGAATACACCTGCTGTCAAGACTTTGGCAGACCCAGTATTCTGGGATGTAAAATAATTCACTATACAAAAGAATAGTGAGATTCATTAATTCACAAAAGACAAGAAGAATATGAAAAAGATATTATTTTATACCTTGATGCTCTGCCTCTCATCATTTGCATTGACATCTTGTAATGATGATAACGATGAGCTGACAGATGCTAAGGTTACCTATTATCCAATCTTGGAAATTCAAGGCAAAAAATTAGTGGAAGTTCCTATTGGTACACCATATACAGAATTGGGATGTAAGGGTGTTTTGCGTGGTGAAGACTGCACCTCTGGTATTGTAACATCAGGAACTGTTGATGTCAATACTCCTGGTTTATACTATATCTATTATACATATACCAATGAGCAGGGCTATAAGACATCAGCAAAAAGAACAGTTGCAGTTTGTGATCCAACAATAACAACAAATATTGCAGGTGACTACACCGTTCAGAGTGGAACATACAGAACATATAAAGATAAGACTGCTGAGTTTAGCAAGTATTCTGTTTCTATAGAAAAAAAAGCTCCAGGTTTGTTCTATATAAACGACTTGATGGCAGGATATTATGGTCAAGGTGCTGGTTATGGTGCACAAGCTGAATTAACAGGCTATCTTCAGTTGATGTCTGATAATAGCATCAAGCTGATTTCAAGTTATGTTTCAGCTTGGGGTGATTCTGCTAATTCTTTCGAAAATGCAAAGTACGACCCAGCAACAGGCACAATATCTTATGATATGACATATAACAATGGCGAAATGTTGTTCCATGTCATTTTGAAGTAAAACAGTTTAAAAGAAAACAGATATGAAGAAATATATTTCAATGTTCATGGTTGCCTTGGCTGCAACTTTTACATTTGTTTCTTGTGATCCTGAGACAGATGAGAAAGCTGGAGGTACAGCTGTTGAGAAAATGGCAGGTCTTTGGGATGTAACAGTAGATGTTGTTGATGAACAAGGCAATGTACTTGGTACAGTTGGCACAATCAACATTAACACTTATAATACAGCAGCTAATGATGCTGATAAGATGTGGCTTGAAGATGATGCATTCTATGGTGTTAAGATGAAGGTGAACGTAACAGACTATAACAACGGAAAGTTTGAAGGAACACCAAATACATCTTACAATCCTTCAAAAGCACAAGCTGGCAACATCGAGTTCCTCAAAGGTCAGGTTCTCTATGGTCAGGGCAAGAACCTTCATGGTATGCCTGTAGACAGCATTTGTTACACCGTGAAGTTTGATGATGACCAGAATGCTTGTATTTATCGTATCTCTGGTACTCGCCACTCAGGTTTCACTGAGTAATCAGAAATTATAAATACTATATAATTAAGGTGTATCCTTATTGCTCAATACAATGGGCAAAGGGATACACCTTTTTCTTTTTATTTATCTCCCTCTCTCTCAAACATTTTCAACCATACAGGTCGAATTCTTTCAGTATCCAAGTCTTGCCAACTTGTCTTGCACCTTCCAGTATGAGTGGCTTCCTTCCGTGACTGTCTTTCCATTTTAACAATTGGGATATAAGTAGTCTTTCCATACGCTAAAAATTATGTTTTGGCAAAGAAACTAACAAACAGTGAATTACGCAAGGAAAATCACATTTTCCTAAGGACTTTTAGGGGCTTAAATCGAGAATTCTGTCGTAATCTCAGAAAAAAAGCAAGATTACGACAACTTTTAAACGAGAAATCTGTCGTAATCTCGATAAAAAGTGAGATTACGACAGATTTTCATGAATTTTCTTTTTAATTACTTGTCTACGGTAGAAGAAACATTGTTCTTCTCATAGAAAGCTTTGTATTCTTCACCACCATACTTCAGACCGAGATCTTCGCCGGCGATACCATCGCAGAAGCCCTTGTAAGCCCACTTGCGCTTGTAGTCCTTGTCGAAGAGGTTTGGCACCTGACCCTTGAGCCAGTATTCGTGTTCAGCCTCGTTGTCTGACAGACTCCAGATGGTGATACCGCTCTGCTGAGCCTCTGGCACATTTGCCTTGTAGCTCTCCACTATCATGCGGTAGGCATCGCTCTGTGCCTTATACTGGTTGCTGGATGGAGTGCCGGTGCCGAGAGAAAGGTCGAGCTCGGTTACACGAACCAGCTTGCCTGTGGCAGCCATCGTCTGGAACATGGCATCTACCTTTGCCTTCAGCTCCGCAATGCTGGCTGCGTTCTTCTCAGCATCGTCGCTGCAATTGAGGGTGACGTGCATCTGGGTACCGATACCATCTACAATAGGAGAGCCGTTCTTCTCATCTATTTCCTTTGCAAACTTGATGAGCGCTTCGAGCTTCTTAGGAGAGGTCTCCAGGTTGTAGTCGTTGACGAAGAGCTTGGTATCTGCAGGCAGATATTTGCGTGCCAGCTGGAATGCCTTGACAGGGTAATCCTTTACGTAATAGCCCCAATACCAGTGACCTGATTCCCAGTTGAGGCTCAGACCATCTGCTTCTGACTCGGTAGGTTCGCTGTCGCCTTCCATTCCGAATACACCATCATATCCACGGCGACCATAGCTGCCGTCGGCGATAGGTTCGTTGATGACATCGTAGCCGAAAGGCACCACGTTCTTTTCCTTCAAGTGATTAGCTACACCGCTTACCCATGCTTCCATTGCACCTTCGAGGGCAGCCTGCTTCTCGGCAGGAGTCTTCAGTACGTAGTACATCTTGCTGCCGGCACGGGTGGCCTTTCTTGCCTTTCCGTTTCTAGCCAGAACATACTGGATGCCTCTTGTTGCGGTACTCTGATCCTTGGCAAGACCGAACTTGATGTTATCTATATAATAGGTAGCGCCTACCTTGCCGAAGTTGAGGATGATGCGGTTGGCGTCATCGTAAGCCGGGGTAAAGGTGAATTCGCATTTCACCCAATCGGTACCTACGTTGAAGGTATTGTAACCGCCTTGAGAACTGTATGTGGTTCCATTCTGATACTGGAACTGCAATTCACCTGCAGAAGAAGTAGACCTGGCATAGAACTGGATGATATACTTCTTGCCTTCCTGCAGCGCATCGTCGAAGGTATAGGCACACTGGGCTTCCCATGCATTGCCGTCGCCCTTGTTCTTCAAGGCAAGAGCCTTGCTGTTGTTATAGCCTACGCCTTCTTCTACTTCGGCACTTTCCTTGTTACTACCCCAAGAGCCCCAATTGCCTGTAGTTCCGCCTTCGAAATCTGATGCATCACCTGCAAGTACATTGTTCATCGGGTCTTCCTGCTTTAAACCAAACTGGATATCGTCGATGGTATAGGTAGCGCCTACCTTACCGAAGTTGAGGATGATGCGGTTCACATCATCATATTTGTCAATGGTGAACTCATACTGGAAGGTTTGCCAGTCGGTACCTACGTTGAAAGTATTATATCCGCCCTGAGAACTGTATGTGGTTCCATTCTGATACTGGAATTGCAATTCACCGGCAGGAGAAGTAGACTTCGCCTTGAACTTGATGACGTATGTCTTGTTCATCTCCAGATAATCATTGAATGTATAGGCACACTGGGCTTCCCATGCGTTGCCGTCGCCCTTGTTTTCAAGGACGAGTGCTGCCGTGCCATCCTGTCCGGCTCCGGCTACCGCTCCTGCTTCATTCTTGTTGCTGCCCCAAGCACTCCAACCGCCAGTGGTACCGCCATTAAAATCGGCAGCATCGCCTGAGAGAACGTTGGCAATATCTCCATCACTTTCTACCACCAGGGTAGGGGCGATGAGCGATTTCAGATAAGTCTGGTTCTGCTGGGTGTGCCAGAAGAAGTTATGACCGTAGAGTTGCATGTTGCCATCTAATGCTGCAAGGAGCTTGTCTACGGTAGCGAAGTTCAGAGAACCGCTGTTGCCCATAATGGCATCATTCTTCATCGCATTGCCCGGTGTAAATACCTGATAGTTGGCATTTGCCAGATCGCCTTCGCCATTCTCGTTGTTCGCATATAAGTCAGCACCCATACCGATACCTATCTTCATGTTCGGTGTGTACTGCTGGGCATAGTCCTTGATATTATCGTAGTTGGCGATGACTTCTTTTACGGCGATAGGAATCTCTGCCTTGGTAACGTCAGCATGATTGGCTGGCTTACCCCACTGCATGATCTGGTCGTCGCAACCAGTGAGTAGCATCGCTGATGCTACTACTGGTATCATTATCTTATTGATTTTCATCATGATTTTCATTTAAGGGTTATTATTCTGTTGCTGTTTCGTCATCATTGAAGTCCTTTACCGTGATAGACTTGGTGCTGACAACGCGGAAGTTGTCTACATAAATCTTCAGGTTGAAGGTACTTGCCTTGTACTTGATGTCGTCAGAGAATTCCAGGTCGCTGTTGGCGAGGAACAGGACGAAGTTCCTGTATGAACCTCCGTTTCTGTCTTCTACAATCTTCTGGAAGGTTACGTCTGGAGCCTTCTCCGGGTCGTAATTGCCAAAAGCAGTCATCGGAATGGTGATGGTCTGCCAGCGTTCGCCTGTGCTCCAGGCTGTATGAGAACCATCCTCTGTGTTCAGCCAAGGAACCCATACGGTAGCTGTGTTGGTGTACTCTGCGCTGTACTTTGTAGGAGCTGATCCCCAACCATAGCCGTTCAGGTTGTTCTGCAGAGAGATTTCGAGCTGACCTGTGAGATCCCATGGCTCCGGACAATAGATGTCGAACTGGATAGCCAGGTCGGAAGCACTTGTCTCGGCAGGGATGGTGGTGTACATGCGGCTCCAGTCGTCGTTTGCATTATCGTTGCCTGCTGTCGCCCAGTATTTGCCGTTACCGCCTGCATCCAGACCGCCTGCATCGAGCAGAGACTGTGGAGCGAGCAATGCTACCTTGCCACGACCGGTGTTGAGAGGATCGTCTACGAGATCGTCTGTACCGTAAGTTGCGCTCCATGAACCCAGTTCGCCATTTCCATCGAAATCGGTAATGAAGTTGCCGAAGTCGTTGAAATAGGTTGGTGACTTGGCTGTACCATTGGCACCTTCGCTGGTGATGGAACCCGACTTGGTGAGGTCGGCAGAACTTGGAACGGTAAAGCTGTACCATTTGCCGTCGGCATCATTGCGGATGCCATCAGTAATTTCTGTACCATCAGGAAGTGTAATCTTGGTAGTTTCCTGCAGGTTGGCTCCATAAACGGTTACCGTTTCGCCAGCCTTAGGCAAGGTGTTGTCTACACTTGTAACAGCAGGTGCAGCTGCACGAATGGTAAATTCGTAAACCAGCTTGTTGTTATCGTTCTTATAAAATACGATGGTATTGCGAACATCAGCATCTGCCTTGTCTATCGGAGTAGCGGCATTCAGCGTAACCCATACATTATTATCGGTCATCAGGGCGTTGTTGAAGTAAGTTTCGTAACCGTTGACATAGATTTTCTTCAAGCCGCTGAAGCCGGAACCTTCAATTCGGAGCAACTGTCCCAGACGGGCAAACTCCACCGGACGATCCTGATTTACCTCGTCGTCCACATTCTCCAGGTATATCTGGTTAATCTGCATTGCAGCCGAGCTTCCGCCGTTGTCGTCATCGCTGCATGCTGTAAGGGTGAATGCAGTCAATGCGAGGCACAATGTCCAGAGATATTTAATTGTTTTCATAATTCTTTATTTATTAAAGATGAATGATACAGGTTGTGCCTGTTATTTAAACAAATCGGTGTCTTCTACCTCGCGGTTGCCAAACTGGTAAGCTACGGTAGCTATGTTGCCGTTACCGTCTGGCTTGAGGAGAGGATTCTTGGTCTGGTCGGTATCAGCAATAGGCAAAGTCAGATTCTTGGCTGTTGCTGTGGTTACGCTAGGACCTGGTGCAGTATAATCCTCGCTCAGAACATATTCGTGAGTAGATGACTTGAAGTAGCTGGCATTGCGGTACTGGTTGTTGATATAGTTCACCATTTCCTGCTGCTGATAGTAGCCGCGGCGTACGATGAAGTACCAGTACAAGCCTTCGAATGCTGTTTCCAGACGGAATTCGTGACGGATGTCTTCGAAGGAAAGGCTGTTCTTGGTAGGAACACCTGCACGGGTGCGTAGCTCATTGAAATACTTGAGCGCTGTAGCATCGGTAGTCGTTGCGTTATTACCCAATACTGCTTCGGCATAGTTGAGGTAAACCTCAGCCAGACGCATCATGTAAGTATTGATACCCGAGTTGTTGTTCATCGCAAATCCGTTTACAGCATTGGTACCGATGACATACTTCTTGATGTTGGCACCCTGTTCGCCTGGCTTCTCGGTTTCACCATATATATATGGCTTCTCCGGATTGGCAGAAAGTTCAGGGTAAGTTTCGCCATAAGAAGCCACGCAGTTGTGACGGCGAATGGCATCATCTACCTTTGTGCCGAGGGTAGGGTCTTCATACTCCTTGAACTCTTCCCAGAGATCGTAAGAGCAGAATGTAGAGCCACCCCAAGAGTTGCCCTGGTTAACCTGTGTGCTCCATGCCAGGAAGCGGGTCATTGATTGGGCAAGACCTCCTTCTGCACCTGCCTGGAACTGCAACTGGAAGATGCTCTCACTATTATTATTAAAGGTAGAGGCAGCAAACAGTTCTGCATAGGTATCAGCCAGCTGGTAAGGTCCCTGCTCAATAACAATGGCGGCAGCCTTCTTGGCAGCATCGAGATAATATTCGTTGCGGGTTCCGCGGTTTTTATCTGTAGCCGCATTGGTTCCGTCGTAACGGCCGCTGGTGGTTAAACCTGCCATTGAGAGATAGAAGCGGCTCAGCATGGCATAAGCTGCATACTTGTTGATGCGGCCTGTAGCAGGAGAGGCTGCTGGCAGATGAACGGCTGCGTACTCCATATCGCGGATGGCATATTCAATGCCGTCTATTCCTGGGTTTGGACTAACTACGTAATTGTTAACCAGACTCTGGGTGTCGTTGTAGATGACAGCGCATCCCCAGAGTGAACTGATATACCAGTAGGCGAGACCACGCATAAAGCGGGCTTCGGCAATACCCTGCAGTTTAGCCGTCTCGCTTACGTTGGAAGACGAGTGATTGGCTATGTTGTTGATGGTATTGTTTGCCTGAGCTACAACCGAATAGAGTGAACCCCAAGCTTCGGTAAGACCAATGGAAAGACCAGTCTCAGTGAAGTTTGTATATGGGTAAAGGTAGTCTGAGTATTGAGCTGTGATGTTGTTGGCACGACCATCGCCCATTCCATAATAGAACTTATCATTGAAGTCGTACCAAACATAGCTATATAGCGGCATGACTGCCTGTGATACGGCTTCATCGTTGTCGAAGAAGTTAACCTGCGAAATCTGGTAGGTATTCTTCTGCTCCAGGAAGTCGTTGGCACAGCCCGTGAATGAGAGCATTCCCGCCAGCGCCAATGTATATTTTAATATGTTTGTTTTCATGTTCTTGTTACTTTAAGAAGTTGATGATTTAGAACTGCACATTTACACCGAAAGTATAGATGCGTGGTGATGGATAGCGGCTGTAGTCTACACCGTTGAGGAGAGCATTACCGCGCATCGAACCAACTTCTGGGTCGAAGCCATCATACTTGGTGATAGTGAATACATTCTGAACGTTGCAGTAGAGCTTGACGTTGTTCAGGAATGTGTGGCTGAGCCACTTGCGAGGCAAGGTGTAGCTGAGGGCTATGTTCTGGAGACGGATGTATGAACCATCTTCTACATAAGCATCGCTTACACGGTTGTTCTTGTTTACACCACTTTCTGTTGACAGACGAGGCATGATGGAACCGGTGTTAACAACGTAGTAGTTGCGGTAGTCGTCCGGACCGTTTTCATCATACTTAGCCAGACGTGCATAGTCCATCACCTCAGTCAACTGGTTGCTTGTAGAACCGGTGATGTTGAGGAAACGCTTGCCATAGTTCATAATCTTGTTGCCGTAAGAGCCGCTGAACTGGAAGCTCAGGTCGAAGCCCTTATAAGAGAAGGTATTGCCGAAACCGAAGGTGAACTTAGGCTCTGGGTTGCCGATGAAGGTCTGGTCGTTGTTGTCGATGACACCATCGCCATTGATATCCTCATAGATGTAGTCGCCGATGAATACACCACCACTTGTAGGACTTGTAGCAATCTTGGCACCTTCTGGCAGAGCTACCTGCTTCACATTGCCGTTGGCATCCTTATACCAGAAATCTTCTGGCTTGTCGAAACGGCCGATAACCTTGTAACCCCAGAACTGGCCGATAGGCTGACCTACCCTGGTATTGGTTACGGTAGCAGTTTCAGAACCGATCTGTACGGTTTGAGGTAGATTACCTGTCTCAGAATCAAGTGATACCACCTTATTACGGTTCAGAGAGAATACAAAGTTAGAGTGCCATGAGAAGTTCTTGTTCTCGATATTGGCGGTGTTGATGGTGAACTCGATACCCTTGTTCTCCAGACTACCTACGTTACCCCAAGGGTTGGAGGCAGTACCATACTTGGAACCTGTACCAGAACCGATGAAGGCTGGCAGGTCGAGCATCATCAGAAGGTCGTTGGTCTTCTTGTAGTACCAGTCGAATACGATGTCGATGCGGCTGTTAAAGAGAGATAAGTCGAAACCTACGTTGGTAGAGTAGGTGGTCTCCCACTTCAGTTCCGGGTTGGCATTGTTGGCATTCATGACGCCCACACCCCATGAAGTGGTATAGTTCTTGAGCATGGCTGCATAGGCCCACTGCTGTACGTTCTGGTTACCGGTAGCACCCCAGCCCAAACGTAACTTGAGGTTGTTGATGACCTTGTTGCCCTTCAGAAAGTTCTCCTGGCTGGCGCGCCATGCGAAGGCTGCTGATGGGAACCAACCCCAGCGGTGACCCTCGGCAAACTTGTTGGAGCCATCGCAACGGAGTGTTGCTGTCAGGAGATAGCGGTCAGCATAATTATAGAGTGCACGACCGAAGTAAGAGTAGAGCTTGTAGCCGTCCTGGTTACCTTGGGTCAGGTTGATGTTGGCACCTGTTGTTGCACCGGCAATGAGGTCGGTTACTGAGTTTGAAAGATAACCGGAGTTGCTGGCAGCAAAGTTCTCCCAATAGCTCTGGCTCATTTCCTGACCAGCCATTACATTAATATTATGCTTCTCGGCTATTGTACCGTTGTAGGTCAGGATGTTGCGCCAAGACCAGTACTTGGTATCATTCTTGTACCAGGCACCATCGCGCTGTGAACTCTCGCGCACGCCAAACTTATAGTCTGGCTGGTATGTCTTTGTCTTGTTGAGATTATAATCTGTAGAAAGCTCAGTCTTCAAGGTAAGTCCCTTCAGGAGAGTTGCTTCCAGATAAGTATTGATACGGAAGTTGAGTCGCTTGGCATAGTTGGTCTTGATTTCTGCCAAAGCTACTGCGTTGTCTGGCATCCACTGGTCGTCTGGTCCGTCATAACCACCATTTGGATTGCGCACGGCAACAGAAGGCTGAGACTTCAATGCGGTCATGATGATGTCCCAGTTTTTCTCCATTTCCTGCTTTGAATCAGAGAGTGAGAAAGAAATACCGCCCTTGAGCCATTTCTTGAGTTCGGTATCAATGTTACCACGCAAGGTCTGGCGCTTGAAGCCTGTCTTCAGACCGATACCAGCCTGGTTGAGGTAGCCGGCAGAAATAGCGTAGGTAGTGCGGCCGTTACCACCAGAAAGAGAAAGACTGTGGTTGGTCATGAAGGCTGTACTGAACAGTTCGTCCTGCCAGTCAGTACCGTCGCCGAGAAGTTCAGGGCGCAGCCAGGTGCTGGATGCTGGTTTGATCTTGGCATCAGAGATAGCATTGTAGTGCTCAGCATACTGTTTCAGGTTCATCACGTCAAGTTTCTTAGGCATAGCCTGCCAACCCACATAACCATCGTAGGTTATCTGAGCCTCACCATTCTGACCACGCTTGGTGGTAATCATGATGACACCATTAGATGCGCGTGAACCATAGATAGCGGTAGCCGAAGCATCCTTCAGAATATCCATAGTCAGGATATCGCTAGGGTTGATGCCTGCCAATGGGTTGGAATTTCCATTGTCAGAACCATCTGAGTCGATGATGACACCATCGATAACGAAGATAGGTTGGGAGGTGGCATTCAGAGAGTTCGTACCGCGGATGCGGATGGTACTACTACCACCAGGAGTACCTGTGTTGGCTTGAATCTGCACACCGGCAGCACGACCCTGGAGAACCTGGTCGATACTCGTTGTGACTGATTTCTCAAAAGCTTTGTTGTCTACCTGGGTAACCGCACCGGTCAAATCGGCCTTGCGCATGGTACCATAACCTACTACCACCACCTCGCTAAGAGCCTGGGCGTCGGTTACCAGAGTTACATCAATAGAACCATTGCCAACTTTCACCTCCTTATCTTTATAGCCAAGATAAGAAATCTGTAAAGTTGCACCTTTTGGGGCTTTCAGGGTGAAGTTACCGTCCAGGTCGGTAACGGTTGCCATATTTGGCTGCCCCTTCACACGAACTGTCGCGCCAATGATTGGACCATCGTCTGCGACCACTGTACCTTTTACATTACCGTTTTGAGCCACTGCATTCTGGTATGGGAATGCAACGAACATAAACAATAATGACAGGTACTTTAAAGCATTACCTGCATGTCTCATGATTAATTGGTTTTTGTGATTTAATTGGTTTAAAACTTGTTCGTTGGTTTATATACGAATTTCGTTTTTATTGATTTCCTGCTGCAAAGATATGTCCTTTTTCGTAAAGTACAGTTAAAATTTGTATCTTGCGTGTTTTAAAATGTTTCATGAGCAATAAAATAGACATATTAGAGCAGAAAAAAGGGGATATGCAGCTGCAAATCCCCTTTATACCTTATTATATATAGACGTTTTAGTATTCGTATAGCTTGATGTGGAGTATTTTATTGTCTCCACATGAGATGCGGGCATGGCGTCCCTGGTGGTCCTGATCGCCATTATCACGACGGATAAACTGTAATTTGCCGTTTTTGTCTACTTCAACCTGGTCAACATATCCGATACCGATACGCTTGCCTTTGAAAGTAGCGGTTTGTTTCTTTGTTTCGGTTCCACCGTTATCAACAAATCCGTCCTCACCAAGTTTCTTTTCTTCAGCTTGCGCTTTTTCAGTCTTGCTTTGGAAGACTACGACGATGCCATTACCTGCTATGATGTATTCGTTCTTGGCTAGTTTCACGATTAAGCCACCGCCTTCAGGCCATTTGCTTCCATCTGTAGCGCGTGGATCCCATGGTAGCGTGAAGAAATGACGGCAGGTCATGGTGATATCTCCATCTTCGATGATTCGCTCTTTATCTTCCTGATCGAAGAGTAATCCCCAGTTTTTACCCTTTCCCTGATGCTGAAGCAGGATAGGAGAGAGTTGGTCGATAACCTTATATGAACGTCTGAGACTGTTCTTCACCTTGTAGTTAGCTTCATCGAGAGCAAACG
>JAJXAL010000168.1:0-4649 GCA_021628325.1 Segatella copri | reverse complement strand
CCGGTATGGGTAAGCCTGTTCGCCCTTACGGCTGCTATCTCGTGGGGATGGGCTTACCCATTGATAAAAATGGGAATGGAGGAATATCAGATTACAGCAGACATGACCGGAAGCAAGATGCTTTTTGCCGGCATCCGCTTCTTCATCTCCGGCATCATCATCCTTGCCATCGCCAGAAGCTCGCACCGTAAATTCGGATTCAAAAAGAATGCTGTCCAGAAGGAGAATCATGATGTTCAGAAAAATGGAAGTTTCAAATTCCTGACGAATACAAATGTCTGGTTCCTTCTCCTCTATTCACTCCTCAACACCACCCTTCATTATGCTTTCTTCTATTTCGGACTCTCGCATAATGCAGGAGCACGTTCGGCGATACTCAATTCGATGAGCGTCTTCACGGTGGTTATCTTTGCCTGCATCTTCTTCAAGAGCGACAGGATGACGTAGCGAAAGGCATTGGGCTGCATCATCGGATTCCTGGGCATCCTTGCCTTGAACCTTGGCGGAAAGGAAAGCGGAAGTTTCACATTCCTGGGCGATGGTATGATTATCCTCAACGCCCTGTGTGGAGCCAGTGCTTCCCTGCTGACCCGAGGCTTGAGCAAGAGGGTGGATGTTTTCGTAGGAACCGGTTATTCGCTGAGCATCGGTGGAGCCTTGCTGGTGATTCCTGCATTGTTAATGGGTGGCTATCTGCCAGTCATCAGCCTCTGGGGCATCACTATCCTTCTGCTGCTCATCGCCATCTCAACCATCAGTTTCGCTCTCTACAACAAATTATTGAGCTGCAATCCCGTAGGAAAGGTAGCGATATACAATTCGCTCATCCCCGTAGTAGGAGCTATCACCTCCTGTCTCTGTCTTGGCGAAACCTTCTACTGGAAGTATCTGATAGCAGGCGCATTGGCTACTGCCGGAATTTATATCATCAATAAAGGGAAGAAATAAATCCGGCTGTTGCCCATGCAACCCATATAGAAAGCAAAGCCACCTATTTCAAGATACCCGTTTCGCGCTCCTCATTGTTGATATTCCGCTGTATCTTACGGTATTCCTTTCCCCGATTGATATTCCAAGCAACACCGATACGGAACAAATTACCTCCCGAATTGTCATAACCACGAACCTGCTTACGGAGCAAGGCGTTGACGATTTCTGCAGAATAGGATTTCGGATGAGCCATAAACGGATTATGCATATAGAGCGTAAAATCGAAATCACCTATATGATAACTGGCTGAGGCAGCCAATGAAGGAGGATTATGCCCGATGTGCTCTCCCTCCATAAAGTTCCAACCGTTATCAGCATACAGTATCACAGTCCATTTTCCCCAATATCCCTGTAATGTTCCACTATAATTATAAGCGGTATAACAATGACTGTACTCATCGCCCTTATTGAAAAAACGGTCAATACCTGCGTTCACAGATAATATAAGGTGGTCGGGGATAATGTCAAACCGGGTATCATTCGTAAGATACAACATATTACAATGGGGCTGATTCGCCTGGGAATAAAGAAACTGATCATTTTCCGTGCGGGTGTATTTCGCCAAATTACAATGACGATTGATGCGATAATTCAAGGTAAAATCAGTATTTATCCTTGGTTTACTGAAAGAGAATACTACCCAGTTCTCATATATACTGTTAGGCTTAAGCGAAGGATTACCCACAGTCCATTCCATACTGTTCTTTCGAATACGGGTATCCGAAATCATAGCTATCTGCGAAATATGCTGTGATAATTCACTTCCCAAGCGGATCTGAAACGAAGATGTCAAGGAATAAGCCAATGTGAGTTTCGGACGACAAAGCCAAAAACTAAAATCCTCATCACCCTGTCGATAAGACTGATTACTCAACCCGAAGCCAGCCACATAAGTTAAACGGGATGTTCCTTCCTTGAATTGTCCCAAACTTCCCTTGATTTGTGCAAAACCATAAATACCCAATGAACGGATACCATTCTCGCTAACCACATCACCCAAATACTGATTATCCATATATTTCCAGTTCAAGTTGGTTCCTGCAGAAAAAGTAAAGGGTTTCAACCGGTTTTCATAGATAGCCTCGGCTATGAGCGAATAGGTCTTTCCATCTACCTGATATTGATAGGGTTCGCCCTCACCTTCATAATAGGCTCCTTTGGTGTGGATATAAGTGCCCAAAACATCTGCCGACAAAGACTGATGCTTGCCCAACTGATGATAGAAATACAAATCGAGAGCAGGAGTAAAATCCCTACCCTTGCTGGTTCTGTAAACAGGATACGCAGGCTTTCCAGATTCAGAAAACCACATCTCATTCGATGTATAAGGCTGATTGCTGAAATCCGTGGTAAGCGTTGTCTGGAATACATATAATGCAGAATCAGCCAGATTATACTTCAACTGCAATGTATTATCATAATTTCGAGTTGCCCCATTCATGATTTTTCGAGATATCTGATACTCTGAACCATCATGTAGAAGATACTGAGCATCCTCATTATATTCGGATGCCTTATTATCCACATAAGTCTGCTCATATAAAATATTCAATTGGCTCTTGCCCCTATTGACAGATGCATAGACATCGTTCGAACCGAGCTTGGTAGTTAGCGCATTAGTAAGGTTGAAGCCCAAACTGCCACCCGATGAAGCCCTGCGGGTATGAATATCTATCACATATGCAATATTCTTTCCATATCTTACGCCAGGGCTATCGATATAATCTACACTCATAATAGAAGCTACATCCAGCATCTGCACATCATGCATATTGGCGAGAATGCCATTGATACGAATCTGCACTTCTCCTTTATGATCGGTAGCAGAAATGGAACGGCCAGCCTCATCAACCCTGATATGAGGCAAAGCTAACTTTCCCAAAAGCGAAAAACCAGAAAAAGAACGCTGCTTCTGAATATCGCTTGGGAATATCAACTTGCCATCTTCCTTGTTGACTACTCGTGCCACCTTCACAACAACCTCTTGCAAGGCTATAGAATCATTCGATACCTTCTGGATCTCCTGGGCACGTATTTCTACACAAGAGATCAATGCCCACAGCATCACCATAGCTGTTAACAATTTACTTTTCTTCATTGTCATCATATACTTTTTCTAAAACTTTTTTCTGCTGCAAAGGTATCAAAAAGAGAAGACCGAAGCGAAAAATATGGCTGACATGAGTCTGACATTTATCAATTAACGAATATTATATCTAGTTTTATACCATCTTTCATAGAATTTCTGTACTTTTGCATTTGAATCTTTAAACAGTATATCATTTAAACAGAATAGATAATATGAAACTGAAAGCATATCATTCCATCCTCATCTTCGCCATCCTTGTGATGTCTGCGGCATTCTCCAGCGTAAGCAACTACCGCAAGGCACAGTATGCCATTGTACAAGATATGAACAAAGCTTTGGCTCTGACTCTTCAGGAAAATAAATATCAATGGATTACGCCTGATACCATCCAGAGCTACCGCTCACATCTCAGCATCGACCTGCTGAAGTCGACCAGTAACCTCTGCTATGTGATGGAAGACAGAAGAAGAGGCAAGAACTATTCCCAGCTGGTAAATAGCGCCAACCTGCTCAGCAGCAAAGAGATGCTTCTCAACGAGCATTCTATCCAAAGTTATGCTAACTGTTCGATGGCAGATGTTTTGAGTATGAGCAACCAGCGGACATCTTTGACGCTTACCCTCATGGCTATGATTTGGGCAATTGCATCGCTATACTATCATCACAGAAAACAACCTTGGAATCATGAGGCTGATATGTTCGGCACCATGTGCTATTCTCAAGACGAGGATTCCTTCTACAATCAGGAAAACGGACAAGCCATCAAGTTTACTCCGATGCAGCACCAGCTGATGCAACTCTTCTTCAACAATACGCATCATCAACTCTCCAAACAGAAGATTTGTGATGCTCTTTGGCCCAAGAAACCGGATGCCAGTGAAACGCTCTATACCTTGATTCGCCGTATCAAACCGGTGATTGAGCAGAATAGCAACCTCATGATTGAATCGGAAAGAGGCAAGTCTTACCGACTGATAATCAGATAAGTTCAGAAATGTCAGTCAAATGTCATACTTATTATTTGGCTGTTTCTCATCTTCTTCATACCTTTGCAGCTATAATACAAAAGAAGCAAAGATATGAAGAAGATTTTTTTGATAGCAGTTGTCTTGCTGATGATGACAAACTTCATCATCAACTATCACCATGAGGTTACGAAAGAGCAGCATACACCGATGGCGGATTTCAAAACCAAGGTAGAGATGGCACCTATGAAGGAATACAATGATCCGGACTTCGGCTACGTTGTCAAATATCCTTGCTTCTTCCAGCAGGAGGATACTTCGGTATCGGGATACCAGGGCTATGCCCGCTTCTCATTCACCAATCATGCCAACATCATCCTGGAGAGTTACGTTACCCCCAACTATAGCAACACCCTTCAGGCTTGTGCCGATTCTCTAGCCCAGAAGCTTCATTCGGAGCGGACGATGCAGGCATCGAATAAGGCATTCATCCTCTCCGGTCCTGTCTATGAAAACGGAGTAAGAGTAGATGGCTACAGTCATTACGATAAATTCATCAAGAGTGGCAGAATACTCTTCGTCTATTCCCTCACCTATCCCGACAG
>JAJXAL010000036.1:0-35032 GCA_021628325.1 Segatella copri | reverse complement strand
ACTACTTCTACTACTACTTTTGCACCCTCTACAGCTGGTGCACCGACAGTGATTGAGCCGTCTTTGTCAACGAGCAAAACCTTGTCGAACTCAACAGTCTGACCTGCCTCAACATCCTTGATGTGATGTACGAAGAGCTTCTTGCCCTCCTCAGCCTTGAACTGCTGACCGTTAATTTCTACAATTGCGTACATTAAATTAATTATATAAACGGGTTTCTTCGGGAGGCGTCCTGCATTGTGCCGGATCTTCTTTGAGCCCCTTCGAACTAAACTTTTCTGTAACATTTGCCCAATCCATGAGCATTCGGGGTGCAAAATTACAAATTATCTTTGATATGAACAAAATGTTGGGGAAATAAAGATTGCTTTTTAGAAAGATTTAACAGAAAAGCCTGTTTTTTATAAGAATACCGATTATTTGCTACCAGATAAGGGACTCGTGAATAGTATAATGTTCTTTATTGGGTTCAATAATATACTTCCTTAGGTTCAATGATATGTCTCCTCTGGTTCAATGATATACTTCCTTAGGCTCAATGATATGTCTTCTCTGGTTCAATGATATGTCTTCTCTGGTTCAATGATATGTCTCCTTAGGTTCAAGGATACGACTTCTCTGGTTCAAGAAGATACCTTTGTTAAAGTTATGACTAGTGTCAGCAGCTCTGCTGAGCCTAGTCAGCAGGTCTGCTCACTGCAGTCAGCAAGTCTTCCGACTCAAGTGATATTACCTTTTAATTGTATACTTTCTTCTTGGGGACAATATATGTTATATGCTATTTGATGGAGAAGGTGTATAAAAAGAAAAAAGCGATGACCTTCACAGGCTACCGCTCCAAATCTTCAATAGGTATTAGTTTCCATTAAGGTAAAAAGATTGTTTTCAGGATAACTGGTTGCAAAGGTACACGATATTTTTCAAATCACCAAATATTTATTTGATTATTTTTGTTGTGATTCTATTGTGTGGGCGCACAAAGGCATTAATTAACTTATTTTAATAAGGAAGGCTGCGTAATCGATTGCAATTCTGTTGATTTTTGTTTTTGTTTAGATATCTTCAAAAGTATAAAGAGACGAACTTTAGAGACGGGTAGTGAAGTAGAGAAAATAAAAACAGGTTGGCGCAAAAGTGCCAACCTGTTTATGGAAAATACTATTATCTTATTCTGTTTGTTCGAATCAGGAAAAAGAAGTGATTACTTCTGCTTCTTGATTTTCTCTACGTAAGCATCAATGACAGCTACTGCTGTGATGTTTACGATATCCTGTACACTACTTTCTGAGTCAGTGAAGTGGATAGGCTTATTCAATCCCATCTGGATAGGGCCGATAATCTCTGCTTCAGGATTCAAACCCTGGAGAAGTTTGTATGCACCATTGGCGCTACTCAAGTTAGGGAACACCAAAGTGTTGACGTCTTTGCCCTTGAGGCGGGAGAATGGGTACTTCTCGTCGCGCAGATCCTTGTTGAGTGCATAGTTTACCTGCATCTCACCATCGATAGCGAGTTCTGGGAACTCCTTCTGCATCTCAGCAACGGCTTTCTTTACCTTTACAGGTGAGCCAATATTGTCTGTACCGAAGTTAGAGTAGCTTAACATGGCCATAACCGGCTCTTCGTTGAAGAACTTCACTGTACCTGCAGACAACTTGGCAACATCGATCAGCACATCTTCGTCTGGGTGGCGGTTGATGAGCGTATCTGCGATATAATAAATACCCTTCTGGGTGTTAAGGATATGCATGGTACCGAAAGTCTTATATGGCTCACGGATTCCAATTACATCTTTTGCCACCTTAATAGTATTGCTGTACTTTGTGTAAAGACCAGTGATGAATGCGTCAGCATCACCCTGTTCTACCATTGACATACCGAAGTAGTTGCGCTCGTACATTTTATCATAAGCTTCCTCGAAGCTGTAGCCCTCGCGAGCACGCTTCTCTGCCAGATGCTTGGCAAACTTAGCACGGCGGCCCTGTTCGTTATCGGCACGCATATCTACAATCTCAATATCTGAAAGGTCAAGTTTCAAACGGCTAGCAACACGGTTCAGACGGTCAGGGTTACCCAACAGGATTGGCTGGCAGATACCCTCTTGCTTTGCCTGGACTGCAGCCTTCAGCATAGTTGGGTTGCCACCTTCAGCGAATACTACACGCTGTGGGTGAAGGCGCGCTGTATCGTGGAGCTTGCGGGTCAGTTTGGTCTCCTGACCAAGCAGCTGGCGCAAATCCTGCTTGTACTTCTCCCAGTCTGTGATAGGGGTGCGAGCCACACCACTTTCCATTGCAGCCTTAGCTACGGCAGCAGAAACTTCTGTAATCAAACGTGGATCTACAGGTTTCGGAATGAAGTATTTAGGACCGAATGTAAGGTCGTTAACGTGGTAAACATCGTTTACTACATCAGGAACCGGCTGCTTAGCCAAATCGGCAATTGCATGAACAGCAGCCATCTTCATTTCTTCGTTGATAGCACGGGCGTGAACATCGAGTGCACCACGGAAGATGTATGGGAAACCGATTACATTGTTAATCTGGTTAGGATAATCTGAACGGCCAGTTGACATCAATACGTCAGGGCGGCTGTCCATAGCGTCCTCGTAGCTGATCTCAGGTACTGGATTGGCAAGAGCGAAAACGATAGGGTTGTCTGCCATAGAGCGAATCATATCCTTGGAGAGCACGTTACCCTTGCTGAGTCCTACAAATACATCGGCGCCTTTCACAGCCTCTTCGAGTGTATGGACATCGCGGCGGTCTGTTGCAAAGAGCTTTTTCTGCTCTGTCAGATTTTCGCGGTCGCTGGTAATGACACCCTTAGAGTCGAGCATAACGATGTTCTTTACCTGTGCACCGAGTGCTACGTAGAGTTTTGTACAACTGATAGCAGCTGCACCAGCACCATTTACGACAATCTTCACATCGGCAATGTTCTTGCCAGCTACCTCAAGAGCGTTCTTCAAGCCTGCTGCAGAGATGATAGCAGTACCATGCTGGTCATCGTGCATTACAGGGATATCGAGAGTTCTTTTCAGGCGTTCCTCGATGTAGAAACATTGAGGTGCCTTGATGTCCTCCAAGTTGATTCCACCAAATGTAGGAGCGATTTTCTCTACGGTTTCACAGAACTTTTCTGGGTCTTTTTCATCGATTTCGATATCGAAGACATCCACGCCACCGTAAATCTTGAAAAGCAATCCCTTACCTTCCATCACTGGCTTTCCGCTCATGGCACCGATATCGCCAAGTCCGAGCACTGCTGTACCATTACTGATAACAGCAACCAGGTTACCCTTGTCAGTATACTTGTATGCATCGTCTGGGTTCTGCTGGATCTCAAGACATGGGAATGCCACGCCAGGAGAATAAGCAAGGCTCAGATCCGTTTGTGTGTGATAAGGTTTTGTTGGCTTAACCTCAATCTTGCCAGGACGGCCAGTCTCATGATAACTTAAAGCCGCCTCTTTTGTAATTTTTACCATAACAATATATTGGTTTAAAGTTTATTTTTCTTTCATATTCGTGGATTTTTCGCACGAAATTTAAAAGTTTGTGCAAAGGTACAAAAAAACTTAGTAAAAAAGAATGGTTTTTTGATTTTTTTTGTATCTTTGCACAAAAATAGTCTTCAAACAAGTAAAATGGCAGAAATCAATCAATATAGACAAGAACTGAAAGACAGAATCATCTCTTATGCGATGCCTGAATTCTATAAGCGTGGGGTAAAAGCTGTCAAGATGGATGAAATCTCACAGGGACTTCATGTGTCTAAGAGAACTGTGTACGAGATTTTCGGTGACAAAGAAGAATTGTTGCTTGCTGGTATGATGCGTCAGCTAGAAGAAAATCGTTCGAAGTTAGAAAATTTCGCCAAGACCCAAGCGAAGAATGTGATAGATATTATCAGCTATGTCTATAAATTGCAGATGGAGCGCAATGGGATGGTGGGCGTTCTTTTTTATGAGGAGGTTCATAAGATGCCTCGTGTTGTGAAATTCTTCCAGGAAAATCATGCTCATGAACGGGAGGAGAGTGTGCGTTTCTTTGAGGCTGGTGTCAAGGAGGGGCTTTTCCGTAAGGATGTAGACTTCAATGTTGTTATGGACATAGGACATGTAATGATGGAGGAAATCATGCATCATCAGCTCTATCGTGTTCATTCGATGCAGGAGATATACGACAATTATATTTTGTGCCTGATTCGTGGATTCTGTACAGAGCGCGGCTTGGAGCAGCTAGACCGTGCTTTGAAAGAGTAGAGGCGTTGGCTTTAATATACAAAATGTACTTTTTGAGCGTATGTGTAATTACGCTTAAAAAAGAGAAAGAGGTTTCGGAGATGCTTTATATAGGCTCACGGAACCTCTTTTTCTTAATCCTTGTATAGCCAGTGGAGGAGTAGGTTTATAACTTTTGGATAGAAGCGGAACCAGCGAAACTTGGTAACAGGTTTGCCTCCGAAACCGAGAATGAATTCACGGTAGAGATTATTCTTAAGCGGAAGTCCTGCGTCCATAAAGTGGAGGTGTTGGGCATCCTGCTCCTGTGCATCAGAGAGTGCTTGCCAGATGGTCATTGTGTCCGGATGCAGATGGATGTAAGTCTTTCTCTTGAATGCAGAAAACCAAAGAAAGGCATTGCCTTGGTTGTAGATGCAGGTATAGCCGCCAATCACTTTGTCCTTATAGGTGATGATGACGTTTCTGGCATTACTACTTGTACTCAGTTTCTGAAAAAATGTTTCGTCAGGAACAAAACGGCGAAGTTTCAGCCGATAATAATTTTTGAGCAACAGGTGATAACGATGGATGTCTTCGGGTGAAGTTGCCTCTCGACAACTTATTCCCTTTTTCTTCATTTTTTCAATCATAGCAATTTGTTTGTCTGAGAGTCGCTCTTTGGGAAGTTTGCTGTGTAGGGAGTTATGTATCTCTTGCCAGGCAATAGGTACATAGCCCAATTTTCTGAATTCCCGGTAACCCAGCATCTTTTTGCTCATTCGGGAGAACTCGATGTAAAAGCAGAGTCGTTTGTGTAAGTGGATAGTTAGGCTGCGGAGTAACAATGGGAAAATAGCATTCTGTTCAGCATCGGGTGCATAAAGTCCCTCTCCATACGCGTGCGCGTGCGTATATAAATAAGGTGGAAATAAAGATTTGCGGTGATAGAGGATGACGAGCATTTGTCCTACCACCTTGTTCTCCTGTGTGGCGACAGCCATAAAAGGGGTTATGCCGGGTGTTTTTTCAAGAATCTGAAAAAGCTCCAAGCTATGAAAAAAGTCGCCTTCCAATAAATGCGGCATTTCTTCCAGTTTACCATATATTTCTACTTCATATTTTCTCACGAAGGCAAAAATAATAAATTTATCATAAAAAAGCAAGAAAAAGGGCTTCTCTATCGTTATTTTTTAGTATTTTTGCATAAAAAGTAGAACTTTAAACAAAATTACGTATGAAAATAGTGTTTATTGGGGCAGGTAATCTTGCTACCAATCTTGCGCTCGAAATATCGCAATCAGAACATCAGATTGTGCAAGTTTTCAGTAGAACTAGGGAGTCGGCCTCTCTATTGGCTGAGAAGGTGAATTGTGAGCCTGTCAATGAGATGAGTAAGGTGGTCTGTGATGCAGATTTGTACATCGTTTCAGTGAAGGATGATGCGCTTGAAATGCTTATTCCTGAACTGTGCAAAGGAAGAGAAGATAAGATGTTTGTTCATACAGCTGGTTCCATGCCGATGGATGTTTTCAAAGATTATGCCCGTCATTATGGCGTATTTTATCCGATGCAGACATTTACGAAAGATAAAAAGGTTGCATTCGAAAATATTCCTATTTTCATTGAGGGATGTGGTGCTTTCGAAACTTCTTTCCTGAAGAGGTTGGCAGAACAGATTTCTCGTAGTGTCTATGAATTGGATTCTGATAATCGTAAGTATCTGCACCTGTCAGCTGTTTTTGCTTGTAATTTTGCGAATCATTGCGTAGCTATAGGTCAGCAGATTCTCGAAAATCATCACATTCCTGGCAGTGTTCTCCGTTCTCTGGTTATGGAAACTATGGACAAGGCTTCTTCGCATTCGGCAGCTGAAGTGCAGACTGGACCGGCTATTCGTGATGATCGGAACGTAATGGAGAAACAAATGCAACTCCTTGAAAAACAGCCAGAACTACAGCAGATTTATGAAATGATGAGCAAAAGCATATTCAACTTCAAGAAATAAAACGGTTGTCGGTTTAAGTTTGCAGTTAGGAATTTAAGTTCTAAAAACAGAAATAAATATGATAAATTACGATTTAAATAAAATAAAAGCAATCATCTTTGATGTTGATGGAGTACTGTCAAGACAGACCATCACGCTTTCCAGTGCTGGCGAACCTTTGCGTACTGTTAATATTAAAGATGGCTATGCCATTCAGCTGGCTCAGAAGAAAGGTGTTCGTATCGTAATTCTGACAGGCGGTAATTCTCATGCCATACAGGTACGCTATGAAAATCTTGGTGTAGAGGATATCTTCATGGGGTGTTCGGTAAAGATAAAGACTTATGAGGAGTTCAAGCAGAAATATTCAATTACAGATGAGGAAATAATATATGTAGGTGATGATATTCCTGATTATGAGATTATGCGTCGTTGCGGATGTCCATGTTGCCCAGCAGATGCATGCTCCGATATTAAAGAAATTTCTACTTATATCTCGGCTTGTAACGGAGGTGATGGTGTGGGACGTGATGTCGTAGAACAGGTACTGAGAGCCAAGGGTTTATGGCTTTCAGATGCTAAGGCGTTTGGCTGGTAGAATTTAGTTAATAGTTGAAAGCTGATAGTTTATAGTAGAAAGTTTGCAACTGAATTTTAATCATAAAGTTCAAAGTAATAAGGTTTAAAATAGATGAATTATAAGATTATTTTGGCGAGTAATTCGCCTCGTCGCAAGGAACTTCTGGCAGGTTTGGATATTCCTTTTGAGGTGAAGGTGATTAGTGGTATTGATGAAAGTTATCCTGCTGACCTCGATGCTTATCAGGTGGCAGAATTCATCTGCAAGAAAAAGGCTGAGGCTTATCGTCCGCTTTTGAACGGAAATAATAGTGTAGGAGAGTTGGACGAGTCAGAAACTTTGATTCTTACAGCAGATACGGTTGTGATTGCGCCAACAGCTGGCGAACAGAATAACCAGGAAGGAAAGGGAGTCATTCTCGGGAAGCCTCGTGATGCTGAAGATGCCAGACGAATGCTGAAGATGTTGAGCGGAAAGACGCATCATGTAGTTACAGGTGTTTGTCTTACTACCCAGCATAAGCAGCGTTCCTTTTCAGTAACAACAGAAGTGACGTTCAAACCGCTTTCTGATGATGAGATCAGTTATTATATAGATCATTATCAGCCGTTTGACAAAGCTGGCGCCTATGGTATTCAGGAATGGATTGGCTACATAGGTTGTACGGGGTTGAAGGGGAGTTATTTTAATGTGATGGGGCTTCCGGTTCAGCGTATCTATGAGGAATTGAGGCAAATTTAGATTTTTTAAAATTAAATATTGTTCTATGTCGTAGATAATGAGTATCTTTGTGCGTTTTATGTAACTAACAAGGATTATGAGTGAAGAAATTTTAGCAAAAGCTCATGAGGTTTTGGACAATTATATGGAGAGCAATCATCACCGGCGCACTCCGGAGCGTTCCACTATCCTCGACACCATTTATTCTATGGGAGAGCATTTCTCGATAGAAGATTTGGGCAGAGAGCTACTGAAAAAGAATTTTCGCGTTAGCAGGGCTACGCTTTATAACACATTGCATCTGTTCCTGGAACTGAGGCTTGTGGTAAAGCACAGTCTGGCAGACGGCACCAAGTATGAGGCCAGTTATAGCGAGGACAATCATGTGCATCAGGTTTGCACGATTTGTGGCAAGGTAACCGAAATTGTAGCACCGCAGGTTACGGCTGCTGTGAAGGATATCAGGATGCAGCGCTTTCGTAAAGATGCTTATGCTCTTTACATCTATGGCGTATGCAGCGGCTGTCAAAGCAAGATGACTCGCAAACGCAAAAAAGAATAAGTATCAAGATAAAAAGATAAAAAATGAACACAGGTAAAGTAGATGTCCTGCTGGGTTTGCAGTGGGGCGATGAAGGTAAAGGTAAGGTGGTTGACGTGTTGACCCCTAAGTATGATGTCATTGCTCGTTTCCAGGGTGGTCCTAATGCTGGACATACATTGGAGTTTGAGGGCGAGAAGTATGTGCTTCGCTCTATCCCTTCTGGTATTTTCCAGGGTGGTAAGGTGAACATCATCGGCAATGGTGTGGTTTTGGCTCCAGACCTCTTTATGGGTGAGGCTAAGGATCTTGAGAAGAGCGGTCATGATTTGAAGAGCCGTCTTTACATCTCTAAGAAGGCACATCTCATCATGCCTACTCACCGTGTACTCGATGCTGCTATCGAGGCTTCTAAGGGAAAGAACAAGGTAGGTACTACTGGTAAGGGTATCGGTCCTACTTATACTGACAAGGTTAGCCGTACCGGTCTTCGCGTAGGCGATATCCTCGACAATTTCGAGGAGAAGTATGCTGCTCACAAGGCTGCTCATCTCAAAACCATCGCAAGTCTCGGTTATACCGACTTCGATATTACAGAGGTTGAGAAGACCTGGATGGAGGGCATCGAATACTTGAAGCTGTTTAAACTTATTGATAGCGAGGTAGAAATCAATAAGGTGCTCCGTTCTGGCAAGGATATCCTCTGCGAGGGTGCTCAGGGTACTATGCTCGATGTTGATTTCGGTTCTTATCCATTCGTTACTTCTTCTAATACTATCTGTGCAGGTGCCTGCGTAGGTTTGGGTGTCGGCCCTAACCGCATCGGCAATGTTTATGGTATCATGAAGGCTTACTGTACACGTGTTGGTGCAGGTCCATTCCCTACAGAGCTTTTCGATGAGACGGGTGCCAAGATCCGTGACCTCGGTCATGAGTATGGTGCTGTTACCGGTCGTGAGCGTCGTTGTGGCTGGTGCGATCTTGTACAGCTCAAGTATTCTGTCATGGTGAATGGTGTTACCGAGCTTATCATGATGAAGAGCGACGTGCTCGATGGCTTCGATACCATCAAGGCATGCGTGGCATATAAGTTGAAGGATGGTTCTGTTACAACAGATTTCCCATACGAAATCGATGATGTTGAACCTGTTTACAAGGAGTTCAAGGGCTGGAAGACAGATATGACTAAGTTCACATCTGAAGATCAGTTCCCACAGGAGTTCAAGGATTATATTGCTTTCGTAGAAGAGTTCCTTGAGACTAAGATCGGTATCATTTCTATCGGTCCTGACCGTGCTCAGACTATTGTACGCAAGTAAATTATATAGTGTTTAATGTTTAGTGTTTAATGTTTACTTTGAGGGGTTTACATTGCGCTAGACATTAAACATTTAACATTCATATTAAACATTAATAAATGGCTCAGAAACCAAGTATACCAAAGGGCACGAGAGATTTTGGTCCTGTTGAGATGGCGAAACGCAACTACATCTTCAACACCATCAAGGAAGTGTATGCTCTTTATGGATTCCAGCAGATTGAAACCCCAGCCATGGAAACCCTTCAGACTTTGATGGGCAAGTATGGTGAAGAGGGTGATAAACTGCTTTTTAAGATATTGAATTCAGGCGACTATATGAATAAGGTGAGCGATGAGGATATTCATTCTCTCGGTTCACTCAAATTAGCTGCGAAACTTTGTGAGAAGGGTCTTCGTTATGACCTGACCGTCCCTTTCGCACGTTACGTAGTGCAGCACCGCGAGGAGTTGCAGATGCCTTTCAAGCGTTATCAGATTCAGCCAGTATGGCGTGCAGACCGTCCTCAGAAGGGACGTTACCGTGAGTTCTATCAGTGTGATGCCGATGTGGTTGGCTCTGATTCTCTCCTGAACGAGGTCGAATTGATGCAGATTGTTGATACCGTGTTCACCAAGTTTGGCGTTCGTGTATGCATCAAGATTAATAACCGCAAGATTCTTACCGGTATTGCAGAGGTTATCGGCGAGGCTGAGAAGATTGTAGATATCACAGTGGCCATCGATAAGCTTGATAAAATCGGACTTGACAATGTAAACGAAGAGTTGCGCAATGACGGCATTTCTGAAGATGCCATTGAGAAGTTGCAGCCAATCATCTCATTGTCAGGAACTAATGATGAGAAACTTGAAGTGATAGCGAAGGTTCTCGAAGGTTCAGAAGTTGGTTTAAAGGGTGTAGAGGAAACCAAGTTTATCCTCGATACCTTGAAGACTCTTGGCTTGAACAACGAGATAGAACTGGATCTCACCCTGGCTCGTGGCTTGAACTATTACACAGGTGCAATCTTCGAGGTGAAGGCGCTTGATACTCCAATGGGAAGTATTACAGGTGGTGGTCGTTACGACAACCTTACCGGCATTTTCGGTTTGCCAGGTTTGAGCGGTGTTGGTATCAGTTTTGGTGCTGACCGTATTTATGATGTGTTAGGTGCGCTTGACCTTTATCCGAAGGAGGCTGTAAATGCTACTCAGGTACTGTTTATCAACTTCGGTGAAAAGGAGACAGCTTACTGCCTGCCTATAGTAAGTGCAGCTCGTGCAGCCGGTATCCGTACCGAAATCTTCCCTGATAAGGCGAAGATGAAGAAGCAGATGAGCTATGCCAATGCCAAGAACATTCCATTTGTGGTGCTTGCAGGTGAGAATGAGATGGCTCAGGGCAAGGTTACGCTTAAGAATATGGAAACTGGCGAACAAACCTTGGTTACTGCCGAGGAATTGATAGCCAAAGTAAATAAATAATACTCTCTTTCTCGTCCTCTCGTGCTCGTATATGTGAATATGCAGTGCGGCAGGGCGAGAGCTTTTTATGTGTTAGCGTGTATGCCTAACTATAATTTTAGTAACTTCTAAAAACTACAGACAAATGAAAAAAATAAAAGCTATTTTATGTGTATTCATACTGGCGTTACTGATGACATCCAGCACAAAGACAACAACGATTTTTGTAATAGGTGATTCTACTGCTGCCGAGAAAGGTGGTTTTAGAAATAATCCAGAGCGAGGATGGGGGATGGTGTTGCAAGGCTTTTTTGATGACAAGGTGATTGTTGACAATCATGCTGTTAATGGTCGTTCTTCTTTGAGCTTTATCAATGAAGGAAGATGGAAAAAGGTTTTGGATAGAATAAAGCCAGGTGATTATGTGTTTATCCAGTTTGGGCATAACGATGAAAAGTCAATGCCTGACCGTCATACTGATCCGGGATCTACTTTTGATGTAAACCTTGCCAGATATGTAAATGAGACCCGTGCCAAGGGTGGCATTCCTGTACTGTTCAATGCGGTGGTTCGTCGCTGTTATTATTCTGCAGAATTGAAGAATGATGATGACGAGAAGCTTCGCAATAAAGTATATGATGGAAAGGAACAGATTAATAGCGATACGCTTATCGACACCCACGGAGCTTATGTGATAGCTCCCCGCAATGTAGCAATGCAGTTGAATGTTCCGTTTGTTGATGCTACCAGGATTACCCACGATATAGAAACGGGCATGGGTATTGAAGGCAGCCGCAAATTACATATGTGGTTTATGCCTGGCGAGAATCCGCAGGTTCCTAAGGGTAAGAAAGATAATACTCATTATAATGTATATGGTGCTCGTGTGGTTGCCGGTGCGCTTGCTGATGCTGTAGCTGAGCAGGTGCCAGCGCTGAAGTCTCATGTCTGCCATTATGATTATGTTGTCTCTGCCGAAGGTCGAGGCAATTTCATGGATTTGCAGAAGGCTGTAGATGTGGTTCCTGTAGGCAAGAAGGCTGTTATCCGTATTTTGGGTGGTGAATGGAAGAAGCCAATCATCGCAAAAGGCAAGAAGATTAAGTTTGTAAAGTCATTTGGTGCTAAAATCAAATAGTAACAGGCTTTTTTAAAACTCCCGATATCTTTGAAATTACATGGCGATGTAGAAATCTGTGCGTCGTGACATAGAACAAAATGCATCGCCATGTAGTAAACCTATACATAAAAGGGGTACTTTCACAAGCACCCCTTTTCATATTATACAAAAACATTATGAATTATTTCTATTAGCGAACAAGATTTTAATTTCTATCTTTGTCTCAATTATCTAAAAGTTTCAAACGTTCACCAGAATTGCTTTTGGCAAGGGGCAATTCCTACTCGTAGGATAACCTCAGTTCTGATGTTTATCATTTACGGTTGCAAAGGTACGAAGATTTTTATAATTGTGCAATACCTAAAAATGGGGGTTTTGATGAATACCTAGAAATGAGGAATGAAAATGGGAGAGAGTAGATATGAAAAAAGGAAGTCCTTATTGAAGAACTTCCTTTTTTATGAGGTGTCTAGCGGAGTCGAACCGCTCTACACGGTTTTGCAGACCGTTACCTAACCGCTCGGTTAAGACACCTTGTGTAGAACAATCATTTCTGATTTGCGAGTGCAAAGGTACTACTTTTTATTGGTTCTACCAAATTTTTATGCAACTTTTTTAATTAAAACAATCACTTTCTTTGTATCTTGCTCATAATGAACGGGTTCTGAAATGCTTAAATTTTTGTCTGGTTTCCTCGCTGCATGACAGTAAAAGTAGTTTTAGCAGCTCTTTTATGAGAACTGCTCTTATTCTTTCCGCTGAGTAGCCTCTTTCTTTTTATTCTTTTGGCATTTCTCAACGAACGGGCAACCTGAACATTGATAGTTTTTACACTCTCGTGCTTGTTTGATGGAGCGGTAGATACAAATGGCGGCATGCGTGATGCATGCCGCCAATATGATTGCTATGATGATATACTGTATCATAAGCATAGGTAAATTAACATAATACTAACCTACGGCGTTATAACCATTGGTTGAGTTTTTGCGCATGATGTCGCGGATGTTCATCTCCTTGAAACCCTCTGCGCGTTTCTGCTCTTCAAGCTCTTTCTCTTCCTCGATGTCCTTTTCTGAACGGGTGAAAGTGAAAGCCTTGTACTTAAATTCTGCAATCGCCCAACCTACGAGGCCTACAGCGATTAATGCAACAAATCCAATTAATGCGTTCATTTCTCTTTATATTATAATAATGTATAAACTGAATTAATAATCATCGTCGGCTACGTCTTCTGCATCATCAAGACCGAGGTTCTCCGGGTCTTCGAAGGTAGTACGGTAGCTTTCCTCAGTAAGCTTGTCGTCATCGAATGCATCGTCATCCTCATCTGGATCGTTGTAGTGATCCTCGATTTCTGGTGCATCCTCGTCTTCATCCTCGTCTGGGTCGAGCAGGTCGTCGTTGCGTTTCAAATCATTCTCATCATCGAATCTCATGCGAACCTTTTCTACCTTTGGCTTCTCCTTGGCAAAGATTGCTTCTACCCAAGAACCTTTTGGTACCACGAGCACTTCGTAGTCATCAGCGAGCTTTTTCTCGTACAGACCTCCTGGCTTTTTCAGGCGGTCAGCAGGAAGAGTAGTTGTGCTGATGTCGAAATTACTTTCGATGATGTCCTGAATGCTTTGAGGCAGACTCTCCCAGCCACCACCAAAGTTGCGCTCCAAGAGTTCGATGAGCTTATTGGCGGTGATGTGACTTACATTTTCGTAAGTAAGATCAGTAACACGCATGATAGGGCGCTTTTTGATGGCATACTTTTCCTTCTTGTCGTTGATGCGGAAAGTGCCAATCTTGAAGCCGCGTGCCATCAGCTTGTCAATCACTTCAGGACGGTCTACCGTCACTGGTTCCATTTCGAATGCGCTGCGGATAACTGCGATATACTTGTTCTGGAAATCCTTGAGGTCAGCATCCTTTTCTACTGCTTCCCAAAGACGGAACACATCGTTCTCCTGCAATTCCCAAATGCTACTTTTAGTAACATTCTTCAGTGTTAATATTTTATCTTTATTCATCTTCAATTGTGTTTGTGTGTGCAAAAGTAAGTACTTCTTTTTATATATCCAAATTTTCTTGCTGTTTTTTTGTGTTTTTGGTCACTTTTTTATTTGGAATTCGATTTTTTTCATTACCTTTGCACGTACTATGAGTGAACCGTTAGCTGAAAGAATGAGACCTCACACGCTTGCTGACTATGTAGGACAGCAGCATTTGGTAGGTGAGGGGGCCGTGCTGCGCAAGATGATTGACGCAGGGCGCATATCCTCTTTTATCCTCTGGGGACCCCCTGGAGTGGGCAAGACTACCCTTGCTCAAATCGTGGCACAAACCATCAAGGTGCCGTTCTTCACCCTCTCCGCGGTGACCAGTGGCGTAAAGGATGTCCGCGAGGTGATAGAAAGAGCAAAAAGTGGTAGATTCTTTAATTCGGCTTCTCCTATATTGTTTATTGATGAGATTCACCGTTTCTCCAAGAGTCAGCAGGATTCGCTTTTGGGTGCGGTAGAGAAGGGTATTGTTACGCTGATAGGTGCTACCACCGAGAATCCTTCATTCGAGGTGATTCGGCCGCTGTTGTCCAGATGTCAGCTCTATGTGCTCAAACCGCTCGAAAAGGCTGATCTTGAAGGGCTTCTGCATCGTGCCATTACGCAGGATGTAGAACTCAGAGAAAAGAATATTAAGTTGGAAGAGACGGGCGCGCTGCTGCGATATAGTGGTGGAGATGCCCGAAAACTGCTCAATATTCTGGAACTGGTGGTAGAATCTGCCGGATCTTCAGAGATTGTGATTACCGACAAGATGGTAGAAGAGCAGTTGCAGCAGAATCCGCTGGCTTACGATAAACAGGGTGAGATGCATTATGATATTATCTCAGCCTTTATCAAGAGTATTCGCGGAAGCGATCCCGATGCTGCGCTCTATTGGATGGCGAGGATGATAGAAGGAGGAGAAGACCCGCAGTTTATAGCCCGTAGGGTTGTGATTAGTGCCTCTGAGGATGTGGGACTTGCCAATCCGAATGCACTCCTGCTTGCCAATGCAGCCTTCGATACGGTGATGAAGATAGGGTGGCCCGAAGCGCGTATCGCCCTTGCTGAGGCTGTGGTGTATCTTGCCACGAGTCCGAAGAGCAACAGTGCTTATCTGGGCATTAATGATGCGCTGGCTACTGTACGGCAAACGGGTAATCTGCCAGTTCCGCTGCACATCCGCAATGCTCCTACCAAACTGATGAAAGATTTGGGCTATCATGACGGATATAAGTATCCTCACGATTATCCGGGGCATTTCACCGAGCAGCAGTATCTGCCAGACGAACTGAAGGACGCCCGTTTCTGGCATGCGCAGCATTCGCCTTCCGAGGAGCGCCTCTACAACTGGATGGTTACCTGCTGGGGAGAAAGATTCAAGAATTAGTGATTTAGAATAGATATATAGATAATTAGAAATTGATATTTAGAGCAACTAACTGATACGAGAAAATGATGATACATGGCGATCCTGAATTCGTGCTCACGCTTCATAGCGTGATAGAATTCATCGGTACATTTGCTTTTGCCCTTTCGGGCATTCGTCTGGCAGCAAGTAAGCACTATGATTGGCTGGGCGGTTTTGTTTGTGGTGTGGCTGTAGCCATAGGTGGTGGAACCATACGAGATGTGATGCTTGGTGTGCGTCCGTTTTGGATGTTGAGCCCTATCTACCTGATTTGTACGCTGTTTGCGCAGTTGGTAGTGATTGCTTGCCACCGCTATCTCAAGCGTCTTGACAATACCTGGTTTCTGTTTGATACCTTGGGCTTGGCGCTTTTCAATATTGCGGGCATCCAGAAGTCGCTCGAATGTGGTTTCTCTTTTTGGGTAGCCATCATCATGGGCTGTATCACGGGTGCTGCAGGCGGTGTTATCCGCGATGTGCTACTCAATGAAGAGCCGGTCATCTTCCGAAAGGAGATTTATGCGATGGCTTGTGTCGCCGGTGGTTTGGCTTATTGGGGATTGAGCTATCTGGGTGTGAGCCTCTATATTACGGTGATTGTAGCTTTCAGTGTGGTCTGCGCCATCCGATTGCTGGCTGTAAGATACCATATTTCACTCCCGAAGCTGAGGGATGAAGAACAAACTGTAGAATGAAAAGGAAAAAATGAAATTGATAAATAACAGATAACAGATGAAAAGACTGAAAGCGATTTTGATGCTCGTTGTTGCAATGATGCTGATGTCGTCGGCAACAATGAAGGCTCAGAACAAACGAGAGTTTCGTGGAGCTTGGATACAGTGTGTTAACGGACAGTATCTGGGCAAGAGTACGCAGCAGATCCAGGCGATGCTTACCAGACAGCTTGATGAACTGCAGAAGGATGGCGTGAATGCGATAATCTTTCAGGTTCGAGCTGAGTGTGATGCTCTGTATAAGAGTGATTTAGAGCCTTGGAGCAAGTTTCTTACGGGAGTGCAGGGAAAGGCTCCTTCTCCTTATTGGGATCCGTTGCAGTGGATGATAGAGCAGTGTCATAATCGTGGCATGGAGCTTCATGCCTGGATTGATCCTTATCGTGCCAAGCATAGCGTAACTTCCTATGAGCAGGTTTCGCCGAAGAATATCGTGAAGAGGCGTCCTGATCTCTGTTTTCAGTATGGCAAGCTGACGCTGTTGAACCCTGGGTTGCAGGCTGCAGCCGACTATATTTGCGAGGTGGCTGTGGACATTGTAAGCCGATATGATGTTGATGGATTCCATATTGATGATTATTTCTATCCATATCCAGAGGCCGGACGTCAGATTCCTGATCAGCAGCTCTTCCGTCAGCAGTCGCGCGGCATGCGAAACATAGGTGATTGGCGCCGTGATAACGTGAGCCGGTTTGTAAAGCAGCTCAGCGAATCCATTCATGCCGTTAAGCCTTGGGTCAAGTTTGGTGTTTCTCCATTCGGCATCTACCGCAACAAGCGTACCGATCCTAATGGTTCTGAAACTTTCGGCCTCCAAAATTATGATGATCTTTATGCAGATGTATTGCTTTGGGTGAATAATGGTTGGATAGACTATTGTGTGCCTCAGATTTATTGGGAGATAGGCAATCGTGCTGCCGATTACAAGACGCTCATAACCTGGTGGAATAAGCATGCTGGCAACCGCCCATTATATATAGGTGAAGATATAGAGCGTACAGCCAAGTTTGCTGACCCGGTCAATCCGCGCAATCATCAGTTGCCTGCCAAGCACCGTTTGCATCAGCAGATGAATAATGTGAAGGGCACTGTGCTCTGGTATGCGCAGACTGCTGCCGATAATGTAGGTAATATCGGACATACACTCCGCAATAATTATTGGAAGTATCCAGCATTGCCACCCTCTATGCCTTTCCTTGATAATAAGGCGCCAAAGGGGGTAAAGGGTCTCAAGCTGATGTGGACCGAGAAAGGTCCGCTGCTGGTATGGAAGGCTCCTAAGGCTAGCAAGAAAAAGTGGGGCGATCAGGTGAACCGTTTTGCTATCTACCGTTTTGAGAAAGGAGCTAAGGTAAATCTCAATGATGTTTCTGCACTCCAGGCAGTAACTTATGATAATTTCTATCGCATCCCTTATGTGAGTGGCAAGAAATATGTGTATGTAGTAACTGCTCTCGACCGTGTAGGAAACGAAAGTAAAGGTAAGAAAAAGAAAATTTCTTTTTAGATTGGTTAGATGATATAAACGGAAAGACCGTTAAAAACAGAAAAACCGTTGTACTCGATAGGAGAGAGTGCAACGGTTTTTTATTTTGTTGGGATGGGGGAGCGGGTAGTCCTTACATCCTGTATTTTTTTTATTCTTTCAGCAGGTCGTTCAGGAAGTTATCCAGGTCGTTGTCCAGATTCTCCATCAAGTCACCACCTACGATGATCGTATCATCGTCAGCAAGATAGAGCTCGCCAATATGCTCTTTATCCTCATCTTCGAGCACAAAGCTGTATGGCTTGAGAATGCCGAGATGATCTATGATATCAGCCTGTTTGCGCAATACATCGCGAAGCAGCTTTGCTACCTCGTCGTAGAAGTCTTCATCCTTGTTTTCTATCCATTGCTCAACAACGCAGCGGGTAATCTCGTTGTCATCGTCGTCAAAGGCCAGGAGTTCGCCACTGTCTTGCGAAACCCTTACGTGGATGTCGGTCATTTGAGAAGTCTCGTCATCAGATTCTGGCGCTGGGAACTTTTGAGCCACTTTTCTGATAAAGCGCTCTACTTGCATGATTGTTTGCTCTAATGTTTCCATATCAATTCTTTAATAATCAATGCAAAGATACATAAAAAATTGATATCACCAAAAGAAGTTGCTAAAAAAAAGCATTTTTGCTTTTAATTTGTTCTCAAACTGCCTGATTCCAGGGTATAGATAACGTTTACGCTTCTTTTTTTATATTTTCTTTTCGATTTTGTTTGCCATTTCTAAATAATGTAGTATCTTTGCACTTGAATTGCAAAAATGCAATCTCAACATTACAAATGAATAACAAAATAAAACATTCTGGCATCGTAGAAAGCGTAGAAGAAGGTTGTGTGTGCATTCGCATCGTACAGTCGTCAGCCTGCAGCGCTTGCAAGGTGGCTGCCCATTGTACTGCATCTGAATCGAAAGAGAAGATGATTGAGGTTTCTACCTCAGAGGCGTCTCTCTACCACAAAGGCGATAGCGTGGTGGTGACTGCTGATTCGGCTGTAGGCTTCAGAGCCAGTTTCTATGGCTATCTGTTGCCGCTGATACTGATGGTGATCGCTTTGGTGGGTGTACTGAAAGCTACTCACTCAGAGGGAGCCGCAGCGCTCTCGGCATTGGGCATTCTCATTCCATACTATGTGGTGCTCTACTTATTCAGAAACAAACTTAAAAACAAACTGAGCTTCTCTATTGAATCATAGGGTACTTGATGTGCTTCTGTAGTTTAAGTGGAGAACTCTTATTTTAAAACAAAGAAAATAACAAAACAAAACACAAAAAATTATGAATTTTATTTTGATTGCTGTCTTGGTTCTCGGAGCAATCGCGCTGATTGCAGCGCTGGTTCTCTTCGGAGTATCTAAGAAGTTTGCCGTCGAAGAAGACCCTCGCTTGGGCCAGGTAGGAGAGATTCTGCCAGGTGCCAACTGTGGTGGTTGCGGTTTTGCCGGATGTTCCGGTATGGCTGCAGCTCTGGTGAAGGGTGCTGATGCCGGTTCTATCGATGGACTGATGTGTCCGGTAGGTGGTGCCGACGTGATGGGCAAGGTAGCCGACCTTTTAGGTATGGCAGTAGCCAATACCGAGCCAAAGGTGGCTGTGGTACGTTGTAATGGTACTTGCGAGAATCGTCCTCGCATTGCCGAGTATGATGGTTTGCACACTTGTGCAGCTATGAATTCATGTGGCGCTGGCGAAACAGGCTGCGGGTTCGGCTGTCTGGGGTGTGGCGATTGCGTGGCTGCCTGTCAGTTTGGCGCAATCTCTATCAATCCTGAAACTGGCATTCCTGAGGTTGATGAAGAGAAGTGTACGGGTTGTGGTGCTTGTGCCAACGCTTGTCCACGTCATATCATCGAGCTTCGAAAGAAGGGACCTAAGGGTCGTAGAGTTTACGTTCAGTGCGTGAACCACGACAAGGGTGCTGTTGCCAAGAAGGCTTGTAGCGTTGCTTGCGTCGGATGCGGTAAGTGTCAGAAGGTCTGCAAGTTTGATGCTATCACGGTAGAAAACAATGTGGCTTATGTTGACTTCAACAAGTGCCGCATGTGTACCAAGTGTGTTGACGAATGCCCAACCGGTGCTCTCGTAAAAGTTAATTTCCCAGTTAAGAAAAAGGAGGAATAATCATGAATTTGAGAACTTTTAGAATTGGTGGAGTTCACCCAGAAGAGAATAAGATTACTGCCGAGATGGCTACTCAGGTAGCTCCTCTTCCTAAGCAGGCTATTTTCCCACTTGGTCAGCACATCGGTGCTCCTGCCAAGCCTGTAGTTGCCAAGGGCGACAAGGTGAAGGTGGGTACACTCATCGCTGAGGCAGGTGGCTTTGTGAGTGCTCCTATTTACAGTTCCGTATCAGGTACTGTGTTCAAGGTAGATACATCTATTGATGCTACCGGTTATCGCAAGCCTTGCATCATTATTAATGTAGAAGGCGATGAGTGGGAGGAGAGTATCGACCGCTCTGATAAACTCGAAACGCTTGAGGCTCATACTGAGCTTACTCCAGAGGAAATCGTAAACCGCATCAAGGTAGCTGGTGTCACGGGTATGGGTGGTGCTGGTTTCCCAACCTTCATCAAACTTTGTCCTCCTCCTGGAGCCAAGGCTGAGTGCGTGATTATCAATGGTGTAGAGTGCGAGCCTTATATCACAGCCGATTATCGTCTGATGATGGAGCATGCTGATGAGATTCTCGTTGGCTTGAACCTCCTGATGAAGGCTGCCAAGGTAGAGAAGGGCTATATCGGTATCGAGGACAACAAGCCTGCTGCCATCAAACTCTTCGAGGAGAAGACTGCCAATGATTCCCGTATCGAGATTGTGCCTCTTGCCAAGAAGTATCCTCAGGGTGGTGAAAAGCAGTTGGTTGATGCGGTTATCCGCCGTCAGGTTCCAGCTCCTCCAGCTATCCCTGTCAACGTTGGAGCAATTGTTCAGAATGTAGGTACTGCCTTTGCTGTTTATCAGGCAGTTATGAAGAATAAACCTCTCTTCGAACGCTATACTACCGTAACCGGTAAGCAGGTGAAGAACCCAGGCAACTTCCTCGTACGTATGGGTACTCCATTCTCTCAGATGATTGAGAATTGCGGAGGTTTGCCTGAGGGCGACAACAAGGTGCTGGCTGGTGGTCCGATGATGGGTAAGGCTGTAATCAGCCTCGATGTACCGGTAACCAAGGGTACCAACTCAATCACCGTATTGACCGATGCTGATGCTCATCGCAAGAAGGCTCAGCCATGTATCCGTTGTGCCAAGTGTGTGGATGCCTGCCCAATGGGCCTGGAGCCATACTTGCTCGCTACCTTGAGCGTAGTGAAGGATTATGAGCGTCTGGAGGCAGAGGAGGTAACATCCTGCATCGCCTGCGGTTCATGCCAGTTCACCTGTCCATCTCATCGTCCTATCCTCGATAATATTATCAATGGTAAGGGTGCGGTAATGGGCATTATCAGAGCTCGCAACGCCAAGAAGTAAGCGTTCACGTCAAGAATGAATTTCATTTAAGAAAGAATTTAAAAGATAAAATGGGAAAATTAATCGTTTCATTATCGCCACACGCTCATGGAAATGAGAGCGTAGAGAAGAACATGTACGGAGTGATTATCGCTCTCGTGCCTGCCATCCTCGCATCTTTCTATTTCTTCGGCTTGGGTTCAGCAGTCGTACTGCTTACCTCTGTGGCAGCCTGCGTCTTCTTTGAGTGGGCAATTACAAAATATCTCCTGAAGGAGGAGACCAGCTTGCTCGATGGTTCTGCCATCATCACCGGTCTCTTGCTCGGCATGAACTTGCCAAGTAACCTTCCTCTCTGGATCATCATCATCGGTGCCCTGTTTGCCATCGGTGTAGGTAAGATGAGCTTCGGCGGTTTGGGTAACAATCCTTTCAACCCCGCTTTGGTAGGCCGTTGCTTCCTGCTCGTCAGCTTCCCTGCCCAGATGACTTCATGGCCTATAGCCGGACAGATGCTCAGCTATACAGATGCTACAACGGGTGCTACTCCGCTGGCTATCATGAAGACAGCCATCAAGACGGGCGATGCTTCTGTTCTCAACCAGTTGCCTGATGCGATGAGCCTGCTCTTCGGTGCCACTGGCGATACCTTCGGTGCCGGTACTACCGGTGAGGTTTGTGCATTCGCCCTCTTGCTCGGTTTGGCTTACATGCTCTGGAAGAAGGTCATTACCTGGCATATTCCAGTCAGCATCATCGCTACCGTATTCGTTTTCAGCGGTTTGATGCATTTGGCTAATCCTGTTTATGCCAATCCTCTGGCTGTCATCTTCAGTGGTGGTCTGATGCTCGGTGCCATCTTCATGGCTACTGATTATGTAACCTCTCCGATGACCCACAAGGGCATGCTTATCTACGGTGTATGTATCGGTCTGCTGACCGTCATCATCCGTAACTGGGGTAGCTATCCGGAAGGTATGTCGTTCGCCATTCTTGTCATGAATGCGTTCACACCTCTTATTAACACATACGTTAAACCAAAGCGCTTCGGTGAGAAGCCTGCTAAGAAATAAGGAGGACAGAGACATGCAGAAATTAGAATCATCATTGAAGAACATGGTGCTTGTGCTGGTGGGCGTAGCGCTCATCGTAGGTGCTGTTCTTGCATATATCAATCATCTTACATCTGGTCCTATTGCCGAGAAGGCTGCACAGAGTCTGGCTGCCGGTATAAAGAGTGTGATGGGTACAGAAGAACTCCAGGTGGCTGAGCCTGAAGAGGTAAAGCAGGAGTTTGGCGGTAAGGAATTCTCTTTCACCATCCACAAGTGCTCAGACAAGAGCGGCAAGCAGCTGGGTGCTGCCGTAGAGAGTACTACCGGTGGTTTCGGTGGCGATCTGAAGGTGCTCGTTGGTTTCGATACCGAGGGCAAGATTATGGGTTATACCGTGCTTCAGGCTTCAGAAACTCCGGGTCTGGGCGCCAAGGCTGCTACCTGGTTCCAGAAGGACGGAAAGGGTAGCATCATCGGCAAGACTCCAAAGGATGGCGACCTCCACGTATCTAAGGACGATAAGAGTGGCAATGCAGTAGACGCCATCACCGCTTCTACCATTACTAGCCGCGCCTTCCTCAAGGCTATCAATCAGGCTTACGCTGCCTATGCAGGTAAGAGTGTAGATGGCGAGAGCGGTGCATCTCAGAAAGCAGATGCAGAGAGTGGTGCATCTAAAGTTGAACATAACGAAAAGAAAGGATAAACCGATATGAGTAATGTTAAGATTTTGATGAACGGACTCATCAAGGAGAATCCAACCTTCGTGTTGCTTCTCGGTATGTGTCCTACTTTGGCTACAACAACCAGCGCCATCAACGGTCTCTCTATGGGATTGGCTACCATGGCGGTGCTGATTTGTACCAACTTTGTTATTTCCTGTATCAAGAAGATTACCCCGGATATGGTTCGCATCCCTGTTTTCATCGTAGTGATTGCAGCCTTCGTAACCATCCTTCAGATGTTGATGAGCGCTTATGCTCCCGACAGCATCAATCAGGCGCTGGGTATTTATATTCCGCTGATTGTAGTAAACTGTATCATCCTAGGTAGAGCAGAGAGCTTTGCTGCCAAGAATTCGCCTATTGCCAGCCTCTTCGATGGCATTGGTTGCGGTTTGGGTTTCACCCTCGGTTTGACCATCCTGGGTAGTGCCCGCGAGATACTCGGTGCAGGTAGTGTATTCGGTATCACTCTGTTGCCGGAGACTACCAACATTCTGATGTTCATCCTGCCTCCTGGAGCTTTCCTCACATTGGGATACATCATTGCGATATTTAATAAGGTAAAGAAGTAAGCGTAGGCATCGCTTCAAATCAATGAAATAAAATAGAAATTATGGAATATTTATTGATATTTATCTCTGCGATATTCGTCAACAACATCGTCTTGTCGCAGTTTCTCGGTATCTGTCCATTCCTGGGCGTATCGAAGAAAGTTGATACAGCCATCGGTATGGGTGGTGCCATCGCTTTTGTCTTGACCCTGGCAACCATCATTACCTGGTGTGTTCAGAAGTATGTACTCGATCCGTTCGGATTACAATATCTCCAAACCCTGGCATTCATCCTCGTGATTGCAGCCTTGGTTCAGATGGTAGAGATTATCCTGAAGAAGGTTTCTCCTGCGCTTTATCAGGCACTCGGTATCTTCCTGCCTCTGATTACTACCAACTGTGCCGTGCTGGGTGTAGCCATCCTGGTTATCCAGAAGGATTACAATCTGCTTGAGAGCGTGGTTTACGCTTTCTCTACAGCTCTCGGCTTTGCCCTGGCTCTCATCGTCTTTGCCGGCATTCGCGAGCAGCAGGCTTTGGTCCGTATTCCTAAGGGCATGCAGGGCGTAGCTATCGTCATGGTAACTGCAGCGCTCCTCAGCCTCGCCTTCATGGGATTCTCGGGCGTAGATGGCGGTTTGAAATCGCTCTTCGGATTGGAGTAAAACTTTTACTGAAAGTTGATAAAATAATAATGGGAATTTGCGAATGGTATGAACCGATGCAAATTCCCATTTTTTGTACTTGATTTTTCTTACTCTCTTGCTTGAGGTCTTGATTTTTCTTACTCTCTTGCTTGAGGTCTTGATTTTTATTAACTCTCTGTCTTTATAAACTTGAAATTTTAACTCTTTCTCTTTTTTTATCTTCTGTGTCCGAAGCTTCCACCGCCATTGTTCTTGCTTGGTGTAGAAGAGCGAGGGGTGAATCCGCCGCCACGGTTGCCAGACCCGCTGCTGAATGAACGGCTCATGCTGCTGCGGTTGCCCCCGAAGATATTACTTCTTCCGCTTCCGAAGCTGCTGTTTCCGAAACCACGGCTGCTGTTTCCGAAACCGCGGTTGTTGCTGGTGCTGCTGTTGCTGCTGCCGAAACCGCGGTTAGGGCGACTGTTGCTATTGCCGAAGCCACGGTTGCTGCTGTTGCCGAAGCCTCCGTTGTTATTTCCGAAGCCTCCGTTCTGAGGGCGGTTGCTGTTTCCGAAGCCAGCGTTGTTGTTAGGGCGGCTTGCATTACCGAAACCACGGTTTGGGTTCATCTGAGGTCTGTTCTCGCGGTTCAGATTTCCGAAAGATCTTCCTCTGCCGTAATCACCACGGTTGAATCCGTCTCTCATACCTACTCTAGGATGTCCTCCTGGGTGAGGTCCGCCAAAACTTCTTCCGTGATACCAGCTTCTGTTTCCGTTTACTCGCCAGCTATGACCTCCACGGTAAGATACGTAGAAGTGAGGGCGGCCGAAGTAGAAATAGTCGCGGCGCGGATAGCGGGCGTAGATGCCGAAGTGCCAGTAGCCCGCATTCCAGTAGAGCGGACGGTAGAAATAGGTGGCATTGAGATATGTTCTATACTGCCAGTCGAGCAGGATATAGCTCAAATCCATATTGCGCTGGCGCCAGTAAGCACCATACAGGTCATCGTATGTATCTACACTCATCAGGTAGTCGAGGTTCACCTCGTAAGCTGCCTCATACTGGTCTTCCGTAAGATTGAGCTCGTAAGCCATCTTGTCTGTCAGGAAGAGAGCCTGCTGTCTTGCCTGCTCATAACTCATTGCAGAAGCGGTAGTGAATGTCATCATGAACATGGCTACCAGAGCTATTATCATTCGTTTCATAATCGTATATCTTTAAATTGTTATACTTCATGTTTCTTTTTTCTGGTGCAAAGATACGATGTTTTTTGCTTCCACGGTCGGGATTTCCCCTAAAGGGGTGGGGGAAAATCCCTACTTCTTTATTTTGTGCCTGCGCAGTTCTATATATAATAAGGTATAGAACCGGAGTGGAGCGTAAAGGTTTGCGTGAAGTTTTTCGCTGTTTTTGGAACAATCAAACGAAATATTTACTACCTTTGCACTCAGAAAAAAACAATCTGATGAATAGATTGGAATTTAAAACGAAAAGTAAAATAATAAAAACAAAATAAACAAATCATGAAAGAGCTAAAAGCATTAAACAAGCGCACTGCTCCTAAGAGCGTCGCTCCAGAGAAAATCATTCAGTTTGGTGAAGGTAACTTCCTCCGTGCATTCGTAGATTGGATTGTATGGAATATGAACAAGAAGACCGACTTCAACGGTTCTGTCGTTGTAGTTCAGCCATTGGCTGGTGGTATGGTTGACTGGCTGAATGGTCAGGACTGCCTCTATCACGTAAACCTTCAGGGTAAGGAGAACGGCCAGGCTATCAACACATTGGAGCGTATCGACGTTATCAGCCGTGCATTGAACCCATATTCTCAGAACCAGGCTTTCATGGCTTTGGCTGAGCAGCCAGAGATGCGTTTCATCATCTCTAACACTACAGAGGCTGGTATCGCATTCGATGACTCTTGCAAGTTTACAGATGCTCCTGCAGCTTCTTATCCAGGCAAGTTGGTTCAGCTCTTGTTCCACCGCTACAAGTTCTTCGAGGGCGACCCAACCAAGGGTATGATCCTGATGCCATGTGAGCTGATCTTCCTGAACGGTCACCACCTCAAGGAGTGCATCTATCAGTATATCGAGCTCTGGAAGGGCGATATGGGTGCTGATTACGAGGGCTTCAAGGAGTGGTTCACCAACCACTGCTACGTTTGCGCTACATTGGTAGACCGCATCGTTCCTGGTTTCCCACGCGATACCATCAAGGAGATTCAGCAGAAGATTTGCTACAAGGACAACCTCGTAGTTAAGGCAGAAAGCTTCCACCTCTGGGTTATCGAGAAGGCGGAAAATATGACAGTAGAGCAGATGCAGGAGGAGTTCCCAGCTCATAAGGCAGGTCTCCACGTGCTTATCACAGATAATGAGAAGCCATACCACGAGCGTAAGGTTACCCTGCTGAATGGTCCTCACACCGTATTGAGCCCTGTTACATACCTCAGCGGTGTAAACATTGTTCGCGATGCCTGCGAGCACCCGGTATTGGGCAAGTACATCCACAAGGTACAGTTTGAGGAGTTGATGCAGACTCTGAACCTCCCTATGGATGAGCTGCAGAAGTTTGCTTCTGACGTATTGGAGCGTTTCGAGAATCCATTCGTAGATCATCAGGTAACCAGCATCATGCTCAACTCATTCCCTAAGTTTGAGACTCGTGACCTGCCTGGTGTCAAGATTTATCTTGAGCGTAAGGGCGAGTTGCCACAGGGTTTGGTATTCGGTCTTGCTGCTATCATCACTTACTATAAGGGTGGTGTTCGCGAGGATGGTGCTCCTATCCAGCCAAACGATGACCAGAAGATTATGGACAAGCTCACCGAGCTTTGGGCTACCGGCGATACCCAGAAGGTAGCTGAGGGCGTATTGGGCTTCGACTATATCTGGCACGAGGATTTGAACAAGACAGTTCCTGGCCTTACCGAGTTGGTTAAGAAAGATCTTGACCTTATTCAGGAGAAGGGCATGCTGGAGGCTGTTAAGACTATCCTCTAATAAAAAAAACATGTTCGTTCATAGGTTCAAATAACGATTAAGATTTGAAAATAGTTATAAGGTTTTGTGTTAGTTGTTAGCTATAATCTTCTAGCTAATAGGTTAAAGGCGGGGAGCTTGTGAAAGCGCCTCGCCTTTTTGCTTATTGTCTGCTTTGTGATGTTTCAGAATCCTTAATAACCTTAATGACCTTGTCCTTCATGGCCGGATGGTTGATGATGAGCGGCACTCTTTCTACCACTACCATGGAAGTGTCGAGGCCCAATGCCTTAGGCTCGTCAATACCTATCTTGCTGATAAGAGCGTAGATACTCATCAGCAGGTTCTGTTGGCGATTATCTGAACTCTCCGGGTAATATACGCGGTGAATGATGATGAATCGGAAATCGCCCGGAATTCCGTATTTGCGCAGCGAAGGATAGGTGCTTTGCAAATCTACCTTTCCGTCTGTTACCAGATCTTCCACTACTTGTCGCAGATAGAGACTCACCCTAGGCTCTATGCGGAAACCAATGTGCATGGTTACGCTGTAGAGGGTGTCGGGAATCAGAGTCTCGCAGTTGTACTCCAGCGTGTCAGGAGTGTCAACAAACTCCATGTTGATAAGCCAGTAATGGTCAGCACGTTTCGGCTGCTTGTTGATGATGGAGTAGAGCAACTTGTCATCTACGGCACCTTCCTTGTTGGCGTGGTTCACATAAACCAGGTTGGAAGCGTACTTAGGGATGCTCTCGTCGGCCTTGATGTCGGAGATAATCTGATAATAATCATCCAGCGGTTTGGTGCTGATATAATGGCGACGTATCTTCATGGCTTTCACCCACACGTACATCATCAGGAACAGGATTCCGCCAATGAGCATCGTACACCATCCACCTGCAAGAAACTTTGACAGATTGGCAGTCAGGAAGATGGCTTCGATGATGCAGTATGCGCCCATAAACAGCATCGTGAAAATCCGTGCCACTCCCTTGCTGTGCAGGTAGAAACCGAGCAGCAGGGTAGTCATCAGCATGGTGATGGTGATGGCGAGTCCGTAGGCTGCCTCCATGTGCGAGGAGTCGCGGAAGAGCAGGATGATGAGAACCACGCCGATGTACATGGCGAGGTTGATCATCGGGATATAGAGCTGCCCCTTAACATGGGTAGGATGCTTGATTCGCATGCGCGGCCAGAAGTGCAGGTTCATGGCTTCGCTCAATATGGAGAAGGTTCCGCTGATGAGTGCCTGGCTCGCAACGATTGCCGCACCCGTGGCCATGATGATGGCGAAGAACAGCATGCTCTGCGGCATGATGGCAAAGAACGGATTCGCTGCCAGTGCCGTATCAGCATGATTCAGCACCCATGCTCCCTGTCCCAGATAGTTGAGAATGAGCATGGTCTTTACGAAGCCCCAGCTGATGGCGATGTTCTTTCTGCCGCAATGTCCCAGGTCGGAATAGAGAGCCTCGGCACCGGTAGTACAGAGAAATACGGCACCCAGAATCAGAAACCATTCAGGCGATTTTGCCAGCAGCATGGCAGCATAATAGGGGTTGAAAGCCTTCAGTATCAATGGGTAAGACGTGATGCTGAAAGCTCCCATCACGCCCAGCAGCAGGAACCATAGCAGCATAAATACGCCAAATGATTTACCAATACTCTCTGTGCCAAACCGCTGCACGAAGAAGATGATGGTGATGATGCCCAGGGTGATGGGGATGACTGGCAGGTTGGGACTGATGCTTTCGAGTCCTTCGATGGCTGTGGTCACGGTGATGGCAGGGGTGATGATTCCGTCTGCCAGCAGGGTGCTTGCGCCAATGATGGCCAGTAGGTAAATCCACTTGCTCTTGAGTCGGCGCAGCAATGCATAGAGGGCGAGGATGCCTCCCTCGCCATTGTTGTCGGCACGTAGCGCCACGCATACATATTTGATGGTGGTTTGGAGGGTGAGTGTCCAGATGATGCATGACAGTGCACCCAGGATGGTGCTCTCGCTGATGCTTTCGCCCGTATGCAGGATAGCCTTCATCACATAGAGAGGTGATGTTCCGATGTCTCCGAATACAATGCCTAATGTAACGAGCAATCCCAGAAAGCCTACTTTGTGATGATTGCAGGCTACTGAACTTTCTGCTTTTTCTTTCATTTTTCTTCTCTTATTTAAATTAAATATTATCCTTTTTGGGACATGAAAATGTCCTTTGTGATTATAAATTTGCGTGCAAAGGTATAAACATAAGAGGTAAGATAGAATTTGTTTAACAAGATTTATCGGATTTAACTTTTATTCTTTGAAGATATGAAGAGACGAATAGAGGCGAATGCCGATAAGACTACTCCCGAGAAACTTCTGAACTTTGCGAAACTTGAATAATTAATAAAGGCGGGGAGCTTGTGAAAGCGCCTCGCCTTTTGCGTATGTTTTGTAAGTTTCTTTTCAAGTGACTGTTGTAAAGAAAACAGTTATTCAATGATGTGGTTGATGACCATTCCTGCGATAGCCATTCCGAAGGTTGCGGTGATGTGGCAGAGCGAACCGTTGATCTGTGCCTTAGTAGAGCACCATTCGTGTTCTACCAGTTGCTGGTCGCCCGGAGCATCATATACGGCAGTATCGGTACCCCTCTCTCCGCTAATGAGTTTGGCTTTCGGGCATAGGCATCCGCCCGTGCCGCAGGCTTTGTTCACCCCCTGGTTCTGCATCGGTTTTTCTTCACTGTATACGCACTGGAATTTTCGTCGTGGGAAGGTTTTGTTCTTCTTGAATTTCTTTCGCAGTGCTCTTGCCAGCGGGTCTCCATCCACCTTCCAGAATTCAGATTTTCTTACCTTGAATGGGTCGGTGCGCAGGGCAGCTCCCATAGAAGAAATAAAGGTGATTTCCTTAGGCAGGGCAGTGGCACGCAGAATGAGGTCAGCCTTATCCTTGAGCGAGTCGATGGCATCGATGATGAAGTCGTATTGCTCCATGTGGAATTCATCGGCAGTTTCTGCCTGATATATTTTCTGATAGGCTGTGATGTTGGCATCGGGGTTGATTTCGAGCAGTCGGTTGCGCAGCGCCTCTACCTTCACTTCGCCTAAGGTTCGGCTTGTAGCCATCAGCTGGCGGTTGCAGTTGGTTACGCATACCCTGTCGCTGTCTACGATTGTGATGTTTCTCACGCCGCTTCTCAGGAGTCCTTCAGCGCACCATGATCCTACTCCTCCGATACCGAAGATGAGCACTCTTGCCTTCTGAATTTTCTCAAGATTATCCTTTCCCAGGAGCAGTTCGGTGCGTCGCTGCATTCCCCGCTCCATTGTCGTTATTTTATTCTCCATTTTATTGTTTGTAAAGAATTCTAATGTATATATCTGATGCAAAGTTAGTGAATAAAATCTGATGTCGGCTGATATGAATAAATGTTTATAATTCTTTAACTCATTTAACTTCTGAACTTGCGAAACTTGAATTATTACTAAGTGGATAATGATAGTCACATGCTTTTTTTAGTGGTTGAAATTTAGTTTCAGTAAGCGTTTCTGGAAGAAGAAGGGCGGGGGAGTAACTAATAATGAACTGTTACGCCCCCATGCATGATGTTACTCCGAGGGTAGTGCCGAGCGCCGTCAAGATTGTGAGTACAATCTGAAAAATCTGTTTCCAAGTTTCTTTCTTCATAATTTTCTAGTTTTTTAGTGATTAATAATGTTCTTGATTACAGGTGCAAAGGTACTACATTTTTCTTACACCACCAAAAATCACCTTGCAGAGTTATGTGAAATTCCATTAACATTTCTGCCATATTGCGTTAAAGAAAATAACTCGCTCTAAATTGGACTTTGATTGAAAATCAAGAAGTTGGGCGTTTGCCTATATTATATAGGTAACAATATGGAAACGAGCGGACTTCTGCTCGTTTCTGTATTTTGCAATATGCAAAGAACGCCTTAATTCGGGGACAAAGATACGATATTTTTCTAAATCTCGCATAGCTTACAAGGAGAAAAACTTGGAAATTAGAACTTTTTACGTTAAAATCCATATTTGACAATCAGATTTTGAAGAAAATATTTGGAGTTTCCAATAAAAAAGAGTATTGTTTGCAGCAACAAATCCCACCACGCCTCTCAACGATGCGTACCACGGTGGGACTTCGCTTTTTATAAAGGGTATATGGATTACGACAAACAACCGATAAACGTAGATGAACAGGTTGCCTTGCTCCAGAACAGAGGGCTGGTGATAGAAGATATTGCAACTGCCAAATTGCAGCTTCGCAATATCAGTTATTTTCGTATTGCCAGTTACCTACGATATATGGAGGAAGACAGACAGTTTCATCATTATAAACTGGGTAGTACATTTGAACAAGCCATCGACCTTTATCTCTTTGACAAAGAACTTCGTCAACTTATATTCAAGGCAATTCAAGATATAGAGATTTCTCTTCGGACCAAAATGATTCAGATATTTTCCATGGAGCATGGCGCATTTTGGTTTATGGATGCATCATTGTTCAAGAATGCAGACTTTTATGAAGGCTGCCTTGACAATATCAAGAAAGAGGTATCTCGTTCAAATGAAGATTTCATCAAGGAGCATTCCGAGAAATATACTTTCCCTTCTCTCCCTCCTGTGTGGAAAACATTAGAGGTCGTTTCGTTTGGTACGCTTTCCAAATTATTTTGTCTGTTCAAGGACAATCGTCTCAAAAAGCAAGTGGCAAGAGAGTTTGGACTACCTCAATACACTTACTTGGAAAGTTGGATAAGGTGTATAACCGTGCTTCGCAATTGTTGTGCTCACCATGCCCGTATATGGAATAGGCGTTTTGCCTTGAAGCCACAATTGCCAAATCGGCTTCCACTTTCTTGGATTGCTCCAACCCAAAAGCCTATCAAACTTTACCATCAGTTATGCACCTTATTATATATGGAGCAAACTATAACTCCTTGTATGGATTTAAAAAGCTCTCTGCTCAGATTGTTCGCAGATTATCCCAATATTGATTTACATGCCATGGGCTTTCCACAAGGATGGGAAAACGAACCTTTATGGAGATAGCAACAAGTGTTCGGATATAAGTCTATCCAAGCACTTGCTTGTTGAATTCGCGCTTTGGCTGCTTTAGAGCTTAATGTTAACGAATCTAACAATTCTAAGAATCTTGCTGCCTCGCCACCATCCATCTGTACATGATGAAACTGGAATGGGATTGGGAGTGTGGTTCGGAAGAAGCCACGGCGATAACTTCCCCACATCAGCATGGGATTGCAAAACAAATCTGTGTATTGGTTCACAATGCTATCAAGCTCCGTTCCTATCATCGCCGACGTTCCCACCACCATCGCATTCTCTAAAGATGATGACTTGCATTCAGCAGCAGCCTCAGAAGTCAGACGAAGATAATCTTCATTAAACTTCTGAATATCATCAGAATAAGGAACATCGCAGGAATTGATTTCTCCCTTCTTATTTTCCACGATTACGTTAATGGCGATAGAATCGTATTGCATCAATCGCCAGGATGAGCCAAAGCCTTTTTCCGGAAGAAGATAAAACTCCTTGGTTCTCGATGCAGCACAGCCTATCGCCCAGCACAAGATCATATTGAATTTCCATCCCCTCTTCCTGCTTATCTTCAAAATTCGGGAAACATCGAATGTCTTGGTCAGGGTTACCATTGGCATCGGCGACGACATCCATAATTCGAATGCCTCCGCTCTGGAAGTTTCTCTTGGATTTATCTCTTTCTTCATAACATTCTTTATCCTTATAATTATTACTCTATCGGAATCCAAATTTCTGTTAGCAATTCCTCCGGAGCTGTTGTCTCCGGGTCGTTCAAGTAACGCTCAAACATCTGACAATGTTCCAACACTCCGCTTCCCAACTTCACCTTCTCGCCAGATGCAGGAAGGAGTTCACAATAAACCTTGGCGTTTACTTCTGCCAGATTCTCATACGGTCCTTGATAGCGGTAAACAAGAAAGCGACCGCCATAAATCGTAATGATGTTCACGTCTTCCTCAGGCTGAAGCTGCTCTACGATAGGAGCTGCGATACAAACATCCGTGCGGCAGGCTTCGGCAGGAGTTGTTGCCGGATTGTCGTGATAGATGTTGATGTATTCTGCATCCGGACAATCATAATCAAGATGATGCTTCTGGCAATAAGCACCCAACTTATTCCAAACCTCCATATAATTGACAGACTTATAATCACCCAAAAGGCGAACACTTATTGCCTTTACATCTTTTCTACTCTGAATTCTTTCTAAAATTTCCATTTCCTTGTTATAGAGGATAACAATTCTAAGAATCTTGCTGCCTCGCCACCATCCATCTGTACATGATGAAACTGGAATGGGATTGGGAGTGTGGTTCGGAAGAAGCCACGGCGATAACTTCCCCACATCAGCATGGGATTGCAAAACAAATCTGTGTATTGGTTCACAATGCTATCAAGCTCCGTTCCTATCATCGCCGACGTTCCCACCACCATCGCATTCTCTAAAGATGATGACTTGCATTCAGCAGCAGCCTCAGAAGTCAGACGAAGATAATCTTCATTAAACTTCTGAATATCATCAGAATAAGGAACATCGCAGGAATTGATTTCTCCCTTCTTATTTTCCACGATTACGTTAATGGCGATAGAATCGTATTGCATCAATCGCCAGGATGAGCCAAAGCCTTTTTCCGGAAGAAGATAAAACTCCTTGGTTCTCGATGCAGCACAGCCTATCGCCCAGCACAAGATCATATTGAATTTCCATCCCCTCTTCCTGCTTATCTTCAAAATTCGGGAAACATCGAATGTCTTGGTCAGGGTTACCATTGGCATCGGCGACGACATCCATAATTCGAATGCCTCCGCTCTGGAAGTTTCTCTTGGATTTATCTCTTTCTTCATAACATTCTTTATCCTTATAATTATTACTCTATCGGAATCCAAATTTCTGTTAGCAATTCCTCCGGAGCTGTTGTCTCCGGGTCGTTCAAGTAACGCTCAAACATCTGACAATGTTCCAACACTCCGCTTCCCAACTTCACCTTCTCGCCAGATGCAGGAAGGAGTTCACAATAAACCTTGGCGTTTACTTCTGCCAGATTCTCATACGGTCCTTGATAGCGGTAAACAAGAAAGCGACCGCCATAAATCGTAATGATGTTCACGTCTTCCTCAGGCTGAAGCTGCTCTACGATAGGAGCTGCGATACAAACATCCGTGCGGCAGGCTTCGGCAGGAGTTGTTGCCGGATTGTCGTGATAGATGTTGATGTATTCTGCATCCGGACAATCATAATCAAGATGATGCTTCTGGCAATAAGCACCCAACTTATTCCAAACCTCCATATAATTGACAGACTTATAATCACCCAAAAGGCGAACACTTATTGCCTTTACATCTTTTCTACTCTGAATTCTTTCTAAAATTTCCATTTCCTTGTTATTTTATGTTAACTCGCTCTAAATTGGACTTTGATTGAAAATCAAGAAGTTGGGCGTTTGCCTATATTATATAGGTAACAATATGGAAACGAGCGGACTTCTGCTCGTTTCTGTATTTTGCAATATGCAAAGAACGCCTCAATTCGGGGACAAAGATACGATATTTTTCTAAATATCCCATGACTATCTAGGAGAAATTTAGAACTTTTGCGTAAAATTCTCTACCCGATAAGCTGGTTTCTTAGAAAATATTTGGAGAAGGCGAATTAAAGCCACATTTTTATAGCTATAAATCCCACCACTCCTCTCAACGATGTGTACTAAGATGAGGCTTTACTTTTTATTTGGATATATGAGCTACGCCAAACAACTAATATATATTTAACAATTAGTCTTACCCTCAAATCCGCAACCTATAGGGTTTTGTGGGATTTTGCCTGTAAAACGACAAAAATTCTTTTATTGTACATATTCCTTGGGCATAACAGAAACGTCGTAAACACAAAATCCCCTTACCCCATAAAGCGACTTGAG
>JAJXAL010000259.1:0-1187 GCA_021628325.1 Segatella copri | reverse complement strand
CTGTAAAAGGCTAGAAGGTTCCGGAAATCCAAAGTATAATTTTTAAAGTTGAACCCTATAAAAGTGAACGCAATGGAACATAATTTTAGTGATTTCTGTATGGAGGAGCATCCGCAGGTTAGAGCCTACAACAATGGCTTCGAAAGTTTGACAGTAGTAGAGTTAATTTCTATGATTATTGGTACTGGTACCAAGCGCAATGTTGAACAAGCTCGTCAGATTTACAACGTGATGGGACAAAGTTTGAGAAACATCGCCAAGGCAAGACCAGAAGAACTTCAGGTAGTACAAGGGATAGGTGACAACAAGGCTATGGCTCTTCAAGCTGCTATGGAATTGGCAAAGCGTTTCCATTTGGAGAAAATGGGTGAAAGACCAGACTTGAGTAGTAGCCTTGCTATCTACAACTTTCTTCATCCTATTATCGGCAACTTAGACCATGAACAGGCACACTTGTTGTTGATGAATCAAAACTTCAAGTTGATTAAGGATGTGAAGATAAGTGAGGGTGGTTTGACTGAAACTGCTGTGGATATTCGGATGATAATTCGAGAAGCAACGCTCAATAATGCAACGATTATTGCTTTCGCTCATAATCATCCTAGCAATTGCCCAACTCCAAGCAAGGCGGATGACTTTTTAACACAACAAATAGCTAAGGCTTGCGAGTTGATGAGATTGTTCTTCATGGACCATGTTATCATTGCCGATGGAACGTATTATTCTTATCATGATAAGGGAAAACTTGATAATTGAGATAGGGAGGGTAAAATCCTCCCTATAAGTAAAGAAATGTTTGAAATAACTTGCAAGTTACGAAAAAGTTTCGTAACTTTGCCATCAATTAAGAAAATGAAGCAGAAAGAAGAAAAAGAAAGGGAAAAAGTTAGTCGGGAAACTCTTGGAAAGTTTTTCTATGACTTGGCAAGAACATGCTTTGCCGCAATGATTATAGGCGCAATCGTTGGCTTTTTCAAAAAAAGATGTTAGTGGCGAAGCATGTGTCGCTTTAGTTACTGTTGGAATTTTTTCGACTACAGCATTTGCGTCGGTTGGTTATTATATATTAAAGCATAAATAATTATGGAAGGATTAATTATCGTGTTAGGTGGGTCTGGTATTTGTGCGGGACTATTCTTGTTGTGGATGGCTAAGACAAAAGCTGGGCAAAAATGGGTGAAGAACCT
>JAJXAL010000167.1:0-4707 GCA_021628325.1 Segatella copri | reverse complement strand
CAAAGGTACGAATAAATGAGAATACTACAATGGTATAAACGCGGAGCCGCTTACGAATTCCATAGAAGTATCATTAAATCACCATGATGCATCATAAAAAAACACGAAATTATAGTCAACTAAATATAGAAAAACTACAATTTGCTTGCTCAAAATAGTGCCCCAAAAAACACCCCACGAAATGGGCACTCAATGCCCGCAGTACGGGCAATGAGTGCCCAACACTTGGTCTATCGATACCCGTCACCTGATCCCTTAGTGACCGTGTGACGGGCACTAAGAGACCAACCTATGTGCTTATTCCTAACTACAGTTGTCTGTGTTTTCCATCTTATTCCTGGTTAATATTGGCATACTTTATAAACTAGAAAGGTAGACACTATCAGTTTTATAAAACGGAAATAGTAGACATTATCAATTCTATAAAACTGAAATACTAGACATTTCTTAGTTTTTGTGCCTGTATTTCTAGACATAAATCCTCAAAAAAGGCTTTTTTGCAAGCAACTTACCTGAATTTTATGATACTTCTATTGAATTTATGATACTTCCATGATACTTCTTTATAAAATAAACAGAAAAGTCTCATTTTTATAAACCATTATATATCAATTATATACATCGGTTTTAGTCGCAAATAATGAGACTTTGATACTTTTTTCGAGAAAAAACTTTTTATGTGTGCGAAAGAAAGAAGAAAGGAAGCGATGATGATACAAGAAAAAAGCAGCAATGGCTACTACTCCATTGCTGCTTATTTTATATTTTACTGAACAATCTTGAAGCGGATACGCAAAGAATGCGCATGCTCATCCCAATTGGTACCAAGCAATACGAACTTGCCAATCTGGGCGGTAGAACGGACATGCTTGCCGATACATGGACAAACATCATAATCACCGATACGAACCAGACGCAAGGTCTCGCTCGCATCATCCGGCAGACGGTCTAACTTGACGTTAGCCGGAATGTGGTCACGATCCACAAACTCGTAAGTAACAGGCATATCAAGCTCTATCAGACGATTCATCTCCGTCTCAATCTCCTTCTCCTCCTGACGGGTAGGCTTGTGATCGACTACGAAGGTCATCTTACTCTTCTTGCGCTCAATATGTGCATTGCGGCTGCGCTCACAGCCAAACAGGCGAACCATCAACTGATTGAGCAGATGCTCAGCCGTATGAGCAGGAGGGAACTCCTCCTTATGATGCTCATTCAATATGATATCACTTTCCTCCATCTTGACATTGAATTTATAGATTCTTACTCCGTTAGCATCCATTGATATCGGGAACACGCCATCCTTCTTCAATTCAACCTTCTTCTTGCCACCCGAGAACAGTTCTGTTACCAGCACCTCCTCTTCAGCAATATGGAAGAAATCGAAAGCATGACCAGGGATGCAAACCTGCAACTGGCGCGCCTCCTGAGCAAAGTTAAGTACGATGAGCATGGCTTCATCATCCTTCTTGCGAAGGAAGGCGAAATTGGTACGGGGATCGAAATTCTCAGAACCCGGATTCACATACATCAAATCGAAGGTCTCACCCTCGCGGATGGCTTTCTCTTCATTGGCGAAGCGAAGAAGCTGACGATAAGTGGCTGCCAGATACTTCTGCTCCTGACTCAATGCCGAGTCAGATGAATCCTGATAGGCATGCGCCAGAGTTTCCGGACTCCAATAGTCGAATATCGTGGTACGGCCATCCGTGCCGCTGAATCCTTCCTTATCCATTCCCTTCTCGCCGAATTCCTGACCGCTGTAAAGCATGAAAGGATTCTTCTGGAAGAAGAGACTCATGGCTGCAGCAGGAATCGCCTTCATGGCTGAGCCACAGAAGAAATCGCTGGCGATGCGCTGCTCATCATGATTCTCAAGGAAATAGAGCATGTGATCGCGGATATCATCCACTACCTGCCACTCGTGAGTGATACTGGCTGCCGGACGCTCACCACGAACCACGCCACGCAGGCAATCATACATTCCTACTTTGTCATAAAGATAATCGAAACCAGCCTTTACAAAGTTGCGGTACTGGTTAGGATCGTAAACCTCACCGATAACGACGATATGAGGATACTTCGCCTTCAATATTCCTGTAGCGTATGACCAGAAGGCCGTTGGCACCATTTCTGCCATATCACAGCGGAAGCCATCTACGCCCTTGCTTGCCCAGAAGAGGAGGATATCTGTCATCTTGTCCCATGTGTTTGGCACTGGTTCATAATGATAGCTTCTGCCCCCTGCATCACAGTAATCTACACCGTAATTGAGTTTCACGGTCTCATACCAGTCGTTACAGCCAGGATGGTTATCAAACCGGTCGTTTCCTGTAGCTCTGGCTGGGCTCTCGGTATAAGGTTCATAAATCTTGGCATCTTTCGCAGAAAAAGCCTTGAACTCTGGTTTGGATTGACGGATTTCATTCAAATCCAAATCGCCCCATGCATAATAGAAATTATTCCTGGTAGAGAAGTGCATGTTCGGATCATCATCTTCTCCCAAATCCCGTACACCTGTTGGTTTGCAAATGGAATGATACTCTCGGGCTACATGGTTCGGAACGAAATCCATGATTACTTTCATACCAACCTTGTGAGTACGCTCTATCAGCTGCTCCCACTCTTTCATTCTCATACTGACATTCACAGCCAAGTCTGGATCGATATCATAGTAGTCGGTAATAGCATATGGCGAACCTGCTTTTCCCTTCACTACCTCTGCATGCTGAGTAGGAATTCCATAAGAAGAGTAGTTTGTCTGAGTGGCATGACGAATCACACCCGTATACCAAATATGTGTAAATCCCATATCGTGGATGCGAGCCAGAACTTCATCTGAGAAATTATTCAGCTTTCCGCAACCATTTTCTTCGATGGTACCATTTTCCTTACAGGTTGTATTCTGATTTCCGAAGAGTCGTGGGAGAACCTGGTATATAATAACTTTTTCCTTCATTTAGCGGCTTTACTAAAAAAAATGAAACGTTTTACCTTTCCAACAACGCCTTTGCTGAAAAGATAAAACGTTGAATAGTGTCATTGTTGATTAAGCAATACCATGAGCGGCAACATTCTTGTCGATGCGGCCAATCATGCCCTGCAATGCCTTGCCAGGACCACACTCTGTGAAGTCATCAGCACCATCAGCAATCATAGCCTGTACAGATGAAGTCCAACGTACAGAGCTTGTAAGCTGTGCGATGAGGTTCTGCTGAATCTCAGCTGGATCAGTATGAGGCTTACCGTCTACATTCTGGTAAACCGGGCACTTAGGAGCTGAGAATGTAGTCTTCTCGATAGCAGCCTGAAGTTCATCCTTAGCTGGCTGCATCAATGGAGAATGGAAAGCACCACCAACCTTCAAAGGCAATGCACGCTTAGCACCAGCAGCCTTCAGCTTCTCGCAAGCAGCATTGATAGCATCTACGTTACCTGAGATAACGAGCTGACCAGGGCAGTTGTAGTTAGCAGCAACTACCACGTTGCCTTCTGTGCTCACCTCAGCGCAGACTTCCTCAACCTTCTCATCTGGCAAACCGATGATGGCAGCCATGGTACCAGGGTTAGCCTCGCAAGCCTTCTGCATAGCATTGGCACGGGCAGCAACAAGTTTCAAACCATCCTCGAAAGCCATAGCACCGGCAGCAACCAATGCAGAGAACTCACCGAGAGAGTGACCAGCAACCATAGCTGGCTTGAATTCCTCACCCAGGCAAAGAGCAGAGATAACAGAATGGAGGAATACAGCAGGCTGGGTAACCTTAGTTTCCTTCAACTGATCGTCGGTACCGGCGAACATGATATCAGTAATCTTGAAGCCGAGAATCTCGTCGGCCTTATCAAAAAGTTCTTTTGCCAATGCGTTGTTATCGTAGAGATCCTTACCCATACCTACGAACTGAGAACCCTGTCCAGGGAAAACAAATGCTTTCATTTTATCCTTATATTTTTTAGTTTATAATAAATATTCCTGCAATATACATGAATTCTTTGAATCCGACTGCAAAGGTACAATAAAATTCTGAGAATCAGCAGAGAATATTAAAAAATAAAGTTATATATTCTAAATTACTACAAGAATGGTAAAAACTTTCCATTCTGAATGCGGAACAGGCATAAAAAAATCCCTAATGCCTTTCGGCAAAAGGGATCTTTATATTAATTTGCTTTACAGTGCGAAAAATATCGTACTTCATACAAATTGATTGAGCTAGGATTATTCAGCTGCTGGAGCCTCTTCCTCAGCTGCAGCCTCAGCAGGTGCCTCAACTGGAGCCTCCTCAGCAGCAGGAGCTGCAACAGGAGCGTTCTCAGCAACAACGTTAACTGGAACCTTAACCTCAACCTCCTTGTGGTAGTGTACAGTAGCCTCGTACTCACCAACCTTCTTAGCATCCTTCATAGTGATGATCTTGCGATCAACCTCGATGCCCTTCTTAGCGAGTTCCTCAGCAACAGTTGCAGCGTTAACTGAGCCATAGAGCTGACCAGTAGCGCTCACCTTAGCAGCAATAGTAAGAACAATGCCCTCGAGAGCCTCGCCCTTCTTAACAGCCTCAGCCTTGATAGCCTCAAGCTTGTGAGCCTGCTGCTTCAAATCCTCAGCCAACTGCTTCTTAGCAGATGGAGATGCGATAACAGCCTTACCTGTAGGGATAAGGAAGTTACGACCATAACCACTCTTTACATTTACGATATCGTTCT
>JAJXAL010000166.1:0-4717 GCA_021628325.1 Segatella copri | reverse complement strand
TCTTCATGAACCAGGAGACTTTCGAGCAGGTGCCTATCGCTAAGGAGAACGTTACTGGTGGCCAGTACATGAAGGAGGGTGACGTTGTTGAGGTTGTTACTGATACAACTGATGGTACTATCCTCTTGGCTGAAATGCCAGTGAAGACTACTTTGAAGATTACTCACTCTGAGCCAGGTGTAAAGGGTAATACTGCTACCAACGCTACAAAGCCTGCTACATTGGAGACTGGTGCTGAGGTTCGTGTTCCTTTGTTCGTCAACGAAGGCGAGACTATCCAGATCGATACCCGTGACGGTAGCTACCTCGGTCGTGTAAGCGAGTAATACATCCTCCAACAGGAAGATTGTGCTCTTATTGAGTAAAACTAACCCTTAATAGTAAGAAGAATGAAATATTCCATCATAGTACCTGTATTTAATCGTCCTGACGAAGTGGACGAACTTTTAGAGAGTCTGACTCATCAATCAGAGAAAGACTTCGAAGTTGTCATCGTTGAGGATGGCTCACAGACTCCCTGTGAGGAGGTGTGCAAGCGATATGAGCACATGATGGATATACATTATTACTATAAGGAGAACTCTGGTCCGGGCCAGAGTCGCAACTATGGTGCCGAGCGCGCCAAGGGTGAGTATCTTTTGATACTCGATAGCGACGTGGTCTTGCCAGAAGGTTATCTGAAGGCTGTAAGTGATGAGTTGAGCCGTGAGCCAGCCGATGCTTTCGGCGGTCCCGACAAGGCGCACTCATCATTTACAGATACTCAGAAAGCCATTTCTTATTCCATGACTTCTTTCTTTACCACCGGTGGCATCCGTGGCGGAAAGAAGAAGATGGATAAGTTCTATCCCCGTTCATTCAACATGGGCATCCGCAGGGATGTTTATCTCAGGTTGAATGGCTTTTCTAACATGCGTTTCGGTGAGGACATAGATTTCTCTATCCGTATCTTCAAGGCAGGCTGCCGTTGCCGTCTGTTCCCTGAAGCATGGGTATGGCATAAGCGCCGCACCGACTTCCGCAAGTTCTGGCGACAGGTCTACAACAGTGGCATCGCCCGCATCAATCTCTACAAGAAATATCCAGAGAGTCTCAAACTCGTGCATCTCCTTCCTATGGTCTTCACCGTGGGTGTAATAGGCACGCTGCTTCTGCTCTTCTTCGGTTTCCTGCCATACATGCTTGGCACCGTTCACGTATTCCCAACCTTGGGCAATACGATGGCAGCATTGGGCTGCATCGGTCTCGCCGGCATCATTCTCTATACCATCGCACTGTTTATCGACAGCAGCAGAGAGAATCACAGCGTGAAGATAGGCTTGCTGAGTATTCGCGCTGCCTTCACACAGCTGATGGGTTACGGATGCGGATTTCTTTCTGCATGGTGGAAGAGATGCGTACTGGGACAGAGCGAATTCAGCGCATACAACAAGACTTTCTACAAATAAGACTTCCCCACAAAAAGAGAAGCCAATAATAATCTACTAATCAGTTATTATTATGGCAGAGAAACTAACCATTGCCAATTGGGCAGAAGAAGACAAGCCTCGCGAGAAATTGGAGCGCTTGGGAGCCTCAGCTTTATCCAATGCCGAGCTTTTAGGTATTCTGATTGGTTCGGGATCTACTGACGAAAGTGCCGTAGACCTGATGAAACGCATTCTGAAGGATTGCGACAACAACCTGAACCAGCTAGGAAAGAAGTCCATCAGAGAACTGACACAATATAAAGGAATGGGACCCGCAAAAGCCATCACCATCCTTGCAGCCTGCGAACTGGGCAAGCGCCGTGCTCTCGATAAGATTGGCACACGTCCCGACTTAGGCTCATCCCTTGCCATCTACAACTATATGCTTCCGAAGATGCAGGATTTAGATACAGAGGAAGCATGGCTCCTGATGATGAACCAGAACTTCAAGCTCATCAAAGCGAGCTGCATCTCAAAAGGCGGCATTACAGAAACGGCAACCGACATCCGGCTCATCATCAAAGAAGCGGTGCTCAACAACGCTACCATTATCGCCTTCTGCCACAATCATCCCAGCAACAATCCTCAGCCAAGCAAAGCCGATGATGTACTTACCCAGAAGATTGCCAAAGCCTGCGAAATCATGCGCCTCTTCTTTATGGACCATGTCATCATAACCGATGGTGCCTTTTATTCATATCACGACAAAGGTAAATTATAGCCTATTTGGGGTATATTAGACCTTCTGCAAGAAAAAAACAGCTTTTCTTTTTGTTTTGTCTGCAATAATTATTATCTTTGTAGGCAAAAACAAAGATTATTATGACACAAGAAGAAAAGACAAAGATAGAAGAAAAGATCGTAGATGTGCTTAAGACCGTTTACGACCCTGAGATTCCTGTCAACATCTGGGACCTCGGTATGATTTATAAAATAGATGTGAAAGACGATGCCACCGTAGATCTCGACATGACCTTCACAGCCCCTTCATGCCCTGCTGCCGACTTCATTCTGGAGGATGTAAGAAGCAAGGTAGACAGCGTGGAAGGCGTAAAATCTGCCAATGTGAACCTTGTATTCGAACCGGCTTGGGATCAGAGTATGATGAGCGAGGAAGCTCGCGTAGAACTCGGTTTTGAATAAAGACAAAGCCGTTGAATTCTTCACTCTTCATTCTTCACTCTTCATTTAAATAGAATCGCTTATGAAAAATGTATATTTTCTCTCAGATGCGCACCTTGGCTCATTAGCCATTCCGCATGCCCGCATGCAAGAACGCCGTCTGGTCCGTTTCCTGGACAGCATCAAGACGAAGGCTGCGGCAGTTTATCTCCTGGGTGACATGTTTGACTTCTGGAACGAATATAAATATGTCGTACCAAAAGGCTATACACGCTTCTTAGGTAAGCTCTCGGAGTTGACCGATATGGGAGTGGAAGTACATTTCTTTACGGGTAACCACGACCTTTGGACCTATGGCTACCTGGAGGAAGAGTGTGGCGTTACCGTACATTACAAGCCTCAGACCGTAGAGATATACGATAAAGTATTCTATCTGGCACATGGAGACGGACTGGGTGACCCAGACAAGAAATTCAAGTTTCTGAAAAGAATGTTCCAGAACCATACCTGCCAACGCCTCCTTAATGCGATTCATCCTCGCTGGGGAATGGCTTTGGGGCTGAACTGGGCTAAGCATAGCCGACTGAAACGTGCTGACGGAAAGGAAGAGCCGTATATGGGCGAAAAGAAGGAGTTTCTGGTGCGCTTTGCCAAACAGTATATGCAAGGCCACAAGGATATAGATTACTTCATGTTCGGCCATCGCCACATCGAACTGGATCTGATGTTGAGCAAAAAGACCCGACTGATGATTCTGGGCGACTGGATATGGCAGTTCACCTATGCCGTGTTTGATGGCGAACACATGTTTATGGAAGAATATGTGGAAGGCGAAAGCCAACCATAACAATAAAGGGCAGCTTTATGAGCTGCCCTTTATTGTTATCGCTGTATGCGACCTCCTGAAGAAGTCATGTTATTGATGATTTCTTCTTCTGTAACCAGATTCTGATCACCCGGAACCGTATTTTTTATCGCGCTTGCTGACAGTGAGAAATCCAGGCAATACTGGTTCTTGTCGCCCCACTTCTGATGGGCATGAATATAGGCAGCAATAAAGGCATCACCTACACCCATCGGGTCAACAATCGGCTCAATATCATAGATTCTTGTAGTATAGAGCTGATCTTCTACAGCATCATAGAGCAAGCCGCTCAAGGTATGATGACTGCTGGCAATCTGATTTCTTACCGCCATCAGCATCTTCTTACACTTAGGGAAGAGCTGATGCATCTTGCGGAAATACTTCTGATAAGCCTCCTTGTCAATCTCATAGTCTGCATCCAAAGCCTCGAAAGGAATATGAGGCACACCGCTGGCTACCTCCCACTCATTCTGGTCACCAAAGATGATGTCGCTATACTGCATCATCTGGAATAGCACGTCATGAGGTTCCAGACCATATCCCCAGAGATTCTTACGGTAATTGATGTCGCAGGCAATGGTCAACCCGTCAGAAACAGCAAGTTTGATGGCATCCATAGTTGACTCCATCGCATCGCGGCTGATAGCACAGGTAATGCCGGAGCAATGGAATACGGCAGCATCAGCCAGCACCTTTTCCCATTTCACCATTCCGCGCTTCAGCGTATAGAAAGAAGAATTCTTGCGGTCGTAAACCACACGGGAATTGCGCATAGCTACAGCTTCCTCGAAATAATAAGTTCCGAGACGTTCGCCGCCACGCACAACATGAGAAACATTCAGACCGTACTCTCTGAGATGCATCAACGCGGCCTCACCCATCTCACCGTATGGCACACGGGTTACATACTCTACATTATCGCCTAAATAAGCCAAAGAGATGGCTGCATTAGCCTCACTGCCACCATAATTGCCAAACATATGATGTCCCTGAAATAAGCGTTGATAACCAGGCTTAGAAATTCTAAGCAATATTTCTCCGAAAGTTACAATCTTTGTTTTCATAATTCTAAAAATTTAAAAAGGTGAAGACCATTCACTTATGTTTCTAGTCTTCACCTTATTATATATAGCGTATGATTACTTGTTAGCAACCAACTCCATTGTATCGCGAGCGATAACAATCTCCTCGTCGGTAGGAACTACAACTACCTTCACCTTACTGTCGTCAGTAGAGATGATAGCTTCCTCACCACGAACCT
>JAJXAL010000035.1:0-36256 GCA_021628325.1 Segatella copri | reverse complement strand
CTGTCAAGCACGGTTCCGAGAGAAGGGAGGGTGAAACTCCCTCCACTTACTCGACTACTTTGAGACTTTTTTCAAGAAAAAACATTTATGTGCGAGTGATGAAGGGATGGGCGAATCTGCGTCATTTGTAAGCGACTCCGCATGTCATTTTCCTGTAAAATGCAGAAAGATAGAAAATAATCTCCAGAAAGCTTGCAAGTCTCATTTCTTTTTATTATTTTTGCCGCCGTAAATATCAGTATATTGAAGATAAAGGCTGATATATGGGATAAATATCATTATAATGATAGATAAATTAATAGAAGATTATGGCAGATTTATATGAATATTCTACTCCTGAGTTGGTACGTTTACTGGGAGTAAGATTCAAGGAATATAGAATGAGATGCAATCTCACCCAGAAAGAGGTTGCCGAGCTTACTGGGCTTGGCTTGACCACCATCCACAAGTTTGAGAATGGTACAGCGGGCAATCTTTCGCTTTCCACTTTTCTCCTCTTGCTGAAGGTGGTGGGGCAGATTGATGCCATCAATGATGTGCTTCCAGAACTACCCCCTTCACCTTATCTGATGAGAAAGGATGAGAAGAAAGCGCAGAGAATACGTCATACAAAACGATGACAGGTGGATCAGTTCCATAGAGTCAGCGATAAATGTTCATCTCGTTTCATGGGGGGTGGAGGATAAAGACAACAGTTCTTCTTCTTCTTTTGAGAAGATGGCAAAAGTTGTACAGATGTTCGTATAGAGCAGGCTTACAAAGCCAACTTCCATTTGTATGCAAGCATAGATGGGCGAGACTGTAAGTTTATTATCGGAAAGAATAAGCCAGAATATGCTTTGATTCAAGAGTCGGGAGTATCTAATCTTCCGGAGTCGATGCTTAGAGATTTGGTCGCGAAATATCTGGTGAGATAGAAGAAAAGTGATTAAAAATAGAAAAAGCAACGAAAAATAAAGAAAAGAGAGGCTTATATGTAAATTTTCCCCCAAAACTTATGGCTATGTCGGGAAAGTTTTGTAATTTTGAAGCGGATTTGGTGTATGCCATTTCCAAGACATATTAGAATATAAAGAGGCGTTATGCTTATCTTGTAACTTTGGAAACCTGAGAAATTTTCAAAAAGAGATACAATGGTAGCATAGTGGTTCTCACGCATAGCGTGGGCTACTATTACTATATCTGTATCTCAGGGTTTTCTCAGGACCTCCAAAGTTAGGTGTGGTATATGTAGACCACGCTTCTTGTATATGAAAGTTTAACTAATAAATAATGAGATTATGAAAGTAATTTTAAAGAAAGCCGTTGTGGTTGTTACCATTGGAATGATGGCAATGCTACAGTCTTGTTCTAGTAATGATGACCTGGATGGTTACACTCCTACTAATTTTAATGTAGGTGGTAAAGTAGAAAAAGGTCCTTTTGTTAGAGGTACAGCTATTCAAATGCAGCCTTTAGATGCTGACCTAGATGAAACAGGTGAATCTTTTACTTCTACGATTACAGATAATGAGGGTACTTTTACTTTTGGATCTAAATTGTTAAAGTCTCCATATGTAAAACTGTCTGCTTCTGGATATTATTTTAATGAAGTAACTGGCGAACTTTCTAAAGGAACCTTGGCTTTAAATGCTGTTGCTAATCTTCAAAATGCAGCTGATGTGAATTTGAATATTCTTTCACATCTTAAGTATCAGAGAGTTATGGATTTGGTAGCTAAGGATGGTAAGTCATTTAAGGAAGCAAACAATCAGGCACAAGAAGAAGTCCTCAAGACTTTTGGCCTCGATAAGTATGCTAAGACTGATGTTAATCATTTCTCGATTACTTCTGGTACTGATGAAGCTGCTGCTCTTATTGCCGTGTCATCTTTAATTCTGTACAATCGTTCTGAAGCACAAATTACTGAGTATTTATCTCAACTTTCAGAAGAGTTTGCTGAGGATGGTAATTTCTCAGAAACTACCAAACTACAAATTCGTAAAGATATGTTCTCTTTGGAAAGCAAATTGCCTCAAATAGCAGAGAATATCAAGAAACGCTATCAAGAGATGGGTAAAGAGGTTGCCGTTAAGAATCTTATCTATTATTTCGATTGGGATGGAGATGGAATCGCAGGAAATGAAATTGCGCCTGAAAATCATCCTGTCAGTTTGGAAACAAATAATATCAATGTACCTATGGAAGGTGGAAGCTATGAGGTAAAGGTAAATACAACTGTACCTGTTTACTTAGAGCGACCAAGTATTCCTGGTGATGATATATACGATAATTTGACTTCTGTTTCGGGAATGAAAATTTATGAGACCGGAAGTGGAAGTGAACCTTGTATCAACTATACTAAAGAATTGAATAATAATATCTTAAAGGTGGTTGTAAAGGCTGCCTCTTTTAGAAAGGAACAAGCAGTTTCAATTCCTTTATATGATGGTATGGGTAATGTAGTGGCTAGTTTGAACTTAACTCAGCAAGCTAATCCTAATGCAGAAATCATAGTGCCTCGACTCGGAAGTGATGGCATCAGTTGTGTTTCTGAATTTATGAAGAGTTTGGCAAATGCTGTAACCCTTGAGGCTCAGATGAATTATCGTTATACAAAGATAATAAATGATCCTAGTTTTGTTGCTCCTATTCGTAGCAGTGAATCGAATATCCATAATTGTTATATAAACTCATACCAAGCGCTGAATATGATTGCAAGATTGTATAGAGCAGATTCTATGTATAGGGCAGTATATTCTCCTTATCTGAATGTTTATCGAGATATGTGCTACTATCAAATGTTGATTTGGTGGGGTGGTGTAGTTGTGGTGCCTAATGCAGGTTTTGAAAGTTATGCAGATCCTTCAAGAACATCCGAATCTAGTATTCTACAAATGCTGGAAGAAGAACTGGTAGAAGCAATAAGAAATTTGGATGAAAAGAAATGTGTAGCTTTTGCAACTAACGCCAATGATGCTCTGTTCGTATCGAAGGATGTAGCTCGTATTCTTTTGGCGAAAGTATATATGTACCAGCAAAAATGGGCTGCAGCTAGTAATTTACTCCAAAAAGTTGTTGATAAAAGCATATATCCTATAGAAAAAGTTCCAACAAAATATACATCTGAAAACAAAGATTTGATATTGGCTTTGATGGTTGGCAATGAGTCAAGAGCCTCTAGAGTATATGTAGATGGAAGTTCTGAAGATGTAGTGCCTATTATGACTACTACGGACGTCAAGCTTTTATATGCTGAATGCGAAATTCACTTGGGTAATAATGCAAAGGCTTCAAAATATATTTCAGAAGTAGATAATGTGAATGGTATTTCCGGAACAAGTGTTTCTGTTGAAGGAATTAAACAACTGAGGAAGTCTCTTAAATTGCAAGACTATTTTGCTTTCTTGAAAAGGAATGGTTTGGCGATAAAAGAACTCGGATTAGAAAAATATCAGTTGCTTTTACCTATTCCTCAAAATGAAATAAATATGAATCCAAATATGACTCAAAACCCAGGGTATTGATATACAAAAATAGGGAGCGTTGATATTTCATAACGTTCCCTATTTTCTTGAAATAGACTCTGGTAGTCTAGTCTGTAAAGTCTTATTTTATGATAACAATTAGCCCTAAGGCTCTGATAATTGGCTACAAAGATATTGAATACCGCAAAGGATTTTAGATAAGAATATGCCTGAACAGGGGCGGTAACTCGATTTTTAAGGCCGTTACCGCCCCGTTTCAAGCATGTTTTGTTTAATTGTGGTTCTATTTTTGCAGTGATATATTGTTAATAATCAGAAAAATGCTTGTTTTCTGAAATATTATCTGTATCTTTGTACATTAATTATTAAGAGTAAGATTATGGCTTCAAAGAGATATCCTTTGGGAATACAAACGTTCTCCGAAATCGTGAAGGGGAATTACTTCTATGCTGACAAGACGGCTATCGTCTATCAGCTGGCTCATTATGCCAAGTTTCATTTTCTGAGTCGCCCACGTCGATTCGGAAAATCCTTGTTTGTATCTACCCTCCAGGCTTATTTCGAGGGTAAGAAAGAACTGTTTAAGGGCCTTGCCATCGAACAGATGGAGAAGGAATGGACGGCATATCCTGTCATCCACCTGGATCTGAGCTGTGGTAAGTATTATAGTTTGGAGAATACATATTCAATTCTAAACGGAATACTAGAAGTGGAAGAGAAAAAATATGGTTTAAAAGTTAATCCAATAGATGAGAAGTCTTTTGGAGGTCGTCTTAAGAACATCTTGCTTGCAGCAGCTGCTCAAACAGGTAAACAAGCAGTCGTTCTCATCGATGAATATGACGCTCCAATGCATGATTCTGTAAGTGACGAAGACTTGCAGAAAACCATCCGCAATATCATGCGAGATTTCTTCAGCCCCTTGAAGCAGCAAGAGGGAAACATCCGCTTTGTATTCATCACAGGTATTTCCAAGTTTAGTCAGCTCAGCATCTTTAGCGAGTTGAACAATCTTAAGATTCTCACGTTGAAGGATGAATACAGTAGCTGTTGTGGTATTACCAAGAGTGAATTGACTCAGTATTTCCGTGAGGGAATCGAGGAGATGGCTGAGTATAATGGACTCACTTATGAGGAGACCTTGCAGCAACTCAAGCAGCATTATGATGGCTACCACTTCAGTATCAATAGCGAGGATATCTTCAATCCTTACAGCATTATCAATGCTTTGGATGATAAGGAGTTTAATAGCTATTGGTTTACATCTGGTACGCCTACGTTTCTGGTGGAGTTGTTGCAGCAGAAGAATTTGGATATGCTCAATCTGGACGATCTGTGGGTTAATGACGATCGTTTTGATACCCCTACTGAAAAACTTACAGACCCGATTCCTGTTCTTTTCCAGAGTGGTTATCTTACCATTAAAGGATATGAGCGAAGGGGAAAATTGTATCATCTCTGTTTCCCAAATCAAGAAGTAAGACAAGGCTTCTCGAAAAGTCTCGTCAGGTATTATACTGCGCAAGACATGAACAGATATGATGCCATCGTGTATGCTTATTCCAAGAATGTACTCATCAATGATGACATGGAAGCCTTTATGCCTCATTTGAAGGCATTCTATGATAAGTTCCCATATACGATTATCAACAATAATGAGCGTCACTATCAAGCCGTGATATTCACCATCTTCACCATGCTTGGCGAAGATGTGAAGGTGGAGCATACCACTTCGGATGGAAGAATAGACCTTGTGCTCAAGACGGATAAGAGTATCTTTATCTTTGAGTTGAAATATAAGAAGTCTGCCGACATCGCCATGGCGCAAATCAGCGATAAGAACTATGCCAAGGCTTTTGCCGATGATGAGCGAAAGGTTGTGAAAGTGGGTATTAACTTCTCGGAAAACCAGCGAAGTATAGAGGATTGGGTGATAGAATAAATGAAATAGAAGAAAGTTGGTGACCTTCATCAGGTGTATGTCACCACACTATATAGATAAAAATATATCTGAACAGGGGCGGTAACTCGTTTTTAAAGGCAGTTACCGCCCCATTTCAAGCATGTTTTGTTCTTTTGTACAGTCGCAGAACTTAGATAATCACTGCCGTTCCGCTGCATGTTACCATCAGCATGGAGCCGCTTTTTCCTACGGTTTCGTAATCCAGGTCGATGCCCACGATGGCGTTGCAGCCCAGGGATGCGGCACGGTCGGCCATCTCTCTGAGGGCTGTATCCTTAGCCTCGCGGAGGGTGCTTTCGTAAGAACCGCTTCTGCCGCCGATTACATCACGGACACTGGCAAAGAAATCCTTTACAAAGTTGGTACCGATGATGGTTTCGCCGGTCACTACGCCACGGTATTCACGGATAGGGTGGCCTTCTATGGTTGGAGTTGTACTTAAAATCATAACGTATGTTCTAAATAATTGAAAATTAAAAACTTATGCAGGCTGCTTTTTTCTTGTGCAGTTTTTATTCAGGTTTTTCACGATTTCGGGCGTGAAGCCAGTCGCATAGAACTCTCCCGAGCCAAGGAGCAGCCAGTATGGGTTGATGTGGTAATCACGGACTAGGAACTGAACCCAAGACGGACGAAAGCGACCGTAGTACTCGGCAGGCTTTTCTCGCAGGGACATGATGTTCCAGCGGTTGATACCATACCGGTCGGTTATTGTCTTCAGACCGCCAATGCAACCATCAGCCTTCAGGCGGTCGATGGCAGAGAAGAAGCGAACTACTATATCCACATCAGCGGACATCAGATTTTTATCTTCCATATTTATCTTATCTTTTTGTAGGCACGACTGAAAATGTTTTCCAGCCTTGCCCGATGATTATTCAATCTTTGCGACCAGTCCTGCAACTGAGCCAGCGAGGGACGAGAAGCCAGAAGCCCATCCACCTCGGAATTGGTGAGCACTGGCAGGTATTTCTCGTAGTCGAGAATGTTATCAATTCGGCACATTCGGCATAACTAACATTACAAAGATATATCCGAGAACAGCAGCAAAACCAAAGTATAGATAAATCTTTGCTATCTTCTCGTTTCTTGCTATGATATAATCATCAGCCTCAATCTCCACCTTACGCCTAGTCAATTGATGACCATCGTACCTTTCCCCTCTCTTGTAGCGACCATCAGCGACATAGACCGCCTGCGATGTATACTGCCAGCCATAGGCAGTGTATTTGTTTTTCAACTTTCTGTAGCCAACAATCAGCAGGATAACTCCACCGATGATGCTAAAACAAAAACCAACGAAACCCCAGAACCAAGCAGCACCAACAGAAGGGACTATCGGCTGGATTCCCTCATCCTCTACCTGCCCAACACCAGTTATGCGACCAGTACCGCCAGCGGAAACATTGCGGTGCGGTATAGAGTGAGCATCACCGTAGATGTTATTGCTGACAACACGACCAGCATCTCTTCCTACCTGATTGACAGCAGAGCGAACGAAACCCTTTGCCAGTCCATTAATGAAACTTCCCATACGCTATTTATTTAAATGATTTATATTTCTGTCGTAGAACTCATTCCAAGCCTTTTTCTTGAAGAAGACGAAGAAGAGGAAGAGACCGAGGGCGACCATCAGCAGGTGGAGCGGCTGGCGCAAGACACCGAACCCGAAAGAACGCTGGAAGTCGATGCAGAACGAAATCAGCACTCCATAGGTAGCGAACGCCCGATGCACCCAGCAGAAGCCATAGGCAAGGCTGACGATGATCCAGGCAATGAACTCGAACAGCGAGCAGTCGAATATCCACTCTGTGAGTTTTACCCTATAGCCCATGGAGAGCAGGGAACAGTGAACCAGCATTACAAGCGCACCCACTGGAGGGATGATACCTATTATCAACCTGCTGGCTTTCCACAGCCAGCTTTTCCCGAGGGCGGCAAGAAGAACCTTCTCCTTCCGCTCTATGAAATCCTCATCTTTCATCGTTACTTAGAATTTTAGTTGATATTGTACCTGGAGCGAGAACTAAAGTTCACGCAACCACTTCTCGCCCGATTTCGTCTTAGACCAAATCACGAGACCTGTGCCGATAACCGCACCTATGAACATAAATAAAGTTGCTAGTTCCATAATCTAAACATTTGAATTATTATACTTCATTACATTATTAGCGAAATAAGCGAAGGCGAATGACGCTATGACACCGAAGGCAATAAAAAGGATATTATACAATCCTATCTCATCGCCAGTAATCAATGGCGAGAAGCCACCGATACCCGTTCCGCTTATAAACAGATTAGAGACACCATACAGATACGTTGCAAGCAGCGTCCTGCGGTCGTGCTCTTTAATTAACTTACTAACCATACTTTTTCATTTTGCAAAGTTACAAAATTATTTCTGTCCCACAATGGCAAGCAGCGTTTTTACTTGACTTTGAAGGAACTCATTCTGTTCTCGCAGCAGTTTATTCTCAGCAGCCAAGGCAGCATCACTACCTATTGACTGGGAGACATTGGAGCTGTTCGAACCATTGACGTTTGAACCGAAAACAGCCTCTTCCATCTCGGCAGGGAGGGGAGGGGCACATCTATCGATGATTTCCTTTATCTTTTGGATAAAATCAATTTTTATAGTTTTGCGACCAAGACGAGCCTGCACATTCTGTGGTGTAGTCCCCAGTTCTCTAGCTACATCGCTCATTGTCAAGCCCGAACGCTTTATATACTGCTTTAATTCTTCTCCACTCATAATTGTAAATCAATTTAAAATTAATTAAAAACTTACTAAAAACAACCGTAAAACAATTGTTTTTCAATTTTCTTTTTGTATTTTTGCAACCGAATTACAAAGCGAGTTTAAAAACTCATTTGCAAAGATAAAGAAAATAATTTAAAATACAAATAAAATGGGAGAAAATTTTAATTATGATTTTCGAACACCGTTGCAGAAGCAGCAGGACGAAAGAAAGAAGAACATCATAGCGATGTTTGCAGATTTCCGAGCAAAAGCACCTGCCGAGACATCAGACAGCAGAATAATGCTCGCAGTATCACAGCGTGTTGGTTGCACCCAGCAAAACGTGCGTGTTATCCTCATCAAGGCTGGATTGATAACACCAAAGAAGAGACGTGCAGCCGTACGCAAATAATCAAGTGGAACCATTAAACATTCAGCGTATGAAGAAGTTTATCGAGATTATCACAAGTGACGAAGTAATAAGCCTGGCAGTTGCCATCGTATTAGTAACTTTAATCTTTTGGAGGGCTTAGTTATGACGAACGTAGAACCAAAGGTAGCGGATGCAGGCAGATACACCATGACAGAGACCTGCAAGGTGCTGGGCATCCATCGCAACACCCTGCGCAGATGGTTGCAGGCTGGTAAGATTAAGGTCAAGTTCCGCAGAATCGACAACCGCAAGGTCTTCGAGGGCAAAGAGATTAAAAAAGTCTGGAGGATTGCCCTATGAGCAAGTTATCAATCAATATGCGCAGGATGATCGTGAAGTACACAGACATCTGCTGGCTTATCACTAACTGGAAGGCGAACCGCAAGACCAGAAAGCAATGCGAACTGAACAACAAGTGCTATTTGGAGGCAGAGCGAAGAATCCAGTACAGAGAGTTTGAAGGCAACCTTTGCGTGGCACTGGATAACATTCCGCTCATACCACTGGACGGAACGGACAACGAGGTATTGAAGTCGTGCCGTGAGACCTTCCAAAGTTACATATTCAATAAGAGAGGAGGTAACGAATGAAGCCAAGAATTATCAAACAATGCGAAGAGGCAATGTACGATGCCATCTGGCTGGAGTTAGACCGTGATCCACAGCGACCAGCGGTTGCAAGGGTAGATATTAAAACCAAGGCAGGCAACATCTGCGTATGGTGCGACAGAACCGGGAACACAGCGGTCGTGACGCACAAGAATAGCAACAACGACAGCGAGCGGCTGGAGGAAGCTATCGAGGGCTGCGTTAACTATCAAGACGTGATGGACGACTGGCTGGAAGAGAACAGCCAATACGCAGACCAAGACCCGATGGACGACTTCGAGGAAAGCAGGCTCGACAGCCTTATGGCTCAACTGGTTTGACACAGATGTTAAACAATTATTATATGGCTCCCTGCAGCGGCAGAGCAAAGGGCGCACGCAAAACTCATTTTTCAAGGTTATCTAAAATTAGTTGTTTTTACCATGTAATATGCGGAAACGACAGCGTGCGCCCTGCAACGGAAGGGCATCCACCAGCAGCAGGCAAGGGGGGGGGTAAGTTTTGGCGGTCAACTTGGGTTCGAATCCCAAGCCTTCCACTAGAGTTAATGAACAATAAGTCGAACAATAAAAAGAACGAATTATGGAAAATGAAATTGTCAATGTTAGCGGTGGCGAAATGCTGGAAGCTATCAACCGCTCGGAGATTGACGGACAGATTGCCACAGCGCACAAGTTCCCTCGAGACATCATGCAATGCAAGAAGAACATGGTGGCACTGGCAGCGATGGACGATGATGTAGCCTACAATTGCTTCTATCATCTGGAGCGCACTAGCAAGGACGGAAAAACTACTGTTATCGAGGGTCCTAGCGTAAGGTTCACGGAAATCATTTCCGCATGCTGGAAGAACCTGCGCATCGCTGGCCGCATCATCGCAAACGATGGCAAGACCATCACGGCACAAGGCGTCTGCCATGACCTAGAGAGCAACGTTGCCTACTCTGTCGAAGTGAAGCGCAGCATTCTGACATCGAAGGGCTACACCTTCTCGCAGGACATGCAGGTGGTAGTTGGCAATGCAGCCGTGGCCATCGCCCAGCGTAACGCAATCTGCAAGGTCGTGCCGCAGGTCTTAATATCAAGCGTAGTCAAGGAAGTGCAGGCAAAGGCACTGGAGCACATCAAGCAGACTGGCGTACAGAGCCAGTGGAAGAGCTGCGTAGCCTGCTTCCAAGCCTATCAGGTAACAGACCTTATGTTGCTTGACTACATCGGGAAGAAATCTGCCGAGGAAGTCACGGCAGAGGATATTCAGAAGCTGGCCGGTGTGTACAACGCCATCAAGGAAGGTACGACCACAGTAGAGGAGACCTTCAAGAAGCCAAAGCAGCAGGAAGCAATCGCACAGCAGGCGCAGGCAGCAGCCGATGATGCCAAGAATAAGGCGCAGAAGGCAATGAACCGCAGCCAAGGCAAGACTGGCACAGCAGCGAAAAAGTAGTTTAGTTTATAAAGTTATAACGTGCCCGAACCGCCACGGCACAACCTATGGGGTGGGCTCCCATCACAACCTACCAAGGGAAGCCGTGGCAACTATCAAACATTCAGTAAAATTATGGCAGAAAAAGAAAACAAACAGAGACACAAGAGCACCATCGACAAGTACTTTAGCAGAACCGCAGATGGTTTCAAGGCATGGGCAGAGGAAGACGAGGAAGAAAGAAACTATATGCAGATTGCAGCAGAGCCGACTGGAGACACAGACGAAGACGGAAACCAAGGATTCGATTTTCATATTGCTTACCACGGTAAAACCGCTTACCTCGCAGATGGAATTGCTCAAGCAATGCGAAGGGATAAATTCCTTCGCACGATCGTTATTACAGCAGCTAGAAAATTCTTTTTTGATAAATAAAACATTCAGACAATGAAACAGATAATAAAATACAAAAGCAGAGAGGAGTGGTTGCAGAACCGCTCAAAGGGAATAGGAGCATCAGAGGCAGGCACAGTACTGGGACTGAACCCATGGGAAACACCATACCAGCTGTGGAGACGCAAGAAGGGTATCGACCCGCCAAAGGTTGAGAACTTTGCGATGGTTGCAGGACACCTGCTGGAGGATGCCGTGGCGCAGTTCTTCAAGCGAGAGAGCCACTGCCACATCATCAAGGCATCGACTGACGACTACACCATCACGAACACCGATACTCCGTATCTGCGTGTATCTCCTGACCGCACCTTCTGGAGAACCGGGGCAACACGCAACGAAGCGAGCAAGAGCATCCTAGAGTGCAAGACTACGCAGATGCAGATAGATGCAGACGACCTTCCGAAGCATTGGTTCTGCCAGCTACAGATGAACCTCGGAGTGGGCGAATACAAGGATGGAGCACTTGCCTGGCTGACAGCAGGCAGGGAGTTCGGCTACCGTGACATCGATTTCGACCCCGAGTTCTTCGGATGGATGAGGGACGAGATAACCAAGTTCTGGCTTGACTACATCGTGGGCAACCAAGAGCCGCCAGCATACAGCGCACAAGACGTTCTCCTAAAGTCTCCTCTACATGTAGCTGGCAAGGAAGTGACCGCAACGAAGGAGATACTCGAACAGATTGCTAGGCTCAAGGAACTCAAGGTTAAGAACAAGAAACTGGAGACCGAGCAGGATGAGATTGAGGACAACTTGAAGCTGTTCTTCGGGGACGCAGAAAGCATCGTGGACGGAAACGGAAAGATGCTGGCAACGTGGAAAGCACCGAAGGCAAGCGAGAAGTTCGATGCCAAGGCTTATCAGGCAGACCATCCTAAAGCGTGCGCCAAGTACATCAAGCAGGTGCAGGGAGCACGGAGATTGCTCATTAAGTAAAGGCAGGGCTTATGGCTGTTCCTATATCAAAAACCGACCTAAGGAATATAATTCTCCAGTTAGGAAATTATATTTCCCTAGGTGGGAAAGTGACAGCACCGACCGACACAAGCCAGCGGAACAAAATCCGTATGGCCACCGTGCTCAAACGGAAGCTGGAAAAGAAATTATCATTATCAGAATAAAGCATCATGAACGATTCATTCATCTTATACACATCATACTACGCTCTTATCGAGGGGCTGACCGATGAACAACTCGGGCAACTGACGAGAGCGATATTTCTCTACGCAAGGGATGGGGAGACTATCAGTCTCGAACCAGTCGTGCGTATGGCTTTCGGTTTTATCGTTGACGATATGAAACGGAATAAAGCCAAGTACGAAGAGAAGGTAGAACGATGGCGAGCCAATGGCAAAAAGGGTGGCAGACCAAGAAAAAACCAAGAGGATAAACAAAAACCAATTGGTTTAGATAAAAACCAAGAGGTTTCAGAAATAACCAAACAAAACCAAGAGGTTTTTTCAAAAACCTTATATGATAATGATAATGTATATGTAAATGATAATGTTTATGATAATGTAGATGTTAATGATGTTTCTAAAGAAACAAATATATTAGAACCTTCTAAAGAAGCTTCTATGCAAAGTTTTTCCGAGAAAAACGTTTGCGCTGCAGAAGAACCGCAAAAAAGTTCTGAGAAAAAGAAATCCAAGAAAGGCGAAATCGACTACGCAGCCATCAAGGACTACTGGAACGAGCAGCACGACAAGACCAACAGCGCAATGCGAAGGCTGACGCTGATGACGGACAACCGCAAGGAGGCAATCAGAGGAAGGCTCAAGGACTGCAAGGGAGATATTTCCAAGATTTACCTGGCCATCGACAAGGCTATGGCCAGCGACTATCTGAACGCAGGGCATTCCTGGGCATCATACGACTGGGTAATGACAAGGAAGTATTTCCCGAAGGTGCTGGAGGGCAACTACGACAACACCAAGCCAGCCACAAGCCAGCAGCCGCAATCGGCAGCAGTCAAGGCGCAGGATCCTGCGGCAACAGCAAGACCGAGCATCGGGGAACTCTACGAGCAAGCCAAGCACCAGCAGCCATCGAGCCAGCAGAGCCAAGACAACAAGTTCAGATGGGTAATCCAGCAGGACCTCGAAGACTTGAAGAAGAACCCGAACAACAAGCCTGCAAAGGATTCGCTGACAAGATACTACGAACGTGGAGTTCTGCAGCGGCTGGGCATCGACTGGAAGCCCGAAAAATAACGGATGAGGGCAAAAATAGCCGCTCTGGGACGTTTTCACGCTTCGGGCGGTAAATTATAAGCAAACAGATTTTAAACACTTTAAACAAAAGAATTATGGCAGAATACAATAATCAGAGCATTGACATCGACCTCGAGGATATGTTCAACAATTTATCGGATAAAGACCAAGAGGAATTTTTGGTTGACATGTTCAGGAACTTACCAGGCGAAGAAGAAAGAGCGGACGTGATAAAGGATAATATGTGGTATCTCGAAGACGATACTGCTGCCGACATCATTACCGACACCTTCGAGAGAATGAGCAGTTCAGACCAAAAAGAGATTGCCGAGCGCATCGCAGACGCACTGACATCTGAGCAGCGTGAAGCACTTGCTGAGTACATCAAGGAGGGATAGCTATGAAGAAAATCAAAAGTAAGAAAGTTCAGGACTATGTTATGAACGACATGGTGTTTAAGGTTGATATGCCAAGGCTATTGAAAGAGATAGCAGAGTGTTCAAAAAGTACTCCTTATCCTGTGACTTTTACGATTATGGCACGTGTTCTTGAAATACTTGCAGAAAGGGCTGTTGAAATAGATGACCCTGCGCTAAACATCATTATGATGCATCTTGGACTTTACGAAGGGGTGCATGATGAGAACGCAAGTAAGGTTATATCTCGATTGCGCAAGTTGATTACGGATGAACAAAAAACGGAGGAATAGCCATGAATGAGTTATTTTTTCACGAATGCAGAGCCGCAGGGCTTGTCTTCAAGACCTCGGACGATTGGTTTAAATGGCTGACCGAAAACAGCTACGACATCAAGAAGCCAGTTGCAGAGCACGAAGGCTTCCAGTTCAATATCAAGGATGAGTGCATCAATCCGCACGTAATCGAGTATGCCGCAGAGGGTGCAGACAACTGGGGATGGAAGGTAATGACCGCCAATACACAGTTCGGCTGGATATGGGGCTACAGCATTCAAAAAGGGAAGCATGGGTACGACAGCCCGGTAGCCTACCCGAGCAGATACGACACTCTCAGCATCTTCTACGGTAATGAGAAGGAAGCGGAGCACGATGCCCTGACCTGCATCATCAGAGACCTCGAGAAGAATGCTGGAACCAAGAACACCAACCTCCTTCTCTGGGCGGCTAAGAAGAAGCGGGCAGACATCATTCATCCACAGCAGGAACTTTTTAAATAAAAAAATATGAAAAAGATAGAAATCATCACGGACGAACACCGACATCACGTATACGTTGACAACACCGATTTCTGGCTCGATACCAAGGAACTGCTGGAACTTTATTTTAAACTCGGACGAGTGAAGTTATAAACAACAATAAAAAACATTCAGACAATGGAACAGAAAGATATTGATATTTACGAGATACTCAAAAATGAAGAGTACGGTACAGAGTTGTACACGCCAAAATGTGGAAGAGTGTGGCACAGTGGAATGGCAAACGACAAGGACAGTGCGAAAGCAATCTGGACTGAGGACGAAGCTGGAAGAGAACACTTTTTCGACAAGAACGGAAAAATCTATAAAGAAGGAGAAATTCTGCTCTTCCCTTCGAAAGAAATGAGAGACTGGAGCAAGTTCTTCAAGAAGGGAGACGTGCTGGAATACAAGGGAGAAAACAACTGCAAAGGCACTTGCATATTCGAAAGTTACAAGGATGAAATGACGAAGTTGGACTTTAACGGATTGTACATCTTGCAGAAAGGAGAAATCTGGAATAGCCCTACGAGCTTCCGGACATCCGATTGGGTCAAGAGCGATGATCCAGCCGGATATATCAAGACCGTTGAAGAGCAACTTGGTGGCAAACTGAACATCGAGACCCTGGAGATTGAGAAGAAGCCAGCATTTGAAATTGGCAAACTTTATGTTTTCGATGAGGAAGATGAGGATGGCAAGGTAATGGTAATTGGCAAGCTCATCGGCAAGAACGAGAGCGAGGACACGCTGACATTCGGCAACCAGTACGAAATCGAGAACGAGAAGTTCGTGACCGACCAAGCCTTTGACCTGGATATCAGTTTGCATGAGGTACTGAGAGAAGCAACAGAACTCGAAGTTGAATTGTTCAACAAACATTACGACATCTGGAAGAATGGGAAGGAGCAGCCAGCCTTCAAGACCTTTGACAAGGTGCTGGTAAGGGATGAAGAAGAAAACGAGTGGATTCCAGCGTTATTTGTTCGTGACCGTGGAGAGGGAGCGAATTTTAGATATGAAGCCTTGTCTATCCACAGCGGAAAGACATCGGGATTCTCCTGCTGCATCCCATTCGAGGGCAATGAGCACCTCACCTTCACGTCAGACCCATTCTAGTGGACGTATGGCGAGTGAATTATGCAAGGCTTGCGATTCCGGGCGAAACTGCTTAAATGGCATATACTGCCCGGCACGCAAGCAATATGTAGAACATCAGGTAATACTTGAATGCAATGAGCAATTTCGCAACAAGGGAGAAGAACAGAACGTACTACCAGGAGCACCGGGAACAGATCCTCAGAGCCACGAAAGAGTGGCGAAAGAGAAACCGGGAAAAATACCGGGCGTATCAAAAGGAGTACTGGAGTAAGCACTACCGGAACTACGGTACGAAGAACCGGGTAGCCGACAGAGCGATGCGTGAGAGGAAGAAGCCGGACGTAGAGAAGGCTCTTTCTATGTTCAAGAATCCGCAGCAGGCAGCGCATCTGGCATGGCTGCTAGAAAACAAAAAGAATAATCGGTCGTGAGTTCAATAATAGAGTTATTAACCAGCGAGGACAGAAGGAGATAGGCTCTTCTATCAAAACAAATAAACACTTATAACATCTTGGAATTACGATATGAGAGCCGGAAACGCATCTCCCGAAGTCTGACGTACAAACAAAGAAAGCGAGGTGGTACATGAAGAAGTAAGAAAAAGAAATCGTTAGAAATTATGCTTTTATTCATTCGGCTGGCGGTGGAAGAAGGAAGAACCCTGCAACATATACATTTTGTTATTCATTTATTTTGCAAGCGCAGGCACAACTTCCGGAATCCCTGCCAGCTTTCTCTATCGTCCAAAAAGAAGGGAAAGAAAGGGGGTAGGGGGAAAGATAGGGATAATAACGCATGTGCGCACGTATATGCGCACGTAAAGGGTGTTGAGTAATAAACTACACCAGCAAAACAAAATAAACGCTTATGCGTGAAATTTGAACAAAATAAAGTACTTTAAAGAAAATGGAAAAAGGAACAGTTATAATTGGAATCGACCCCGACAACCAAGAAAGCGGTGTCGGTGCAGTATTTGACGACAAGAAGTTTCTCGCCTATAAAATGAACTTCCCAGCCTTGATTGACTACTTGAAGGCAATGAACGAGAGTTGCAAAAAGATTAAGGTCGTTATTGAAGGCGGCTGGCTCAACAAAAGCAACTGGCATGTGCTTAATCGGTTCATGACAGCAGTCAAGGCAGCAGCAATCGGACGCTCTACCGGAATGAACCATCAGACCGGAATCTTGATTGTCGAGTGCTGCAAACACTACAATATCCCCTGCGAAATTATCAAGCCATTAAAGAAGTGCTGGAAAGGCAAGGACGGAAAAATCACGCAGGACGAAATTGTTTATTTTGTAAGCGCAGGAGAGAAAATGCCGAGAATGAACCAAGACCAGAGAGACGCACTTCTCCTCGCATGGGTCTGTGCAGGATACCCGGTCAGAGTGAAGCCGCAGAAACCACAGACAACGCTGCAGAAGACCATCAGAGCCTTTGATGGATAAAATAAAAGCGAAGTGTTGGAAAAAGTTAAAAGTGTGCAAAGAACAAACAATTAAAGCAAAAAAGTAGTATCTTTGCGCCAGTGTTTATCAGATAAGCACAAATTTAGAACTTAAAACAAGAAGAAAATGAAAACAGAAGAAATCGCACTATCGAGGGTCAGCGAGAATGAGGCGAACCCTAGAGAGATAAGTCAAGCGAACTTTCAGAAGCTTGTGCAGAGCATCATCGTGTTCCCAAGAATGTTGACCCTGCGCCCGATTGTTGTTGATGAGACCTTCCACGCATTGGGTGGCAATATGAGACTGAAAGCCTTGCAGCACATTGTCACGATGGACGAAGCAAGCATTCAAGTAAAGCTGGATGCAGAGCAGCGTCTTTCCGATGAGGAGCAATCCGCATTGATGGAGTATTGGCAGGGATGGCAGCAGCAGCCAACAGTTACCGTGGTGAGCGCATCAGACTTGACAGAAGCACAAAAGCAGGAGTTTATGATTAAAGACAACCTATCCTTCGGTAACTGGGACTTCAACGACCTTGCGAACCGATGGGACAGCGCACAGCTTCAGAACTGGGGTATGCCAGTCTGGAACCCAGCACCAGTGGAAGCAAGCAGCACCAGCAAGTGCAAGAAGAAAGACAAGGACGACCAAGAGGGCGACCCATTCGCAGGGGAACTACCTTCTGAAATCGAAGGGCAAGACTTAACTCCTGACGACTTGCCTACGATAATGGGCGATGGAGTTTTGCCACGTGAGAACGTAATCATTCACTACAAGCCAGCCGATGAGCCATTCCTTGCCAAGTTGCTGGGAGTTGATCATATCGACCGCATCGTCTGGAACTTTGATGAACTGAAACCAAGACAAGAAGGAAAGGAGGAAGACAATGGAGAAGAATAAAATCGAGAACATCAACCTGCACGACCTGGTGGAGAACCAAGACAACCCACGCAGCATTGAGCCACAGCAGATGCAGAAACTCGTTGAGAGTATTCTGACGTTTCCGAAGATGTTGCAGATGAGACCAATCGTCTGTAATGAGAACCGGGTTATCCTCGGAGGAAACATGCGCTTCCGTGCCCTGCTAAACATCGAGCAGATGGAAGACGAAGCTATCAAGAGTGCAATAGAGACCGTTGCCGTGAAACTGACCGATGGAGAGAAGCAGCAGCTTTGCAGCCACTGGGAGAAGTGGAAGGCAGAACCAAAGGTCGAGGTCGTTATTGCTGACAGCCTATCCGATGAAGAGACGGACGAGTTCATCATCAAGGATAACGTCTATTTTGGCAGCTGGGATGAAGAGAAGCTAAAGGGAGCATTTGACGTTGACGATATGCAGCGATGGGGATTGAACCCCTGGGAAATCCAGCAGGAAGCCACGACCTACGAACCAGCAGAGGACGAAGAACAGCGCATCATCATCGTTTACCGCAGCGAGGACGCACAAGCCGTGGCAGATATGCTGGGACTTGACGCAATCGAGAAGCGCAACTTTGATGTGGACGAACTCAAAGAAAAAACCGAATAGTCGGAAATTTAGCGTTTAAGTCGGAGAAACGTTTGAAATGGATAAACTATCCGCTCTGAACAATTCAATCCGGCAGAGGCGAAATTTAACAAAAATAACTCGAATATGAGAAAGACTTGTGTTTTTATCATTGGAACCAACGCCAGCGGAAAGAGCACCGTTGCCCGAAAGCTGATAGAAAGCTTTGGTGGAATCGAAAGCTATTCGAACGGAATAAGCAGCACCAAGGATGGAGTTGCATTTGCAGGGCGATACGATGTTAAGTACGGAGGTGTTGACAATCTGAACGGTACGACCATACTTCGTGACATCGTGAAGAAGGCACTGGAGAGCACCGACTGCATCATTTGCGAAGGGATGAGACTTAAATGCTGGGGTCCGAACTTGACGCACGCAATGTTCAATGCGGACAGACAGATTGTAATCTTCTTATACGCACCACTGGAAGAAATCAAAAAAAGGCTCGCAGAACGGTCGAACGGAACGTTGAGCAAGGATATTATCCGGGGACAGCGAGAATCGGCACACTCGGCAAAGAAATGGCAAACTGCGGGGTGTGACGTTGTAGCGATAGACACCACGAAGCAGACAGCAGACCAAATCGCAGACTTTATCATCAACAAAATAAATTCATGAGGATATGGCAGAACATTATGGCAACACGCCAAGAATAACATACGAGTTTCCCGACCGCTCAATGCCAATGGCTTTTGACACTTACAATAATTGCAGCTTTGGCTGTATGTATTGCTTTGCTCAGAACCAGCGAGGTATTGGCAGCAAGAAGAAGGAATACCTGCACAAGGAGGTTAAGGATGTGAGCGTTGAGCGCATCAAACGAATGTTCGTTGACCCAGACAAGCACGGTGGAGACTTTGCGCCATACATCAAGGCTCGCAAGGTTATGCAGTGGGGAAGCATGAGCGACCAGTTCGACAACTTCGAACGTAAGTACGGAACGACACTGGAACTTTTGCGCTTCTTCAAGGATATAGACTATCCGCTTTGCTTCTCGACCAAGGGAGCATGGTTCACCAAGGATGAGCGATACATGGACTTGATCAGAGGGCAGAAGAACTGGAACTTCAAGTTCTCAATCATCACCAGCGATGCAGAGAAGGCTAGAGTAATAGAGCGAGGGGTGGAAAGCCCACAAGCAAGACTGGAAGCCATCGAGCGCATCGCCAATGCAGGAGCAGGAGGTGCAACGCTGAGACTGAGACCCTTCATCATCGGAGTGAGCACGCCAACGTACCTCGACCTTATCAAGGAAGCATTCAACAGAGGGGCTACAGCTTTGAGCACCGAATTCTTCTGCCTGGAAACGAGAAGCCCGACATTGAGGGAATTGTTGCCTACCATCAGCAAGATGGCAGGTTTCGACATTCTCGCATTCTACAAGAAGTACAGCGTACAGTCCGGCTATCTGAGACTGAACCGCAAGGTCAAAGAACCGTTCTTCAGGAACATGAAGGAACTGTGCGACCAGCTGGGAATGCGCTTTTATGTATCGGACGCACACTTCAAGGAACTTTGCCACAACGGAAGTTGTTGCGGATTGCCGCCAACGTGGAACTACAGCAGGGGGCAGATGTGCGAAGCACTGAACATTTGCAAGCGCAAGGGATACGTGAGGTGGAGCGACATCAAGCTGGATGCAGAGAACCTTTTGAGGGCGAGACTGGAGAAGGCGATGAACCTGGGAACAAGAGAGAAGTACTCGAAGTATTACACGATGAGCGCAGCCGACTACATGAAGTGGTGCTGGAACAATCCGCAGGCAGCGCACTCGCCATACAAGATGTTCGAAGGGGCAATGTTGCCAGCTGACGAACGAGACAGCGAGGGAAACATCGTATACAAGTACAACGGAGCAAAATTTTAAATCAAGAATCGTATGCCACAAGGTAATAACAACAAACATCGAGCGCAGAAAATCGACATCGAGAACCGCCTGCAGATTATCGCACCCCTATACCGCAAGGGATGGACGGAGCGAGAAATCACGGCAGAGGTTCGCAAGCGGCTCGACAGACCGAAATACAATCAAGCGCACTGCGACATTCAGCGGTTATTGAAGGAGTGGAGGGAAGAGAGACTGACCGACACGGACGAAAAGATAACAAGCGAGGTGGCAAGGTTGAAACTGGTGATACGTGAAGCCTGGGACGCATGGGAGAAATCCAAAGCGGACTATAACAGCAAGACACAGACACAAGTCGGACTGCCTAACAAGGATCCAGACACTGGGTTGGTAACGATGGATACCGTCAAGGCGATAATGTTCGATGCTGAGAAGCGAGGTCTAGGAGACCCACGCTATCTAGACATCATCCTAAAGGCAGAGACGCAGATTTGCAAGCTGCTCGGACTGGATAAGGTCGTGCTCGACCTGAACGCAGGCTTCCAAGGCGGCATCGATGTACGATACATCAACTCGGGACACCAGTGCGCATCCAGCGAGCAGGAAGTAATCGAGCGAGAAGGATTGGATAAAGAATAATTTTTTACCATAATTTTGTTTTAAGTTTTATTGTTTGAAAGTATGGCACTATTTGACGTTATTGGTGAACTGTATGACCCGAATGCGGACGTGAAGCCGAGATTCCTTGTGAACCAGGGCGGCACGTCCTCGGGGAAGACATACACCATCATGCAGCGTCTTATAGTGCTTTCTTTTGAGCATCCGATGGCAATTATCACGGTGTGCGGTCAAGACCTCCCGAACTTGAAAGTGGGAGCCATGCGAGACCTCGACACCATCCTGCACTCAAGGGCAGAGTTGCTGGACTGGTTCAAGAATAACAAGAGCGACAGCAGCTACAGAGGAAAGAACGGCTCCATCATCGAGTTCAAGAGTTACCAAGATGCGCAGGATGCGAAGAACGGAAAGCGAGACTATCTGTTCGTGAACGAGGCGAACGGTGTGCCATACGAAGTATTTTGGCAGCTGGCCATCCGAACACGTAAGCAGGTATTCATCGACTACAACCCAAGTGCAAGGTTTTGGGTGCACAACAACATCATCGGCAGGGATGATTGCAGATTAATCCTGAGCGACCACCGAAACAACCGATTCCTGACTGAGCAGGAACACAAGAAAATTGAAGAGATTGACGACCCCGAACTGTGGCGAGTTTATGCAAGAGGATTGACCGGAAAGATAACCGGGCTTATCTTCACCAACTGGGGCATCGTTGACAAGCTGCCACCACGTGAGGAGTGGAAGATGGAGTGCAGGGGTATGGACTTCGGATTCACCAACGACCCAACTGCGCTGGAGCACGTTATATTGGCGCACGGAGAGTTATGGGTGGACGAAGAAATCTACCAGCCCGGAATGACGAACGATGACATCGCAGAGCGATGCAAAGAACAAGGACGGACGAAACGAGACCTTATCATTGCGGATTCGGCAGAGCCTAAGAGCATTCAGGAGATACACAACCGGGGGCTGTGGATAATCGGCAGCACCAAGGGAGCGGACAGTATCAACAACGGCATCGACATCTTGAAGCGTTTTCGCATCAACATAACAAGACGCAGCCACGGTATCATCGGGAACATGCAGCAATACAAGTGGAAGAAGTCAAGGGATGGAGAGACCACGAACCAGCCTATAGACGCATTCAATCACGGAATAGACGCAATACGATACGTAGCCTTGAAGAAGTTATCCGTAGCGAGCCACGGAACGGCTAGGGCGCACGTATTAAGGCAAAGATAACAACAAGAATATAAAGCGTATGGATAATAACACTACATTCAAGTACTGGCTGGCAGTGGCAAGGCACACCAGCTACAAAATCGGCAAGCAGCCACGACCAGCGTTTGTCGGAGGAAAGCAAGTTCCCGACAATCTCAACGGACTTTCCATCGGGCAACTCATAGACCTTTCCCAGCTGCCGGACAGCGAAGAAAGTCTGTATCAGATAGTGACAACCGTCCTCGGTCTGAGCCACAAGGAAGTGGAGCAGGCTAGGGCGGTTGATGTCGTTATGCTCATCGGATGGGTAACAGCAGAGGTCGAGCGCATCAATAAACTTTTCGAGAGCACAGACACAGCGAAGCCAACGAGACTGGAGAAGGAGGCAGGCATCGATACCCTGCGGTTCGGACTGTTCGGCATGCTGGACTGGTATGCGGTAAGGATGGGCATCAGCGACCACGACCAAGTATTGAAGACCCCATGGCTTCGCATCTACAAGTGCATGGAGATGGACAACAAGAGAAGCGTGTACGAGAGGAACCTGCAGAAGTTGCAGGCAGAGGAAATGAAACGTAAATCTAGATAATTATGGCAACAATAAGAGAAACATTAAAGCAGCTGGCAGCAGACACGCTACCAGACTACACCTACCTTTTTGAGGACTGGGACACAGCGGACACCAAGCTGGAGAAACTAAGCTACCCGGCTATCGTGTGCATCATCCCAGCCAGCGGCACGACAGAGATACGCAACGGCAGAGTATACGACACCGTGAACGTTGCCCTGGCTTATCTCGACACCGTACCAAGGGGAGCAGAAGGAGAAGACAACGGAGAGTGCATCGACCGCATGAAGGTGGCAGGGGCGAGGATGATACGAGCCATCAACCAGTCGCACCAGTTCGAACCATTGGAGGGGCAGCAGTATTACGAGACTATCATCGAACGTTTGAGCACGATCGTGTCGGGCGTAATGTACTCCCTGCAACTGACACAGAGCATAGGAGGGTGTGAGGTATGAGCAAGGGAGGAATACAATTCGACCCCAAGGCGGCATCGATGATAATGAGGGAGGAAGTGGAGAGAGCACGGCAGCTTATCATCAACCATATCCGCATCAACGGACAGAACGCATCAGGGCGAACGATAGCGAGCCTAAAGGTGGAGCAGCCCAGCGAGGAAGAAACCATCCTCTGGGGGCACAAGCCATTCGGGGTTCTCGAAACCGGACGAAGGTCAGGCAAGATACCCTACGGCTTTGCTGGCATCATCCGGCAATGGATGAAGGACAAGGGACTGCACGGTAGACCTATACCCTACAAGACCGACCGGGCACACAAGTACACTCCACAAGAGCGTGGCGACATGAGCATGGCAGGAGCCATCGCCCACACCATCGCAAACAAGGGTTCTAAACTGCACCGGACTGGCGGCAGGGCTGACGTATACAGCAACGTTGTGCCCGACACAATGAAACGGCTCGGACAGCGACTTATATTCTTAATCCACCAGTCGGTGGGAAGTATCAAACTAAACAATGAGACGGTATGAGACAGACAGTGAACAACGGATATTCTTTTTTCTACCCCGATGAAGTATACTTTGCATTTTTGCCTTGCATTATCAAAGCAAGTGGAAGTAACCTTTCGTGGATTGAGGTAATAATCAGATGTGGCAACAAGGAACGAGCCTACAATGTCGAGGCGTTCAACGGTGAGTGCATAACAGACTTCAAGACATACGTGCAAGCTCTTTTTGACGGACGTATCAATGCAGCCTATGATTGGACAATAAACTATGATTCCAGCGTTCTAAACCTTCTAGTGGGCATCGAGGTCAACGCATACGATGACAGAGACGAACAGCTTGCGAGCATCGACTTCACCACGAACATGGTTTGGGGCGCACCAAAGTATGGGGAGACCTGGAACGGCTACAAACGTATTACATGGTTTACTCATTATCCGTTCACCTTTGGCATATACTTAAGCAAGTTGAACACCAAACTACTAATCGGTTACGAGGGAGCACCCAATAAGCTACTGGAGATTCCGACTTACGGTATGATGGACTTCTACGCAGGCATATTGCCTAGTGGTGCAAAATACTGGAACATATACGATTATGATGGAGAGATTCAGCATGGAACGTTTGACAATACTTTCGACCTTACTTTCAGATTAACCACCGGAGGTAAGCAGTCACTATTGTTACGCATCGACAGAGACGATGCTGAGAGTGGTATCTATCTGCGTTGGATTGACCGGCACGGATTCATCCGCTATTGGCTCTTTGCGGCTGGGGAGGAAACGAGGGAGATAGCCAGCGACCTGAGTTTCATACGCAACAATTTAGCCGATTATCTATACGGCTACTATGGCGATAATGGAAGAAGGCAGGGATACGAGCGTACGGATTCAATCAAACTTTGTGCTCCGTTGGTTGACAGTGATACGTTCGATATGCTACAAGATCTAGCCAGCAGCCCAGTCGTTGACATGTACCTAGGGGGAGACTGGACGCAAGAGGAAGACATGTGGATGAGCGTAACAATCAAGGCAGGAAGCTACACGAAGAGCACAGCTTGCTTGCAGGATTTCGTGTGCGAAATGATTATTAACAACATTAACGTTCAGAGACTATGATAGACCAGCAACTTTACATTGACGGTGTTTTGATGGACTTGCCGGAGAACACCGATGTGGTGCTCGACATCAAGAGCAACCTTTTTCGTGACGTCACGAAAATGACCTCGAACTACACGTACACCATCCAGTTGCCACGGACGGTGCACAACCTTTCAGTTTTGCAGCAAGCGGATAGACCGAAGAGCGGCAGCAGATACCCCTATATTTTCCATAAGTGCAGTTATTTCCGTGGTGGTGTGGAAATTATCAAGGACGGACGCTTGAACGTTCTGAGCATCGAGGAAAATGTTGAGGTCTCAATCTATTGGGGTATAATGCCAGCGTTCACGAAGCTACTAGAGAGCGGAATGAAACTGAACGAACTGGGAGTGACAGACAGAGTGCTTTTTGAAAAGTACAACACTCCAAACACCAGGGAGGAAGCCGTGAGCAATGGGATATTCTTTGCTTATTACAATCCATACCGAATTGAAAGCAAAGATAACTTTGGTATTAATCTGGTGCAGAAAAACAAGTACACCACGACACAATACTCGCCTAGCCGTGGACGCATCAGAACTGGCACAGAGGTAGGGAAATACATCAGCGGAAAGATAGAGAGCGCATCGGACACGATTTGTGCTCTTATCCCTTTCTTGCCATCATCAACGGCAAATGTGCAAGCGCAAGGAAAGGGCGATTACAGAAGCTATGCAGTACTGGATAAGTACATGCGGGTTATATCCGTGAGCGGAGAAGATGAGACGCTGGAAGTATACACCATCAGAGGAGAGGCTAGAGCTGCATACCTCGTAGTGAATGCACCTGCGGAATATTACAGCACTCTGTCGCTATCAGTTACCGGGCTGACACCTATGCACGAAATGATAGATGGCGATAATAAGGAGGATTTCGTAGGCGATGATGTGGCGGTGGATGAATATAAAACGTCCCCAAAATTCTTGCAGCCATGTGTGACCGTAAACTGGCTATTGTCAAGGATAGCGAGGAAGTCGGGCGTATCTTTCGTTTGGCAGGATGATGAAGCAAAGAAGATGTTGAACAACCTCGTTGTGCCTATAATCAACAATAAGGCAGACGACAAGACAATCATCGGTAATCTGACCGCAGACGTTAAGAGCCGTGACGGACTGGGAGCACTTTCCTTTTCCGTCAACAACTCATTGACGTCAGTCACACCAAGCACTGGCAGCGATGTACAGAAACTGACGATAACGAAGGATTGCGAACTGACCTTTGATGTGCAAGTGCAATACTACGTCAGACATCAGTTTGAAGACGCAGCGGAGATTCAGGTGCCTATGGGCGTGAAAATGACCGTGACAACGCCAAGCACTACTGGAGGTGAGGCATCCACGCAGGAATACGAGTTCGGAGATTTGAAATACGAGGATGGGCAGATGAAGTTACCGGTCGTACTACGCAGATATGCTATCGATGGCTATCTTTATTTACTTTCGGCAGGAACGAACACAATATCGCTAAAGAAGGACGATGTACTGACGTTTGAGACTATCATGCACGGACCGGATGCGGGCGAAACTAACCCACCATCCGTTTACAGCGGCAAAATCACAGCGAGAGTCAAGATTGGAGATAGCGTGCCGATTGGGGGAAGTTTCCCTATCGGCATAAATCTACCTGAAATCGAGGTAACAAACTTCATTAAGTTTCTAGCTTTGATAACTGGCTCGTTCCCTAGGCAACTGACCAACAGCACGCAAGTGCAGTTTATCATGTTTACCAGAGTTTGGGCAAACAAGGCGAACGCCTACGACTGGAGCGGAAAACTCATTCCGTATGACCGCCAAGGTGCACCACGGAAAAGCGAGTATTCAGTTTCTGACTACATGCAGCACAACCGCTATAAGTGGAAGGAAGACGAAGAGACAACTGGAGACTATGATGCAGACCTCGCAATCAGCAACCCAACTTTGGACTACGAGCAGGACACGTGGACGCTACCTTTTGCAGCCAGCGATGACAACCGCATACCGATAAGAACACTGGATTCTTTCGGCATGAAGAATGGTGGAGAGTATAAGGGATGCAAGGAGCGAATAATGACGCTTAGGGATGATAAGGAGCAAGCGGCACTGCGATTCGATATTGATCTTCAGAACATCTTCGATACGAAGTACAAGCAGCTTGCAGCAAGCATCTCCAAGGCGCACGTAATCACAGAGCGGCTCAATCTGTTGGACTTGGATATTCTGGATTTTGACGAAACGAAGCCAGTGTACCTTGCCCAGTATGGAGCCTATTTTGCGGTTCTCGAAATCAAGACCACAAGCAGTGGATATTGCGAGGTTACAATGATAGAGTTGAACAACTAAAAAGAAAGAACTATGGTAAGTGAAGACAAACAGCAGATTCTTGACATCAAGGTCAAGTACGAGGATGCAATCTATGGCATCATAAGATACAAGGAAAAGATAGACCAGCTAAAGGCAAGCATCAAGGACTTGCAGCAGCAGGAAAAAGACAAGACCATCACGACAAACGAAATGAAGGTGCAGACGGAAGCCATCAACGCAACCATCAAAGAGTACCAGTACAACGTGCGAGCCTTGCAGAAGGAGATCCAGAACAACGTGCGCACAGAGAACGAGCAGGAGGGCAGCTTGAAGCAGCTGCGTGCCCAGCTATCCAATGCCACCAAGAAGTATGACGAAATGGCGAAGGCAGAACGTGAGGGAGCGAAGGGGCAAGCCCTAGCCCAGCATATCAACGAGATAACTGACAAGTTGAAGTTGGCTGAGGAGGAGACGCAACGATATTATCGCAACGTTGGCAATTACTACAACTCGATGATGCAAGCAGCAGATGACCTGCAGGGGACGGAGTTCTTTGGTATGGATATTGTCAATGATACCGAGGTTAGCAACATCATCAAACTGGCGCAGAATATGGATGGACTGACAGACAAGCTGAAGGCGTTCGGTAAGACCGCAATCGGCTTGGTTATGAATCCATATTTTGCTGCACTCGCTGGCGTTGTCGGTGTTGGTATGACATTCAAGTGGTTCTATGACTACAACAAGGGATTGATGGAAGCCACACGACTGACAAAGGAATTCACTGGCTACACCGGGGAAGCTTTGGAGACGATGAGGAACAGCATCGCAGCCACAGCAGATTCGATGGGAAAGGATTTCAATGACGTGCTCGCCACAGCTGACAATCTCATGGCTAACTATCACCTATCGGGAGAGGAAGCGATGAAAGTTATCAACGATGGCTTTGCAAGCGGTGCAGACCTATCGGGCGATATGCTCAACAAGATACAGCAATATGCGCCTACCTTCCACGATGCAGGTATCGGTGCAGACCAGCTTGTGGCGATATTGCAGCAGACCAGAAGCGGCATCTTTAGCGACAAGGGTCTAGACATTATCACGATGGCAAGCAAGAAAATCCGTGAGATGAGCAGCGGCACGGCTTCCAGCCTTGACGCTATCGGTATATCTAGCAAGCAGGTGCAGCAAGACCTAGCCAACGGCACGAAGAACACCTTCGACATCATCCAGCTGGTGGCATCGAAGATGAAGGACTTCGGAGCGGACAGCCAGCAGGTGGGCGACATTCTGAAAAACGTCTTCGGCAAGCAGGGAGCGGCTGCTGGTATACAGCTCATCGAGCAGCTAGACACGATGACAACAGACATCGAAGAAGTGAAGAAGCAGACCGGAGAGTGGGGAGAGACGCAGCTGGAGAACATCAAACTGCACAAGGAACTGAACAGCTACCTTTCGTCAATGTTCGATATGAGCCAGCACGGATTCGAGGAGATGATCGAGAAGGGCAAGATGTTCGGCACAAAGATTCTCATACAGATAATGAAAGGCTTGTTCAACACCATCAACTACTTCATCGACTGGTACAATGAGAGCCTTCTTCTTCGAGGGATAATCAATGCACTCGGCACAAGTTTCCGCTTGATGTGGAACGCTATCAAACTCGTATGCAATCTCGGAATAGACGCATTCAAAAGGATGGGCTTTGCAGCCAAGGGCATGCTTGATATTCTCGAAGGTATTGTTACATTCGACCTATCCAAGGCACAGAAGGGATTCAAAGAAATGTTCGATATATCCGGCACAATCAAGGAAGCATGGCATGACATCAAGAATGCTGGTATCGAGATAGGAAACTCATTCGCTGACGGATTCGAGAACACCGTGAACGGAAGATTGAACCACCTGAAATTAGCCAACCTAGACGGTGGAGCGACCAGCAGCGAGCCAGCAAACGGAAACAAGGGAACGACACCAGCAGCAGCCAAGGGCAACACCACCAAGACCAAGGCACAGAGAGCCAAGGAAGAAGCGGAAGCCAAGGCAGAAGCAGAGCGCAGGAAGAAGCAGGAGAAAGAATTGCAGGCACAGATTGCACTTATCCAGTTCCAGTACAACGAGCAAGTAATGGACGCAAAGAAGCGATACCTTGCAGGCATGTACGACAACGAGCGAGACTACAACAACGACCTCGAACAGCTCGAGAAGAACATGGTAGCGAGGAGCATTGACGCATACGTGGCGGCTGGTGAGATAGGAGCGGAAAAGGCGCAAGAAATGCAGGCTAAGCTACTCGACATCATGATTAAGGCGAAAGCGGACTTGAAGAACCAAGCAAAGGAGATTGTGGACGAACTCAACAAGGAGTTCGAGGACGCAGAGAAGGCTCGCAAGGATGCGGACATCATGAACGGTGGCACTGGAGAGGAAGACGATACAGCCAAGCTGGAGAGATACAAGGCTTTCCTAGAGCAGAAGCTAGCAACGACACAAGAGAATGTTGAAGCGCAGAAGCAGCTACAGCAGGAACTACACGATACGACTTTGCAGTTGCAAGCTGACGAAAACAAAAACAAGCAACAGAAACTTCAAGAGCAGAACCAAATGATAGCCGATTATATCGGGGCAATCGGTGATGGTTTATCTTCGTTTTTCGAGAGCCAGGATCTGACTTTCCATAATTTCCTCAAAACCATGCTGACAACCTACCTAGATGCGATAGAGAAGCAGATGACTGCGACTTATGTGCAAATTCTTGCAACTAGCATTGCAGAGGGTGGATGGGCAGGAGTTGCAAGTGCAGCAGCCAAGCTTGTTTTAATCAAGGCAGCGTTTGCAGCAGCCAAGGCAGCAGTCAAGGGCTTCTCCACTGGTGGCTACGTCCAAGGCTCGGGCACTGGAACGAGCGACAGCATCCCGGCAAGGCTTTCCAATGGCGAGAGCGTAATGACCGCCAAGGCGACATCGATGTTCAGCCCTATATTATCCGCATTCAACCAGCTAGGCGGTGGCGTGCCTATCGTAGTAAACAACGGAGGCAGCAACATCGGCATGGATATGCTGGCGGCAGCTGTAGCAAGAGGGTATCAGATGGCTCCCCAGCCAGTAGTGAGCGTGGAGGAGATAAACCGAACCCAGCGTAGAGTGCAGACGATAGAGAATATCGGCAGGATTTAAAGTGTAGTTATTTCTTTAAGATTTGCGTTCTGAGCGGTTTTCGCTTGAAGGTGGTAAAGTTACACACCCAAGGTGATAAAAGCCGCTTAGAGCGCAAAATTTTGGCTTGTTTAGAAAAATTAACTGCTTACGAGATAAACATATCGGAAAATATCGTATCTTTGCAGCGTTTTTAAAACTTAAAAATCACGATTCAATGGCAAAACTCAGAATATACAACGACATCGACAGCCAAGACAACAAGTTCTGGTATCAATGGTGGGGAGGCGATTGCGTATGTTTTCAGGATATAGATGCTTTTGCGGCAAGCATACCGAAAGACGATGATTCAATCGATATGCGCATCTTCTGCAATGGCGGCTCTGTGGTTGAAGGCTGGGCAATCTACGACCGACTGCGACAGAGCGGAAAGAAGATTTCCTGCACCGTTGAGGGCAAGGCAGCATCCATGGCAACAATCATCATGCTCGCAGCACCAAAGGAGAACCGCAAGGCATACGAGAACGCTGCCTTCCTGCTGCACAATCCGTGGGTTCCTGGCTGGGGGTTGGGCGACCAGCTGAACGCAAAGGACTTGAAGAACCTGGGCGAGGAAATGCAGATGTGGCAGGATAAGATGGTGGACGCATACGTAGAGCGGTGCGAGTGCGATAGGGAAGAGATTCAAACCCTGATGGATAAGGACATCTTCATCAACACCAGCGAGGCTTTGCGCCTAGGTCTTATCAGCAGCACCATTGTACCACTCAGCGCAAGCGCATCGAAACGCAACATAGAAAATTTTATTAATTCAAAACAACAAAATCCAAAAGCAATGGAGAAAAAGACAGAAGTAAAGGCTTCTCTCCTCGACAAGATTCTCGCCAAGTTGGGCGTGAAGACACTGGAGGAAGCAGAGCAGGTGGTGGAAGAGCCACAAGCCAAGGCAGAGCCAAAGGCGATGGAACTCAACACAGCAGACGGACAGACACTGACCGTAGAGCGTGAAGAGGGAGATCCACAAGTTGGCGACAAGGCAAGTCCGGACGGAACGTTTGAAATGCCGGACGGTAAGACAATTGTTGTCGAAGACGGTGTAATTACCGACATTCAGACCGCAGACAACACCGACAACGACACCGACAATGAGGGCGGTGAAGGCGGTGAAGGCGGTGAAGGCAGCAGCGCATCAAGCACCGACAACGACACCGTAGCCAAGTTGAAGCAGCAGGTAGCAGCACTCAAACAGCAGTTGAACGACACCAAGGCGCAGCTGGCAGGCGCACAGAAACTCGCAAAGAGCAAGGAAGACATGCGCATCCTGAATGCCGTGAAGATGGCAGGCGGTGCTGAGAAGGTGTTGGCAGGCTACAGCAGCCACTACCAGCCAGCGCAGCGACAGCCAAGCGGCAAGGGCGCAGGCGACAACGTGAACCCAGTCGAGGAAGGTAAGAACGCCATCAAGGAGAGACTTGCCAAGCTCCACAAAAAGGGCAAGAAGTAACCAAGTATTAACCCATTAAATCAAAGAAAATAATGGCAGGATTTACAAAAAAGCAGCTCGAGAACCTTAAACTCGAGCCGGAAAACCTCGCAAGCATCAAGGATGCCGTGCAGGAAACCTTCTATCAAGATGAGGACTTTTCTTCATTCGTGAACATCATGAAGGTCAAGAACAATGATCCAATCGCACTTATCGGTGAGATGGAAATGGTCGGTAAGGCAGGTGGCGGTTGCGACCCTACCTACGAAGAGAAGGGTATCGCAAACTCTCAGAAGCGTTGGGAACTCGGACAGTGGGAGATTCCTATCAAGATTTGCTACGAAGCATTGAAGGGTTCAATCGCAGAATACAGCCTTAAAACTGGTACAGCCATTGGAGACCTTACCAGCACCGACTTCATGACCATCTACACCGATGCACTCCAGCGAGCCATGCAGCAGATGATTTGGCGTTTCGGCTGGTTTGGCGACAAGGCGGCAGCATTGGCAGGTGCAGGTGGCGGCAAGTTGACAGCAGGGTCGGACGTTAGCATGTTCAACGTTTGTGACGGTCTGTTCAAGCGCATCTTTACAGCCACAGCGACAAAGAACCATACCACCATCGCAGCCAACAGTGAGGCTACGGCAGCAGCGCAGGTTTCAGCATTGCGCAAGAAGGGTGCAGCTACAGCAGTTGTAGACGCTATCTTGATGGACGTAGACACACGTATCATTGACGATAGCGATGCAGTGTTGCTCATGACACGCTCGCTTGCTGACGCATTGACCTACGACATCAAGCAGACCTACCACGATATTATGCCGTGGGAGAAGGTGTTCGATGGCTTCGATGTAGCGACCTACAACGGAGTGAAGATTGCACGTGTCGGCATTTGGGACAGAATGATAAACGCATACGAGAAGGGCGAGGATACAATCAACCTTCCACATCGTGCGGTATTCTGTAACCCTAAGCACCTTATGGTGGGCACTGATGCCGATGCACTCATTAGCGACCTCGACATCTGGTTCGACCAGAAGGAGCGCAGAAACTATCTCTATGCTACTGGTAAGATTGGCACGGCTCTCCTCGAAGAGGACATGATCCATGCAGCTTACTAATCGCTCCAAATTTTCAGTTTAGTATTAAGTTATTTTGACAATCCTCAACACCCACAAAACGGTGTTGGGGATATAACAATTTAAAACGAATTAATATGGCAACAACTTGCGAGAGCCTTATCGCCCAGGACATCATCATCCCTTGCGAAGACCAAGTAACAAAGGGACTGGAGGGCGATGGACTTATCATCAACCGAGACGACATCGACTTCACCAAGTCCGTTGTAGCGGGCAATATAATTAAAACATTAGTTTTGAAGACTGGCAAGAAAGCATACGCTATCCGGCAGGAAGGCAGCAAGCCATTCACTGGAACCAAGACCGAGCTGACCGTTGGCACGTATCGCAACAGCTGGAAGAACACCGTAGCAGTCGTGGTATTGGCTAACACGCCTGACGTTTGCGCCAATATCATTGACGGACTGGCGAATGGAAAGTTCGTTATCATCCTTCGCAACCTCTCTAAGGGAGCGGAAGGAAAGGCAGAGTATCAGGTATTCGGATATGCGCAGGCACTGAAGGCAAGCGCAGGCGAGAACGACAAGTACTCAGACGATACCGAGGGCGGCTGGCTTATCACGCTGGAAGAGGAGAGCGTACCAAAGGCAGCTTACTTCTTCTTTGACACCGACAGCGAGACAACAGCAGCCAAGTATCAGAGCCTTCTGACGGAAGCAGCAGCGTAGCCTATGACATACAAGGAAGCAACAGCCAAGGTCGGGGAGTTGAAGGCACGTTTCGACAGTCCCTTTGATGCAACTGACAAGGCAGTTATAGAAACTCTATATTTCGAGGTAACACGCAAGCGTTTTGTTCCGACAACCTGCCAGCAGTGTTACCACGATGCTTTAATCGAAATTTATCTAAAACTCAAAAAAGAAAAGGCAATGCCAAAAACATGTAATTACGCAATGAAGGCAGGTTTTATCATTTCCTGCCCGGACTTCTACCATGGTAAGATTTTCACGAACGAGAACCTGACCGACAAGGTAGCGCACGAATATCTGACGAAGTACCCACACATGGAAAGCTACTTCCAAAAGATACCCAGCGATGAACTCATCGAGAACAAGCAGCCGCCAGCAGGCAGCGACAGCGGTGCAGATGATACCACCGGGAAAGATCCTGCCGAAAAAGCAGCAGGCAGCGACAAGAAGAAAGACCTCGACCAAGCCGAAAAAGCAGGCAAGGAAGAGTAACAAAACAACAAGTAAAACGACACAAGCAGTATGAACGTTAAGACAGTTAAAAAGCCAAAGCGAAGGGTTGATATTGGCTACGTCAGCCGATTCAAGATGCAGGCATACGGATATGATAATCTTTATCCGCAGAACCTCGCACGCATCACGGAAGCCAGCGGAACGGCAATGCTGTGCCTTAACCGCTACGCCCGATTTATTGAGGGCTACGGCTTTAATAGCGACATTCTAGCATCGTTGGCGATGAACCAGCAGGGGGACACGGCAGACGATTTGCTCCGGAACGTAGCGCAAGACCTCGCACGCTTTGGAGGCTTTGCCCTTCATGTAAACTACAACGTTCTAGGGCAGGTGTCGAGCGTGAGCCACGTACCCTTTGAAAATTGCCGCCTTGAAGAGACGGACGACAAGGGGAGCGTGGCGCACGTCTTGCTGCATCCAGACTGGGAGCAGAAGAAAACGAGGAACGGAAAGCGGTTGATGGTAAACGAGAAGACTATTGAGCGCATCAACGTCTTCAACCCCGACCCCGACATCGTTCTTAAACAGATTGAGAACGCTGGCGGCATCGACAGCTACAAGGGGCAGGTTCTGTGGCAGAGCCTAGACGGACAGTTTGTTTATCCTACAGCCAGCTATGATTCAGCCATCACAGAGATTTCGACCGATGAGGGACTGGGCAACGTCAAGATGAGAAACGTCCGCAATAACTTCCTCGTATCGTGTATGCTTGTAACCAAAAAGGGCGTTCCAAAGTTCGATGAGAATGGCGAAGAGGTGGAGAGCGGACAGATGATTTCCGATGAAGACCTTTTGCAGTTCCAAGGGGACGAGAACACAGCGAAGATTCTTGCTGTTGAGGTGGAGAACGAGGAAGACGAACCGAAGGTTGTCGCCTTCCCGACAAAAAACTTCGACAAGGAGTTTTCCGTGACCGACAGCAGCGTTATCGAGCGCATCTACGCACAGTTCCATCAAGAACTCTTCTACTCCATCCGTATTGGTAAGCTTGGATTCAGCGGACAAGTTATGCAGGACGCTTACGAATACTATGCAGGCGAAGTGACGACCGAGCAGCGTTTCATCGAGCGAGCCTTCAAGAAGATTTTCAAGAACTGGCACGACCCAGCCATTCAAAACCTAGACCCCAAGCTACAGCCGCTAAAGTATATCAGCAGCGAGGTGGCAGGGAACAACACGATAGACTAATTGATTGAGCCTATGGGAGAACAAAGAAAACAACTTATCACGGTTGATCAGTTCCAAAAACTGGCACGACCGACCAGCACACACCTAGATGAGGATGATGTGAACGCATACATTCGGGAATGCGAAGATGCGAACATCATACCAGCCATCGGGTATGAGCGGTTCAAGGCAGCGACCGAGCAGGGAGAGTGGGGTGATTCAGTATTGCCCGATTTCCAGCCTGCGGTATTCCTGGACGGTGGCGAATACACCACCAAGAAGGAGGGCGATTGCAGCCAAGAAGAAACCAAGGTGCAGAAGTACACCAGCGGAATACGCAAAGCACTCGCTTATTTCACGTATGCGAGGCTTTTTCGTGCCGATGGCACAATTATAAGCCGAGCAGGTGGAATGCGCCACAGAGACGATTATTCAGACCATGTTCAAGATTTGTCGAACAACAAGCAATACAACGACATCATGGACATGGCAGAAAGATATTTATCAGATGCACTCGAATATCTCAAGGCATTCACCTCGAAAGGAGAAGTGAAGGCACAGCGAGGAACAAGGGCACACATTCACGCAATAGGCAACTAAAAGCACATAAGACATGAACGAGGATATTCAAAAAATGCTCCGTATGGCAGAGCTGATACGAGATGCAACGCAGGTTGGAGAAAACACAGCGGTGCGTGTCGGCACGGAAATTTACGACATCGTTGTCGAGTTAAGCAGGATGCTTGCCATGATGGACGATAAACTGGAGAACGATGCGGTCGTTAGGATTATCAAGAGTGAACTCGCCAAGATAACAATAACGGAAGCGCAAATTGCGGATGGGGCGATAACGGCAGCGAAGCTTGC
>JAJXAL010000165.1:0-4792 GCA_021628325.1 Segatella copri | reverse complement strand
GTGAAGCTTCGAAGTATATCGCCCCATTGCCATCGGCACCATCGGATAATCAAGGTGGAATATATACCAAATAAAAAGTGAGGAGTATGAAAAGAAGTCTTTTTATCATTTTAGGTACCTTGTGCTTTGCCATTGCCGGCAAGGCACAGATTACAGGACAATTTTAAAGGAAGAAAGGGATTCTATGATGAAGATCAACAAGAATGAACAGGATTTTGTGCTGAAGTATTTTCTGCCGGGCAAGCTGGATACCAGAAAGGCTTTGCAGAAAGTGAAGGCTCGGGTTGGCATTGCTGATGAAGAAGTTTCGCATGCTGCAACTGTATCTTTACGCATGCGTCGCATCCGTTGGATAGCTGTGGCTGCATCTTTTCTGGTGCTCTTCACCATAGGAGCCTATACGCTTTTGCAGCCAAAGACGGTGACGCTTTCTGCCGAATCGGAAGTAGTGGCATATCATCTGCCTGATGGAACGAAGGTATCGTTGATGCCTCATTCTTCTCTTTCCTATCAGGAAGATGATTGCAGAAAGGTGGAGATGAAGGGCTGTATCTATTATCAGGTGAAGCATGATGAACAGCATCCTTTCGATGTGATGGGAGAGCATGGACACGTAAGAGTGCTCGGTACCCAGTTTATGGTGGATGAAAGAACGGATGCTCCCGAGGTGATGGTAACCAGCGGAAAGGTGCTTTTCACAGCTCGTAACTCTGAAGAGGGTGTCTTCCTGATTAAAGGCAAGCGGGCACGTCTATTGAAAGGGACTGCCCAGCCTAAGTTGTTGGCAGATTATGATATCAATGATGTGGCATGGGCTACCCATCGCCTGCATTTTGACAACACTCCATTATCCGAAGTATTGGAGGAACTTTCTAAATTATCTGGTATAAGCTATACGGCTTCTGATGAGAGCAAGCGTCTGACGGGTGATTTTGATACGAATTCCATCCCACAGGTCATCCAAGTAATAGAAGAAACATTGGGTGTTCAGATAAGATAAGTGTGTGAATAAAACATCGTAAAAAGGGACAAACTTAGGAAAAGCAGTCAATAAAATGAGAAAATAAGTAAAAAGGGTGCATCTTTCGTATTGATTTAGGGTGATATTCAAAATTATTTTGTATCTTTGCCCTCGTAACAAATCAAACAATTTATAAAAAATAAAATTATGGACTTTAATAAACTATTCTCATTAGAGGGTAAAGTAGCCCTCGTTACAGGTGCCGCTTATGGTATCGGTTTTGCTATGGCTGAGGCTTATGCCAAAGCTGGTGCTAAGATTGCTTTCAATTGCCGCAGCCAGCACCACATGGATCAGGCTCTTGCAGATTACAAAGCAAAGGGTATTGAGGCAAAGGGTTATATCTGTGATGTAACAGACGAGGAACAGGTGAAAAACATGGTAGCTGACATCGAGAAGGAACTTGGTGTTATTGATATTTTGGTAAACAACGCAGGTATTATCAAGCGTATTCCTATGACTGAGATGTCTGTAGATGACTTCAAGCAGGTTATTGACATTGACCTCACTGCACCTTTCATCGTATCTAAGGCAGTTATCCCTGGTATGATCAAGAAGGGTCATGGTAAGATTATCAACATCTGTTCTATGATGAGCGAGCTGGGCCGTGAGACAGTTTCTGCATATGCAGCTGCCAAGGGTGGCTTGAAGATGTTGACACGTAACATCTGCTCAGAGTATGGTGAGTACAACATCCAGTGCAATGGCTTGGGCCCTGGTTACATCGCAACTCCTCAGACTGCACCTCTCCGTGAGCGTCAGGCAGATGGTAGCCGTCATCCATTCGACAGCTTCATTTGTGCAAAGACTCCTGCAGGTCGCTGGTTGGAACCAGAAGAGTTGGCAGGTCCTGCTGTTTTCTTGGCTTCAGATGCTTCTAATGCAGTGAATGGTCACATTCTCTACGTAGATGGTGGTATCTTGGCATATATCGGAAAACAGCCAAAATAAAGGATCAAACATGAAGATTTAAGTTTGAATAAACTTGAATAGAATAAAAAAATATAGGGCAGCCATAAAGGACTGCCCTATATTTATAATTAAAATAATCTTTACAATTATTTGTTGATTGCATCTGCAAGCTCAGCACCAGCCTTGAACTTAGCAACCTTTTTAGCTGCAATCTGGATCTTCTCCTTAGTAGCTGGATTGATACCCTCACGAGCAGGACGCTCGTTAATGCTGAATGTACCGAAACCTACCAACTGGATCTTGTCACCTGCAATGAGGGCTTCCTTCAATGCGTTTGTTGTAGCTTCAAGAGCGGCCTTAGCCTGTGCCTTTGTAATCTCAGCACCTGCTGCAATCTTGTCAATCAATTCTGTCTTGTTCATAATTTTTCGTTATTAAATGAATAATATTGTTGTTTCTAAGTTGAATTCGTTTACAAATATAGCTTTTTCTTGTGAAAGTTCAAATAAAAAAAGCAGAAAAGTGATGAAATTATTGAAAATTAAGTGTAATAAGCCTATTTTTTGGTGTTTTCACGGATATTTTTCGTAATTTTGCCGCCAAAATACAAATATTAGTTAGATTATTAAACAGTTTAGAGAAATAAAGTTATGCGCAATATTCCAATTGTAACAAAGAATTTGCTGATAGTGAATGTAGTAGCATTCCTGGCATGCATGCTGATGGATAAGAGTATGGGTGGTGGTTCTGCCTTGACAGATCTATTCGGGCTCCATTTCTTCCTGGCTTCAGATTTCCATATTTATCAGTTAGTTACCTACATGTTTATGCATGGCGGTTTTCAGCATATTCTCTTCAATATGTTTGCCCTATGGATGTTTGGCTGTGTGGTAGAAAGAGTTTGGGGACCTAAGAAATTCCTTTTTTATTACATGGTGTGTGGAATCGGAGCCGGCTTGTTCCAAGAGGCAGCCCAGTATATTACGTATGTGGCAAAGGATATGGCTGCTTATGATTATGTAAGTGTTAATGGGGCCAGAATTACAATGGAGCAATATCTGAACCTATGGACTACCGTGGGTGCTTCAGGAGCTATTTATGCCATATTGCTTGCCTTTGGTATGATTTATCCAAACGAGCGTCTCTTCATTTTCCCGTTGCCGGTTCCTATTAAAGCTAAATTCTTCGTGATAGGCTATGCTGTCATAGAATTGGTTTCAACATTCTCTCTCTCTGATGACGGTGTGGCTCATATTGCCCATTTAGGAGGTATGGTCTTTGGATTCTTCCTGATCCGTTATTGGCGTAAGCAGATTGATAATGGTTACTATCATTCAAATTCTGCAGACGCTTTTGATAAGTTGAAAGGTATGTTCGGTGGAAAGCGTCGGGCAGGTAGAACGCATTTTACTTATACCAAGAATGAATCTTATAATCAGACTTATGAACAGGATGCTGAATGTAAGACCAACGAAAAGGTTGTATCACAGGAAGAGATAGATCGAATCTTAGATAAAATAAGAAAGAGCGGTTATGATAGCTTGACTCCTAGCGAAAAGCAGATGCTCTTTGATCAGAGTAATAAGTAAAAAAGCATGTTTAAAGGATTTAAGGAATTTACATATAAGATGATAGCTGGTGCTAATGTGGCAACTATCATCATCATGTTGCTGGTGGGCTTTTCTGACTTCTTTCAGCCAGAAAAGTTCGCCGCATTGGCTAATCTTGGCTTACTTTTCCCGGTTTTTCTTATAGTTAACTTAGGCTTTTTGCTTTTCTGGTTGCTCTTCCGGTCTAAGTATGCCATTATTCCATTCTTGGGCTTTTTGATTTGTTTTGTTCCGGTTCGCAAGTATATGCCAATCAATTTTTCTGGCGAAACTCCAAAAGGTTGTATCAAGGTTTTATCATATAATACTTGGAATTTTGGTGCACAGACAGAGGATGCCGCAGGTACTAATGTCTGTATTGCTTATCTGCAGGAGCAGGATGCTGACATAGTTTGTCTGCAGGAAGCATGTCCTACTTCCCGGAATATTGAACAGATAGATAGTATGCTCAAGCCGATGTATGCTTATCAGGATACAACGATGCACATAAATGGTGGAAATTGTCTTATGTTGCTCAGTAAATACCCCATTCTTTCGAAAGAGCGAATTCCTTATGAATCGAAAGGAAATATGAGTGTAGCGTATCGTCTGAAAATGAAAGATAGAGAGGTCCTTCTCATCAATAATCATTTGGAAACTACCGGCTTAAGTTTAGAGGACAGACGCCAGTTCAAGAATCTGGTTATCGGAAAATTGCAGGTTGATACTGCAGAAGAAACGTCCAAACTGCTCGTTGTAAAACTTGCCGAGGCAACAAAGAAACGGGCTCCGGAGGCTGAGGCTGTAGCAAAATACATTCAGCAGCATAAAGAACAGAGTATTATTTTGTGCGGTGACTTTAATGATGGTCCTATCTCTTATGCTCATCGTACGATAGCTAAAGATTTGACGGATTGCTACATTGCAAGTGGTAACGGACCGGGTATCAGCTATCATCATGGAGGCTTTTTTGTTCGCATTGACAATATCATGTGTTCAGACGATTGGGAGCCTTATGAATGTAAAGTTGATGATAAAATCGCCGTTTCAGACCACTATCCTATCATTTGTAAGCTAAAAATGCGCCCTAAAAAGCAAAAATAGAGCAAATTATTCTTATATAAGAAAAAAAATGCTTATTTTTGCACAACTTTATGGAGGTTTTTGAAAGAATCCCTAAAAGCAATTGAAAAGAAACAAATAATTAATAACAATAAATAGAAATGCAAAACAAAGGAATTGTAATTTGTGTAGCCGTCTTACTGACACT
>JAJXAL010000258.1:0-1207 GCA_021628325.1 Segatella copri | reverse complement strand
CTGACTTCTCTTGAGCACTACAAATGCTTGGGATGACCACGCAACAAGATAAGAGCAAAAGTTCTCTTCTCATAACTTTAAAACATTAAAAACGCTAAATACATAATGGATTTATTTCAACCATACATGCAATTACGCTTTATGTCCAATGCACCTATATGGACCAAAATAACTGCTGAACACATACATAAGGGAAACGGCGTTGGTGCTGTACGAGTAACTCAGCCAACAGTCCTGAACTCCAGAAACATCATATACTTGCCAATAGTGGAATACACTTTGTTACGTCCAAGATAATGATTGAAACCTTATTACACGTTATATGCTACCAATGGAATTATTCAGGTGCAGTGATAATAAGTTTTCTTTTTTTAATATCCTATGGGCGGTCTATAGCTGCCTTATATATTTCTGTTCCTGATTTGATATTATAGAATCCAAGAGTGTGTGTAACCAAGTGCGCTTGTAAACGCCATTTCCAATATGCTTGTCCTTCCCGTCTTTCTCATTCGGCATTCGTCAATTAAGGCAAGGCGTGAAAACGGTTGCAAAGATAAGGCCTAAGTCTTAAAAAACAAAAAAAACAACTAATATTATTTTAATTTAACTATATTGTTCTAAACGTTTATAAGATTTCAAAATATTCTTGTTTTTTGGTACGAATCTTTAATCAGTAACCCTTTAGAAGTAACATCTGCTTTTACGTTATTTGTTTCTTCTTTGTTTTCTTCTTTGCTCTCTTTCTCAACCTGCGGTGCAAGTTCAAGCTGTATTTTTCTGTCCAAAGCAGCCAGATCTGTCTTTAGACTTTTCAGCTCATCTTCTCTCTTCCAGACCTTGGAAGCAATTTCCTGCAGCTGCGGAATCTCCTTCTCCAGTGTCCTGCATCTTGAATCATACTGTTCAATGTACCCTTGTATCTTCTGCAGGGCATTCACAAAGTTGTTTGCCGCAGCTATCGGGTCCGACTTGGCGAGATGTCCGTTGTTGTACTGATACTTGTAATGACCCACAACAACAAAGCGGTTATCAACGAATGGAAGACCGCTTTCAAAGCTTGTCTTGCTCACAACCTTGATGGGGAAACCATAAATTGCACCTATTTCCTTGTATTCCCCATCTGTCCTTTCCGTTTTTGCCATCCTTTGAAGCTGTTTGCCTATCACTTCCAGATTATTGGACTCGAGACCGTTAAGGGTGATGAGAT
>JAJXAL010000164.1:0-4840 GCA_021628325.1 Segatella copri | reverse complement strand
GCGTCAATAAGCAGACTATCTTCGTCTTCTATCCTTGGACGGGTGGAACCAACACATCCAGTCTCACAAGTTTTTTGAAAAACAACGTTGACAGTATCTGCGAAGGTATTGTTGCCAAGAAAGGCTTGAATAATTCGCGTGTAATGGTCTTCATGAGCCAGAATTACAGGAAGAGCTATCTCATTGATCTTCAGTATGACGGCAATACGAAAACCGTAATTCGCGACACGTTGAAGACATATGATGAAGCTACATATACTACAGCAGAAGGGTTTGCAGAGATTCTGAATGAGGTGAAACGCCGTGCTGAAGCCCTGAATTATTCGCTCATCATCGGAGCTCATGGCTGCGGATGGACCTACAAGAGCGATTGGGTTAACTATCCCTATATGGCTAGACCTAATGCTGGTTTTGCTCAGAAAGGAAGCACCAGCTACCCTACCGCTACCGGTAATTTCAGCGGAATACAGTATGGTCCCGATCCCAACAATCCTATCACCCGTTTCTTCGGAAGCGTAAGTTTAGAAGAAAACGCTCTCGACGTTCCTACCCTTGCCGAAGGAATCAAACTCAGCGGCACCAAGATGCAATACATTCTCTTCGATGCATGCTATATGGGCAATGTAGAGACTGCATACGAACTGAAAGATGTTACCAATTTCATGATCAGTTCAAGTAGCGAAGTAATGGGAGCCGGCTATCCATACAAAACCATATGGAGTTACCTCAACAGTTCAGCACCCAACTACTCAGGATTAGTCAACGGAACTGTCAATTTCTACAAGAATAGTAGCGTTCCATTCTGCAACATGGCGGCCATCGACTGCAGACAGATGGATAATCTAGCCCAAGTGATGAAGGAAATCAATAGCAAATATACCCTCTCATCATCCGTTCCGCTCGATTCCATACAGCCTTTGGATGGTTTCTCTCCCAACCTCTTCTACGACATGAGCGTATACGTAGATAGTCTTGTTCCAAGCGGCTCTCTGAAAGACAAATTTAATTCACAGATGAAACTCACAATCAAAGCTGCTGCTCATACCGAACAGGCTTATACAGGGTTAATGAGTTATAGAGGTACAACCTTTAAAGTGAAAAATTATTGCGGTCTTTCTATCTCCGACCCTAGCCAGCACAGCGTAGCTATCAAGGGCAGAGAGAAAACCGGTTGGTGGAAAGCTACACACTAATAAGCTATGAAGAGCGAAAGAAACTCCTTATTGGCTTTTAAGAAAAATATTATATAAAAGAATACATGATGGAATATTTTATCATTGAGAATAACGGACAGCAAGCGGGTCCATTCAGCCTGGAGCAACTCGTCCAGAAGGCTATCACACCCGAAACCCTTGTTTGGGCACAAGGCATGAAAGACTGGACTCCAGCTTGGAAAATAGCAGAACTGAAGACTGTTCTTGAAACTGTAGAAGCAATCAAAGCTAATACAGCCAACAAAGAAAATGCAGAAGGAACATCAGCAGATGCAGCCGGCAACAACGGGACAGAAGCAGCAAACTTTCAGGCTGCAAACCAGCAGGGTTTCCAGCAGGCACAGCAGGAAGCTTACCAGCAAGGCTTTCAGCACGGCGCAGCAATGAACCAGGACTACAGACAGGAACCGGAAAAGAAAAAATCGAGCAAGGCCCTCTGGAAAATCATCTTAGGTCTTATCGTACTTCTCTTCCTGGTTTTCGCCATAACCAATCCAGGACCTGATGCCCATAAAGAAAAGGTAAAGACTGAGGCAGCCAAGGCTATCGACAAGGCTACAGAAACCAGTGATAACAACTTCTTCACCCAAAGCATCCGTTCCATTGCCAAAATGATGGCAGGAAGCGCTATTGATGAAGTGATGAACCAGCTCTTCGAATACCACAACTATATCGTATGCTCTAAGGGAACCGTTGAGTTTAATGGCAAGCAGCACACCGTAAGCTTCGGAATCCTTGGCAGCGTTTACACGATGAATGCTGATGATATGGTGAAAGCGCTGGAAGGTGCCGACAATCTGCAGATAGAAGAAACCACCAGCTCATCAACCGATGAATCCCCTTCGGTAAGCGATAATAGCAGCGATGGTTCAGAAGAAGACGGACTGGGCGCTTCCGTTCAGAAGAAACTGGAAGACAAGGCAAACCAGGCCATGGATCAGGCTGCCGACAAGGTGAGCAAGAAACTGGAAGAGAAAATCAACCAGAAACTCGATGAAGCAACCGATTCTTCAACCGTAGAAAAGATTCTCGACAAGATTCTGGAACTGATCTAGCATCAGAAATCCGAAGAAACATAAGAAATATGACACATTTCTCAATATGACAGCATGGCGGCTTGACGTATATCAAGCCGCCATTGCTGTTTAGTTGACGTGTATCAAAAAAAGCCCCTTTTTCATCATTTTGTCATGTCTTTGTGACAGATATTCAAGAAAAAGGCATTACCTTTGCACCAGAAAACAATGAGATTGTAATAAGGATAATGTAAAACAGGAGACCTCACATGGAGGCTCCACAAAGAAAGAAAGGAAACAAATTATGATGACGACAGTAATGATTCTTGCAGTTGTGGCAGCTATGATTGCCAAGGCTGTAAATGTAAACAGCAACATGGAGATGGACAAGTAAAATTGACCACCGTTCATGAACAAAAGGAAAAAGGAAATGGCAGAAATGCCGAGTATTAATTTTTAAAAAAAGGATAACGATTATGAAAACAATGTATGCAAACATCAAGAAGGCCTTGAAGGCTATTCTTGCAGATTACATGACCGCAATGGAATTGTATGGTGAGGCTTTGAACAGAAGCCGTGGTTGTGCTTGCGCATAAGGGTTCCAATCCCTTCATGCTGCGGCATAAACTAGATTGAAAGCAAAAAGTAATTACGTTTAAATAAAGAAAAAGCGTGTAAGTTACCATACTTACACGCTTTTTTTGTATCTTTGCAACCGGTTAGTAAAAATTTTAAAAAGAAGAAACGATGAACTCACAAGATATGATCAGCAGGCTGGAATCGAAAGGCATCCGACCAACCGCCAACCGCATACTCGTAATGAAGACCCTGATGGGCGAACAGAACCCGCAGAGTCTGAGCAATCTGGAACGAAAGATGGTTTCGATGGACAAGTCGAGCATCTTCCGTACCCTTACCCTCTTTCTGGAACATGATGTGGTACATGCCTTCGAAGATGGGCGAGGCGTACTCTGCTACGAACTCTGCGAAGAAAAAGGGGCTTGCGATCATCACGACGGGCATATTCATTTCTACTGCGAATCTTGCCAGCGTTCCTTCTGTATGGAGGATATCCATATTCCAAGTTTCGAACTGCCCGAAGGCTTTTACCCCCACTCTATTTCCTTTGTCATCAAAGGCGAATGCCCGGATTGCAGAAAGAAACACCAGTAAAGCGAAAGGTGCATCCTGCGTTAATTTAGCATAAATATTTTTGAAATTCTATTGTTTTTCCGATATTATCATTACTTTTGCAAGCGATTATCACGGGGTGCTGAAAGATTCGGCTGAGATGATACCCATTGAACCTGATGCAGGTAATGCTGTCGCAGGGATATTTGATAGCGCTTTATTTTTTCTCTTAAGGCTTTCATCTGGAAGTTCACCGTGTTTGATTACATATTATCTTATCATCGCTTTCGGGCGATAGAAAAGCGTAAACAAACGGATTATTCATCATATAAAACGAACAGAATATGAAAGTAACTATCAACAACAAAGAGACCGAGACACAGGCTAAAACCATCAGGGAGTTAGCCCAGGAACTCGATTTGCCAGCTACAGGAGTTGCAGTAGCTATCAGTAACGAAATGGTGCCTCGTGATGAATGGGAAAACACAATCATCGCAGAAGGAGCAGACATCGTTATCGTAAAAGCGTTCTGCGGAGGATAACGGTCCCAGAATACTGCGGAAAAAAATCCACCCAAAAGTACTTTTCCTACAGAAATGAAAACAAAAATAACAACTCTATAATAAAACAATGGAAAAATTAGTAATCGCAGGCAGAGAGTTTAACTCACGCCTCTTCTTGGGCACAGGAAAGTTTAACAACAATGCCCTCATGGCTGAAGCCATCAAAGCATCAGAAACAGAAATGGTTACTGTTGCTATGAAACGTATCGAACTCGAAGACAAGCAGGACGACCTGCTCTCTCATATTGTGCAGAACCCAAATATCCAGCTTCTTCCTAACACCAGTGGCGTGCGCAACGCCGAGGAAGCTGTCTTCGCAGCACAGATGGCTCGCGAAGCTTTCGGAACCAACTGGCTCAAGCTCGAAATCCACCCAGACCCTCGCTATCTTCTTCCAGACTCTATCGAGACGCTGAAGGCTACCGAGAAACTGGTAAAGCTCGGTTTCGTGGTATTGCCATATTGCCAGGCAGACCCTACCCTCTGCAAGCACCTCGAAGAGGCTGGTGCTGCTACCGTGATGCCACTTGCTGCACCTATCGGTACCAACAAGGGATTGAGAATGAAGGACTTCCTGCAGATCATCATCGAGCAGGCTACTGTTCCAGTTGTAGTAGATGCAGGTATCGGTGCACCTAGCCACGCTGCCGAGGCTATGGAGATGGGTGCCAGCGCCTGCTTGGTTAACACTGCTATCGCCGTAGCCGGTGACCCTGTAGAGATGGCTAAGGCATTCAAGGAAGCAGTAGTATGCGGTCGCCGTGCTTACGAGGCAGGTCTCGGAGCCATCAGCGATTGTGCTGAGGCAAGTTCTCCTCTCACCGCATTCCTCAACGACTAATTATAATATATTACCTTTAAAAACATTATGCCAAACGATAAGAAAGCTTACGCCCAGAGAGAAAAGGCGTATATG
>JAJXAL010000034.1:0-36725 GCA_021628325.1 Segatella copri | reverse complement strand
TCGGTAACAAGTATCGTCCTCAGTTCTATCTCCGTACTATGGACTGTACAGGTGAAATCAAGCTTCCAGAGGGAGTTGAGATGGTAATGCCTGGTGATAACGTAGAGATTGAGGTAGAGTTGATCTACAAGGTTGCTTTGAACGAGGGTCTTCGTTTTGCTATCCGTGAGGGTGGTCGTACAGTAGGTTCTGGTCAGATTACAACAATTCTCGACGATATCAAGTAATTTAGATTTATCTAATTTGCTATATATATCAGACTCCCCTCCTAAGGGAGCGGGAGTCATTCTACGGGTTTAGCTCAGTTGGTAGAGCACTGGTCTCCAAAACCAGGTGTCGAGGGTTCGAGCCCTTCAACCCGTGCTAAATAGAAGATAATATGAATAAAATAGTAAATTATTGCAAGGCATGTTACGATGAACTTGCGCATAAGACTACTTGGCCATCACGTGCCGAACTTACTCATAGTGCAATGGTTGTATTATCTGCTTCCCTAGTCATTGCACTTGTTGTGTTCGCGATGGATTCTATTTTCAAAGCCTTTATGGGTGTAGTTTATCCAGGTTAATTTTTTAAGGAAATGGCAGACGCAGGAAATAAATGGTATGTGCTTAAAGCCGTTAGTGGTAAAGAGGCTAAGGTGAAAGAATACATCGAAGCTGAAATGAAGCACAATGACTTACTAGCAGCAAATGTTTCTCAGGTGTTGATTCCAGTTGAGAAGCATGCAACTGTGCGTAATGGAAAGAGAGTCGTTAAAGAAAAGGTCTCTCTTCCAGGTTATGTTTTTGTGGAGGCCAAACTGAAGGGTGATGTAGCGCATACGTTGCGTTTCCTCCCTAATGTTTTGGGTTTCCTTGGAGGTTTGGATGAACCAACACCAGTACCACAGCGCGATATCAATCGTATGCTGGGTTCTGCTGAGGAGACTGAGTTTGAGGAGAATCTTGATTGTCCTTACTTGGTTAATGATACCGTTAAGGTTATGGAAGGTCCATTCAGTGGTTTCAGCGGAATCGTTGAAGAGGTTAATGCTGAAAAGCATAAGCTGAAAGTTACGGTTAAGATCTTCGGACGTAAAACTCCGTTGGAATTAGGTTTTATGCAAGTAGAAAAGGAATAGGATTCTGTTACGAGATTGTTATTCCTTATAAGTTTCAATTTTAAATATTAACAAAGAAATGGCTAAAGAAGTTGCTGGATTAATCAAATTACAGATTAAAGGTGGCGCTGCGAATCCTTCACCTCCAGTAGGACCTGCATTGGGTTCTAAGGGTATTAATATTATGGGATTCTGCAAGGAATTCAACGCCCGTACCCAGGACAAAGCAGGTAAAGTGTTGCCAGTAGTTATTACTTATTATACTGACAAGTCTTTTGATTTTATTATCAAGACTCCACCTGCTGCAGTTCAATTGAAAGAGGCTGCCAAAATCAAGTCAGGTTCTGCTCAGCCTAATCGTCAGAAGGTTGCTTCTCTTACTTGGGATCAGGTAAAGGTAATCGCTGAGGATAAGATGAAGGACTTGAACTGCTTTACTGTAGAATCAGCTATGAAGCTCATCGCTGGTACTGCAAGAAGTATGGGTATTACTGTAAAAGGGGACTTCCCTGGTAAATAATTTAAAACTTCAATTAGAAAAATGAGTAAACTGACAAAAAATCAAAAATCAGTAGCTGATAAGGTTGAAGCAGGGAAGGCATACACATTGAAGGAGGCTTCAGAGTTGGTAAAGGAAATTACCACTACCAAGTTTGATGCATCTCTTGATATTGATGTACGCTTAGGTGTTGATCCACGTAAGGCTAACCAGATGGTTCGTGGCGTTGTTTCATTGCCAAACGGAACAGGTAAGGTTACTCGCGTGCTCGCACTCTGTACTCCTGATCAGGAAGCTGCTGCTAAGGAAGCAGGCGCTGATTATGTTGGTCTTGACGAATACGTTGAGAAGATTAAGGGTGGTTGGACAGATATTGATGTCATCATCACAATGCCTTCTTGCATGGGTAAGATTGGTCCTTTGGGTCGTGTACTCGGTCCTCGTGGTTTGATGCCTAACCCTAAGAGTGGCACTGTAACTATGGATGTTGCTAAGGCAGTAAAGGAAGTTAAGCAAGGTAAGATTGACTTTAAGGTTGACAAGGCTGGTATTATCCATACTTCAATCGGTAAGGTTAGCATGACACCTGAGCAGATCTACGGAAATGCAAAGGAGTTCATCAACACAGTTATCAAGCTGAAGCCTGCTGCTGCTAAAGGTACATATATCAAGAGTATCTTTATTTCTAGCACTATGAGTAAGGGTATCAAGATTGATCCTAAATCAGTTGAATAACTCTAAAAGTTTTGTAAAATGAAGAAAGAAGTTAAAGATACTATTATCGCAGAACTTGGACAGAAGTTGCAGGAGTTTCCTCATTTCTATCTTGTAGATGTTACAGGATTGGATGCAGAGAAGACTAGTGCACTCCGTCGTAAGTGCTTCCAGAGCGAGATTAAGATGGTTGTTGTTAAGAATACCTTGCTTCACAAGGCGTTCGAGGCTTCAGATATCGATTTCTCTGAGCTCTATGGCTGCTTGAAGGGTACTACTGCTGTAATGTTTGCTAATACAGCTAATGTACCAGCTAAGTTGTTGAAGGAATATGACAAGGAAGATGTTCCAACATTGAAGGCTGCTTATGCAGAGGAAAGCTTCTACGTTGGCGCAGACAAACTTGCAGAGCTTTCAGCTCTCAAGAGCAAGAACGAAGTTATCGCAGAGATTGTTGCTTTGCTCCAGTCACCTGCAAAGAACGTTGTTTCAGCTCTTCAATCAGGAAGCAACACTATTCATGGTGTGCTTAAGACATTGGGCGAGCGTCCTGAGTAATCAATCACAATGTTATCATTAATTATAGTATAAACAAAAATAAAATTTAGAATAAAATGGCAGATATCAAAGCTATTGCAGAAGAGTTAGTAAATCTTACTGTTAAGGAAGTTAATGAGTTGGCAACAGTCCTCAAGGACGAGTATGGTATTGAGCCTGCTGCTGCAGCTGTAGCTGTAGCTGCTGGTCCTGCTGCTGGTGGTGCAGCTGCAGCTGAGGAGAAGTCTACATTCGACGTAGTCCTCGCTGAGGTTGGTGGCGCTAAGCTCCAGGTTGTAAAGGCTGTTAAGGAGGCTTGTGGTCTCGGTTTGAAAGAGGCTAAGGATCTCGTAGACGGTGCTCCTTCTACAATCAAGGAAGGTGTAGCTAAGGACGAGGCTGAGAACCTTAAGAAGGCTATCGAAGAGGCTGGTGCTAAGGTAGAGCTCAAGTAATTAGAGTAATACATTTTTTATATAAATGGTTAGGATTCTCCAAGTAGGTGAGTCCTAACCTTTTTGTGTCTTTTATTATATTATTAATAAAACCCATTTAATAACTTCTAATGGCTACAAAAATTGTTGATAACAGAGTAAATTTTGCCAGCGTGCATAATCCGTATCCATATCCGGATTTCCTCGATGTGCAGTTAAAGTCTTTCAAGGACTTCTTACAGTTGGATACTCCGCCTGAGGAACGCAAGAATGACGGTTTGTATAAGGTGTTCTCTGAGAACTTCCCTATTACCGATACACGTAACAATTTCGTTCTTGAGTTCTTGGATTACTATATCGACCCTCCTCGCTATTCTATTGATGAGTGTTTGGAGCGTGGTCTTACATATAGTGTACCTTTGAAGGCTAAGATGAAACTGTATTGTACTGATCCTGATCATGAGGATTTCGGTACATTTATTCAGGATGTGTTCCTTGGTACTATCCCATATATGACCGATAATGGTACTTTCGTGATTAATGGCGCTGAGCGTGTTGTTGTTTCTCAGCTTCATCGCTCTCCTGGTGTGTTCTTTAGCCAGGGTGTTCATGCAAATGGTACCATGCTTTATTCTGCTCGTATCATTCCTTTCAAGGGAAGCTGGATTGAATTTGCAACTGACATTAACAATGTAATGTATGCATATATCGATCGTAAGAAGAAGTTGCCTGTAACCACATTGTTGCGTGCTATTGGTTACGAACAGGATAAGGATATTCTTCAGATTTTTGATCTCGCTGAGGAGGTGAAGGTTAACAAGAAGAATATGAAGGCTGCTATTGGTCGTAAGCTTGCAGCTCGTGTTTTGAAGAGTTGGAATGAGGACTTCGTTGATGAGGATACTGGTGAAGTAGTATCTATCGAGCGTAATGAAGTAATCATGGAGCGTGAGACAGAACTTACTGCTGATAATATTGAGGAGATTGTTGAGAGTGGAGCGCAGACTGTTCTTCTTCATAAGGATGAGGAAGCTGCCAATAAGTTTACTATTATCTTCAATACTTTGGCAAAGGATCCAAGTAACTCTGAGAAGGAAGCTGTTAACTATATCTATCGTCAGTTGCGTAATGCTGATCCTGCAGATGACGCAAGTGCACGTGAGGTTTTCCAAAACCTGTTCTTCTCGGATAAGCGTTATGATCTGGGTGAGGTAGGTCGTTATCGTATCAATAAGAAATTGAATCTTGTTACTGACATTGATGTTCGTGTCTTGACTAAGGAAGATATTATTGAGATTATTAAATATCTTATTCAGCTGATTAACTCTAGTGCAACAGTTGACGATATCGACCACTTGTCTAATCGTCGTGTTCGTACTGTAGGTGAGCAGTTGGCTAACCAGTTCTCTATTGGTTTGGCACGTATGACCCGTACTATCCGTGAACGTATGAATGTTCGCGACAATGAGGTGTTTACTCCAACAGATTTGATTAATGCTAAGACAATCTCTAGTGTTATCAATTCTTTCTTTGGAACTAATCCATTGTCACAGTTCATGGACCAGACTAACCCTCTGGCTGAGGTAACTCATAAGCGTCGTCTTTCTGCCTTAGGTCCTGGTGGTTTGTCTCGTGAGCGTGCCGGTTTCGAGGTTCGTGACGTACATTATACACACTATGGTCGTCTTTGCCCTATTGAGAGTCCTGAAGGTCCAAACATCGGTTTGATTTCTTCTCTCTGTATGTATGCAAAGATTAATGATCTTGGTTTTATTGTTACTCCTTACCGTAAGGTGAATGATAGCAAGGTCGATATGGCTAATGAGGATGTTGTATACTTGACTGCTGAGGATGAAGAGTCTAAGATTATCGGTCAGGGTAATGCGCCTTTGACTGTTGATGGTTCTTTCATTCGTGATGTAGTAAAGTGTCGTCAGGATGCTGATTATCCTGTTGTAGGTCCGGATCAAGTTGATTATGTTGACGTCTCTCCACAGCAGATTGCTTCTGTATCCGCAGGTTTGATTCCATTCTTGGAGCATGATGATGGTCACCGTGCGTTGATGGGATGTAACATGATGCGTCAGGCTGTACCATTGCTTCATAATGATGCACCAATAGTTGGTACAGGTCTTGAGAAGCAAGTTTGTGAGGATTCACGTACTATGGTTACTGCAGAAGGTGAGGGCGTTATCGAATATGTTGATGCTACAACTATCCGCATCCTTTACGATCGCACAGAAGACGATGAGTTTGTAAGTTTCGAACCTGCTTTGAAGGAGTATCGTATTCCTAAGTTCCGTCGTACCAACCAGAATATGACCATCGACTTGCGTCCTATCTGTAATAAGGGACAGCGTGTAAAGAAGGGTGATATCCTGACAGAAGGTTATGCAACAGAAAACGGTGAGTTGGCTTTGGGCCGTAACTTGCTTGTTGCTTATATTCCTTGGAAGGGTTATAACTACGAGGATGCTGTCGTTATCTCTGAACGTATGGTTCGTGAAGACGTATTGACATCTGTACATGTTGACGAATACTCTCTTGATGTCCGTGAAACTAAGCGTGGAGTAGAGGAATTCACATCTGATATCCCTAATGTCAGCGAGGAAGCTACAAAGGATCTTGATGATAATGGTATCGTGCGTGTTGGTGCAAGAATTGAACCAGGTGATATCATGATTGGTAAGATTTCGCCTAAGGGTGAAAGTGATCCTTCACCAGAAGAGAAGTTGCTTCGCGCTATCTTTGGTGATAAGGCTGGTGATGTGAAGGATTCTTCATTGAAGGCAAATCCATCATTGAGCGGTGTGGTTATTGACAAGAAGTTGTTCTCTCGTGCTATCAAGACCCGTGAGTCAAAGAAGCAGGATAAGATTATTCTTGCTAAGATTGATGAGGAGTATGAGGCAAAGGGTGATGACTTGAAGGATATCCTCGTAGACAAGTTGCTTACACTTACAGAAGGTATGACTTCTGAGGGCGTTAAGGATTATTCAGGTGCTGAGATTATCACCAAGGGCAGTACCTTTACTGCTACAGCCTTGAAGAATTTGGAGTATGATGGTGTTCAGTCTAATAAGTGGACTAAGGATGAGCATACCAATGGCTTGATTCAGAGACTTATTATGAACTATATCCGCAAGTATAAGCAACTTGATGCTGAATTAAAGCGTCGTAAGTTTGCTATCACTATTGGTGATGAACTTCCATCAGGTATTCTTCAGATGGCTAAGGTATATATTGCTAAGAAGCGTAAGATCCAGGTTGGTGATAAACTTGCCGGTCGTCATGGTAATAAGGGTATTGTGTCTAAGGTAGTTCGTTTGGAGGATATGCCATTTATGGCTGACGGTCGTCCTGTTGATATGGTATTGAATCCATTGGGTGTGCCTTCACGTATGAACCTTGGTCAGATCTTCGAGTGTATCTTGGGTGCTGCAGGTAAAAAGTTGGGTGTAAAGTTTGCTACTCCTATCTTTGATGGTGCTAAATTGGATGATCTCTCTGAATGGACAGATAAGGCAGGCTTGCCACGTTTCTGCTCAACTTACCTTTATGATGGTGAGACTGGAGAGCAGTTTGACCAGCCAGCTACTGTTGGTATGACTTACTTCTTGAAGTTAGGTCATATGGTTGAGGATAAGATGCACGCTCGTTCTATCGGTCCATACTCTTTGATTACACAACAGCCACTTGGTGGTAAAGCACAGTTTGGTGGTCAGCGATTCGGAGAGATGGAGGTCTGGGCTATCGAGGCATTCGGTGCAAGCCACGTTTTGCAGGAGATCCTGACTGTTAAGTCAGATGATGTTGTAGGACGTAGCAAGGCATACGAAGCAATCGTAAAGGGCGATCCAATGCCAACTCCTGGTATTCCTGAGTCACTTAACGTATTGCTCCATGAGCTTCGTGGCCTTGGTTTGAGCATCAAACTTGATTAATTTTGAGAACCCCTAATTTATATATAGAAACATGGCTTTCAAAAAAGATACAAAGGTAAAGAATAATTTTACGAAGATTACCATCGGTCTCGCTTCGCCAGAGGAGATCTTGGAAAATTCGTATGGTGAGGTTACTAAACCGGAAACCATTAATTATCGTACATATAAGCCGGAGCGTGATGGCTTGTTCTGTGAGCGTATTTTTGGTCCTACTAAGGACTATGAATGCGCCTGCGGCAAGTACAAGCGTATCCGTTATAAGGGAATCGTCTGCGACCGATGCGGTGTAGAGGTTACAGAGAAGAAAGTTCGTCGTGAACGCTCTGGTCACATTGAGCTTGTCGTACCTGTTGCTCATATTTGGTATTTCCGTTCTCTTCCAAATAAGATTGGTTACCTTTTGGGTATGCCGACCAAGAAACTTGATGCTGTCATTTACTACGAGAAGTATGTAGTTATCCAGCCTGGTATTCTTGAGGGAAAGACTGATGCTGATGGTCTTGAATTGAACGGTTCTCACAAACTTGATCTCTTGTCAGAAGATGAATATATGGCTCTTCTTGACCAGTATGATCCTAATGGTGACAATGAACTTTTGGACGATACGGACCCTAATAAGTTTATAGCAAAAATGGGTGCTGAAGCAATTTATCAGTTGCTCCAGAATGTAGACCTTGACTCTTTGTCATACGAACTCCGCGATCGCGCAAATAACGATTCAAGTCAGCAGCGTAAAACTGAGGCTCTGAAGCGTCTGCAAGTTGTAGAAGGTTTCCGTGCTAGTAAAGGTATTAACAAGCCAGAATGGATGATCATGAAGATTATTCCTGTTACTCCACCTGAGCTTCGTCCGTTGGTACCATTGGATGGTGGTCGTTTTGCAACATCAGACTTGAATGACCTCTATCGTCGTGTGATTATCCGTAACAACCGTTTGAAGAGATTGGTTGAGATCAAGGCTCCTGAGGTTATTCTCCGTAACGAGAAGCGTATGTTGCAGGAGGCTGTTGACAGCTTGTTCGACAACTCACGCAAGAGTTCTGCTGTAAAGAGTGAGAGCAATCGTCCTTTGAAGTCACTCTCTGACTCTTTAAAGGGTAAGCAGGGTCGTTTCCGTCAGAACTTGCTGGGTAAGCGTGTTGACTATTCTGCCCGTTCTGTAATCGTTGTAGGTCCAGAGTTGAAGATGGGTGAGTGTGGTCTTCCAAAACTGATGGCTGCAGAGCTTTACAAACCATTTATCATCCGTAAGTTGATTGAGCGTGGTATCGTAAAGACTGTTAAGAGTGCCAAGAAGATTGTTGATCGTCGCGAGCCAGTTATCTGGGATATTCTTGAGAATGTAATGAAGGGTCATCCGGTTATGTTGAACCGTGCCCCTACGCTTCACCGACTCGGTATTCAGGCATTCCAGCCTAAGATGATTGAGGGTAAGGCTATTCAGTTGCATCCATTGGCATGTACAGCGTTCAACGCCGACTTCGATGGTGACCAGATGGCTGTTCACCTTCCATTGAGCAATGAGGCTGTTTTGGAGGCTCAAATCCTGATGCTTCAGAGTCATAACATTCTCAACCCAGCTAATGGTGCGCCTATCACCGTTCCTTCTCAGGATATGGTGCTTGGTCTTTACTATATTACTAAGATTCGTCCAGGTGCAAAGGGTGAGGGCTTGACATTCTATGGTCCTGAAGAGGCATTGATTGCTCGTAACGAGGGCCGATGTGATCTTCATGCTTTGATTAAGGTTGTAGTTGACGACTTGGTTGATGGTACAATCCAGAAACGAATGGTAGAAACTTCTGTTGGACGTGTCATCGTTAATGGTATCATTCCTGATGAAGTTGGCTTCTTCAATGATGTGATTTCCAAGAAAACCCTCCGTGGCTTGATTTCTAATGTTATCAAGGCTGTTGGTATGGCTAAGGCTTGTGAATTCCTTGATGGAATCAAGAACTTAGGTTATCGTATGGCTTATGTCGCAGGATTGTCATTCAACCTTGGTGATATTATTATTCCACCAGAGAAGGAAGCTATTGTTGAGCGCGGTCGTAAGGAGGTTGAGGAAATTACCAATAACTATAATATGGGTTTCATCACCAACAAGGAACGATACAACCAGGTTATTGATGCGTGGACTCACGTAAATACAGATTTGGGTAATATCTTGATGAAGGAGATGACCGAAGCTGACCAGGGATTCAACGCCGTATACATGATGCTTGATTCCGGAGCCCGTGGTTCTAAGGATCAGATTAAACAGTTGTCTGGTATGCGTGGTTTGATGGCTAAGCCTCAGAAGGCAGGTGCAGAGGGTGCGCAGATCATTGAGAACCCTATCCTTTCTAACTTTAAGGAGGGTATGTCTGTATTGGAGTACTTTATCGCTTCTCACGGTGCCCGTAAGGGTCTTGCTGATACCGCTATGAAGACTGCCGATGCCGGTTACTTGACTCGACGTCTTGTAGACGTTTCTCACGATGTTATTATCACCGAAGAGGATTGTGGTACATTGCGTGGCTTGGTTTGTACAGCTTTAAAGAATGGTGATGAGATTATTTCATCTCTTTATGAGCGTATTTTGGGTCGTGTTTCTGTGCATGATGTTATTCATCCAACAACTGGTGAACTGATTGTCAAATCTGGTGAAGAAATCACCGAGGCTAAGGCAAAGGCTATTGATGAATCTCCTATCGAGAGTGTTGAAATTCGTTCGGTTCTCACATGTGAGAGCAAAAAGGGTGTCTGCATGAAGTGCTATGGCCGTAACTTGGCAACAGCCCGTATGGTACAGTTGGGTGAAGCCGTTGGTGTCATCGCTGCTCAAGCTATTGGTGAGCCAGGTACTCAGTTGACTCTCCGTACATTCCACGCCGGTGGTATTGCATCTAATGCTGCTGCCAATGCTAAGATTGCTGCGAAGAATAAGTCTCGTATCGAGTTTGACGAGTTGAGCACAGTACCATTCGTAGAGGAAGACGAGGAAGGCAACGATATCAAGTGCGAAAAGGTAGTAAGCCACTTGGCTGAAATCCGTTTCGTGGATCCTAATACAAACATCGTTCTTGCAACTTTGAATGTTCCTTACGGTTCTTCATTGTATCACAAGGAGGGTGAAATCGTAGAGAAGGATACCGTTATCGCCCGTTGGGATCCATTCAACGCCGTTATCGTCAGCCAGTATGCCGGTACATTGAAGTTCAATGACGTTCAGAAGGATCAGACTTATCGTGCTGAGGTCGATGAGACTACAGGCTTGGAGGAGAAGATTATCACCGATTCCAAGAATAAGGCAATGGTTCCATCTTGTGATGTTATCGATGCTAATGGTGAAATCCTTGGTACATACAACTTCCCTGTAGGTGGTCACTTGGCAGTTGAGGATGGACAGACAATTAATACCGGTGAGGTTTTGGTTAAGATTCCTCGTGCTGTAGGTGGTGCAGGTGATATCACTGGTGGTCTCCCTCGTGTAACTGAGCTTCTTGAGGCTCGTAACCCTTCTAACCCTGCTGTTGTATCTGAAATCGATGGTGAGGTAACTATGGGTAAGGTAAAGCGTGGTAATCGTGAGATCATCGTGACATCTAAGACAGGCGATCAGAAGAAGTATCTTGTATCTCTTTCTAAGCAGATCTTGGTACAGGAACATGATGCTGTACGTGCTGGTACTCCTCTTTCTGATGGTAGTGTAACTCCTGGCGATATTCTCGCCATCATGGGTCCTACCGCTGTTCAGGAGTATATTGTTAACCAGATCCAGGACGTTTACCGTCTTCAGGGTGTGGCTATTAATGATAAGCATTTTGAGGTTGTGGTACGTCAGATGATGCGTAAGGTTCGTATTGACGATCCAGGTGATACTACCTTCTTGGAGCAAGAGTTGGTTGATAAACTTGACTTTGCAGAAGAGAATGATCGTATCTGGGGTAAGAAGGTTGTTACTGACGGTGGTGATAGTGAAAGTCTCAAACCAGGTCAGATCATAACGGCTCGTAGATTGCGTGATGAGAATTCTGCATTGAAGCGTCGCGACTTGAAACTTGTACAGGTTCGTGATGCCGTATCTGCAACTTCTACACAGATCCTCCAGGGTATTACTCGTGCTGCTCTTGGTACTAAGAGCTTTATGAGTGCTGCATCATTCCAGGAAACTACTAAGGTTTTGAATGAGGCTGCTATCCGTGGTAAGGTTGATTACCTTGAGGGTATGAAGGAGAATGTAATCTGTGGTCACTTGATTCCTGCAGGTACTGGTCTTCGTCAGTGGGATAAGCTCATCGTAGGCTCTAAAGAAGAATATGAGCGTATGCAGGCTAATAAGAAAAATGTGCTCGACTATGCTGATTCTCCAATAGGAGAATAATCGTAGAATAGAGTACTATATATAAATAGGTATAATGAGGGTGCGTCATAAGTCTATGGCGCACCCTTTTATTATCTGTAACAGATGAAAAAAGGAAATAATTAGGATTTCCACCTTCTGTTGTCTTAAGATATTTTTTTGAAAATATGAGGCAGATTATTCGTCTTTTTCAGAAATTATGTGTAAATTTGCACTATCATTTAAAGTTTAATCCTATTAACTTAGTAAAATTATGGAAGAAAATAAGAATAATCAACAGCAGCAGAATCAGTTCCAGATGGGCATCAGCCCTGAAGTAGCAGAGGGTACATACTCTAACTTGGCACTGATTACACATTCTAGTTCAGACTTCATCTTGGATTTCGCATGTGCACTTCCTGGCATGCCTGCACCTCAAATCAAGAGTCGTGTTATCATGGCACCTGAACATGCTAAGCGATTGCTCCAGGCATTGCAGAGCAATATTTATAACTACGAGCAGTCCTTCGGCAAAATTAAGTTGTCTGATGAGCAAGAACGTACAATCGCTCCATTCGGCACACCAAAGGGTGAGGCATAATGTACTACAACATACATACTAAGACTAAATTCTCTGCTAAATACCGCTTTTTTCTTTATAATATTTGTTTTTAATAGTTATATAAAGTTAAAACTAGCCTTCGTTTTTTAAAAGTCTCCTTAATATTTAGGTAGTTTGCCGAAAAAATCGTACCTTTGCACCCCGAAAAGGCTCTATAAAGTAGTGGCTTACATCGAAATAAGACAATAAATAAAAATAAATATATAAATTAAAAAGTAAAATTATGCCTACTATTTCACAGTTAGTAAGAAAAGGCAGACGAGTTCTTGTAGACAAGAGCAAGTCACCAGCTTTGGATTCTTGTCCTCAGCGTCGTGGTGTTTGTGTTCGTGTTTATACAACAACTCCTAAGAAGCCTAATTCAGCAATGCGTAAAGTTGCACGTGTACGTTTGACAAACTCAAAGGAAGTAAACTCTTATATTCCAGGAGAGGGTCACAACTTGCAGGAGCACTCAATTGTTTTGGTTCGCGGTGGTCGTGTAAAGGACCTTCCTGGTGTACGTTATCACATTGTTCGTGGTACACTTGATACTGCAGGTGTTGCAAATCGTACACAGCGTCGTTCTAAGTACGGAGCTAAGCGTCCTAAGGCAAAGAAGTAATATAGCTTCTTAAATTTTAGACAAAACCGCAGACTCACGGTCGGAGAAGGTCGGGAGTTGGGGTTAAAATATTTAATAAAAGTTTTGCTGGAGAAGTAATCAGGTTGAGTAAATGCTCGGGTGCGAGCGTTGAAGAACATTATACAGCCCCATGCAGAATTAAAAAAAGTTTTATTTAAAATGAGAAAAGCAAAACCAAAGAAGAGAGTGATCCTTCCAGATCCTGTCTTCAATGACCAGAAGGTCTCAAAGTTCGTAAATCATTTGATGTATGATGGAAAGAAGAATACATCTTATGAGATTTTCTACAATGCACTTGACATTGTAAAGGCTAAGATGTCTAACGAGGAAAAGTCTGCTCTTGAAATCTGGAAGCAGGCACTTGATAATATTACTCCTCAGGTAGAGGTTAAGAGCCGTCGTATCGGTGGTGCAACCTTCCAGGTTCCTACAGAGATTCGTCCTGATCGTAAGGAGAGTATTTCTATGAAGAATCTTATTCTTTTTGCACGTAAGCGCGGTGGTAAGACTATGGCTGATAAGCTTGCTGCAGAGATCATGGATGCTTTTAATAATCAGGGTGGTGCATTTAAGCGTAAGGAGGATATGCATCGTATGGCTGAGGCTAACCGTGCGTTCGCTCACTTTAGATTCTAATTTAATATATAATATAGTTAAAAGAAAATGGCAAATCGCGATTTACATTTGACTCGTAACATCGGTATCATGGCGCATATCGATGCTGGTAAGACAACAACTTCTGAGCGTATTTTGTTCTATACAGGTAAGACTCATAAGATTGGTGAGGTACACGATGGCGCTGCTACAATGGACTGGATGGCCCAGGAGCAGGAGCGTGGTATTACTATCACTTCTGCAGCTACAACTTGTAACTGGAACTATCTCGGTAAGTCTTATAAGATCAACTTGATCGATACTCCGGGACACGTTGACTTCACTGCTGAGGTTGAGCGTTCTCTCCGTGTACTTGATGGTGCTGTTGCTACATATTCTGCAGCTGATGGTGTTCAGCCACAGTCTGAGACAGTATGGCGTCAGGCTGATAAGTATAATGTACCTCGTATCGGTTATGTAAACAAGATGGACCGTTCTGGTGCTAACTTCTTCGAGACAGTTCAGCAGATGAAGGATATCTTGGGCGCTAATCCAATTGCTATTCAGATTCCTATTGGTGCAGAGGAGAACTTCAAGGGTGTAGTTGATCTCATTAAGATGAAGGCTATCCTTTGGCACGATGAGACTATGGGTGCTGAGTATGATGTAGAGGATATTCCTGCAGACTTGGCTGACGAGGCTGCTGAGTGGCGTGATAAGCTCCTTGAGGGTGCTGCAAACTTCGATGATGAGGTTATGGAACTTTATCTCGATGGTAAGGATATTCCAGAAGAAAAGCTTCTTGCTGCTATCCGTAAGGGTTGCTGTGCTATGGAGTGCTGTCCAATGTTGCTCGGTTCTTCATACAAGAATAAGGGTGTTCAGCCATTGCTCGACTATGTATGTGCATTCTTGCCTTCACCAATGGATACTCCAAATATCATCGGTACTAACCCTGATACAGAGGAGGAAGAGGATCGTAAACCATCTGAGGATGAACCAACATCTGCTCTCGCATTTAAGATTGCTACTGACCCATTCATGGGCCGCTTGGTATTCTTCCGCGTTTACTCAGGTAAGGTCGTTGCTGGTTCTTATGTTTACAACCCACGTTCTGGCAAGCGCGAACGTATCAGCCGTCTGTTCCAGATGAACTCTAAGCAGGAAATCCCAATGGAGTCTATCGATGCTGGTGATATCGGCGCAGGTGTAGGTTTCAAGGATATCCGTACAGGTGATACACTCTGTGACGAGGAACACCCAATCGTATTGGAGTCTATGACATTCCCTGATACTGTGATTTCTATCGCTGTTGAGCCAAAGAGTCAGGCAGATATCGCTAAGATGGATAATGGTCTCGCTAAGTTGGCTGAGGAGGATCCAACCTTCACAGTTCGTACAGACGAGCAGAGCGGTCAGACAATTATCTCTGGTATGGGTGAGCTCCACTTGGATATCATCATCGACCGTTTGAAGCGTGAGTTCAAGGTTGAGTGTAATCAGGGTAAGCCTCAGGTTAACTACAAGGAGGCTATCACTAAGACAGCTCAGAGCCGTGAAACTTATAAGAAGCAGTCTGGTGGTCGTGGTAAGTTCGCTTGTATCGATGTAACTATCGGTCCTAAGGACGAGGATTACAAGGAAGGCGACTTGCAGTTCATCAACGAGGTTAAGGGTGGTAACGTTCCTAAGGAATTCATCCCATCTGTACAGAAGGGCTTCGCTGATTGCTTGTCAAATGGTGTACTCGGTGGCTTCCCAATGACAGGTTTGAAGGTGACTTTGACCGATGGTAGCTTCCACCCAGTTGACTCTGACCAGTTGTCATTCGAGTTGGTAGCACATCAGGCATTCAAGGTACTTTGCCCTAAGGCTGGTCCTGTTTTGATGGAGCCTATCATGAAGGTAGAGGTTGTTACTCCAGAAGAGAACATGGGTGACGTAATCGGTGACTTGAACAAGCGTCGTGGTCTCGTTCAGGGTATGGAAGAAGGTCGTAGCGGTGCTCGCATCGTAAAGGCAATGGTTCCATTGGCTGAGATGTTCGGTTATGTAACAGCTTTGCGTACTATCACTTCTGGTCGTGCTACAAGTTCTATGGAGTACGATCATCATGCACCTCTTTCTTCAACAATTGCTAAGGCTGTGTTGGAGGAGGTTAAGGGTCACGCAGATCTTCTTTAATAACAAAGAAATAACGGTAAGATGAGGCGCTGCTTAGCGAATGACTCTTAAGCAGCGTACCTCTTCTTCCATTAGACTAAATAATTCATATAATAATAACTTAATTTTAAAAATGAGTCAGAAAATCAGAATTAAGCTGAAGTCTTACGACCACCAGTTGGTTGACAAGTCAGCTGAGAAGATTGTGAAGGCTGTAAAGGCAACAGGTGCTATCGTTAGTGGTCCTATTCCATTGCCAACACACAAGCGTATTTTTACTGTAAACCGCAGTACTTTCGTTAACAAGAAGTCTCGCGAGCAGTTCCAGCTCTCAGATTTCAAGCGTCTCATTGACATCTATAGCTCAACAGCTAAGACAGTTGATGCCTTGATGAAGCTTGAATTGCCAAGTGGTGTAGAAGTAGAAATCAAAGTCTAATTATTTAAATTAAATTGAAATGCCAGGATTAATTGGAAAGAAAATCGGAATGACATCCGTTTTCAGTGCCGACGGTAAGAATATTCCGTGCACTGTTATCGAAGTAGGTCCTTGTGTTGTAACCCAGGTGAAAACTGTAGAAAAGGATGGTTACAAGGCTTATCAGTTAGGTTTCGAAGAGGCAAAGGAGAAGCGTACTTCTCAGCCTATGATGGGAATCTTCAAAAAGGCAGGCACAACACCTAAGAAGCACTTGGCCGAGTTCAAGTTTGATGAGGAGTACAACCTCGGTGACACAATTACAGTTGAAATCTTCAACGATTGCAAGTTCGTTGATGTAATTGGTACATCAAAGGGTAAAGGCTTCCAGGGCGTTGTTAAGCGTCACGGATTCGGTGGTGTAGGTCAGTCTACTCACGGTCAGGATGACCGCGCTCGTAAGCCGGGATCTATTGGTGCTTGTTCTTACCCTGCAAAGGTATTCAAGGGTATGCGCATGGGCGGCCAAATGGGAGGTGACAGAGTTACAACTCAGAACCTTCAGGTGTTAAAGGTAATTCCAGAGCAGAATCTTCTTATTGTTAAGGGTTCTTTCGCTGGATGCAAAGGTTCAACTGTTTTAATTGAGAAATAATGGAAGTTAGCGTATTAGATATCAAAGGTCAGGAGACCGGCCGCAAGGTAGCTCTTAATGATGCAGTCTTCGGCATTGAGCCTAACGATCACGTTCTCTATCTTGACGTAAAGCAGTATCTCGCTAACCAGCGTCAGGGTACAGCTAAGTCTAAGGAGAGAAGCGAGATGAGCGGTTCTACTCGTAAGCTTGGTCGTCAGAAGGGCGGCGGCGGTGCTCGCCGTGGTGATATTAACTCACCTGTACTCGTAGGTGGTGCTCGCGTTTTTGGTCCTAAACCACGTGATTACCGCTTCAAGCTCAACAAAAAAGTAAAGATTCTTGCTCGTAAGTCTGCTCTGTCTTATAAGGCACAGGAAAGCGCAATTGTAATGTTGGAAGATTTTACATTTGAGGCTCCAAAGACTAAAGAATTCTTAAGTATTATTAAGAATCTCAAAATTGAGGGCAAAAAAGTGCTCTTCGTTTTGCCAGAATCAAATAAAAACGTATATTTGTCTGCACGTAACTTACAGCGCGCTGAGGTTATCCTCGCATCTAACGTCAATTCGTACAAAGTTTTGAACGCTGATGTAGTAGTGATTACTGAAAAGTCGCTGGAGACTATCGACCAGATCTTAACAAAGTAAAAAGGAGATATTAGAATATGGCATTTATTATCAAACCATTGGTTACTGAGAAGATGACCAAGATTACAGACAAGCAGCCTAACCGCTATGGCTTCGTTGTTCGTCCTGAGGCTAATAAGCTCGAGATTAAGAAGGAAGTTGAGAGTCTGTATAATGTTACAGTAGTTGACGTGAACACTATTCGTTACGCTGGCAAGCGCTCTGCCCGTTACACTAAGGCAGGTCTTGTTAAGGGTCAGAAGAATGCGTTCAAGAAGGCAATCGTTACTCTTAAGGAGGGCGATACAATTGATTTTTACAGCAATATTTAAAATAAAAAATGGCAGTACGTAAATTAAAACCGGTTACTCCGGGTCAAAGACACAAGGTTATTGGCACGTTCGAGGATATTACTGCATCCGTGCCAGAGAAGTCTCTCGTTTACGGTAAACGTTCTACCGGCGGTCGAAACAACACCGGTAAGATGACCGTTCGCTACATTGGCGGTGGTCACAAGCAGAAGTATCGTTTAATCGACTTCAAACGTGAGAAAGATGGTGTTCCAGCAGTTGTTAAGACAATCGAGTACGATCCAAACCGTTCGGCTCGTATCGCATTGCTTTACTATGCTGATGGTGAAAAACGTTACATTATTGCTCCTAACGGACTTCAGGTAGGCGCTACTTTGATGTCAGGTGCAGATGCTGCTCCTGAGATTGGTAACTGTCTTCCTTTGGCAAACATCCCTGTAGGTACAGTGATCCACAACATTGAGTTGCGTCCTGGTCAGGGTGCTTTGTTGGTTCGTTCGGCTGGTAATTTTGCTCAGTTGACTTCTCGTGAGGGCAGTTATTGTGTAATTAAGCTCCCTTCTGGTGAAACACGCCAGATTTTGAGTGCTTGTAAAGCTACAGTTGGTAGTGTTGGTAACTCTGACCACGCTCTTGAACAGTCTGGTAAGGCTGGACGTTCTCGCTGGTTGGGTCGTCGTCCACACAACCGTGGTGTTGTTATGAACCCTGTTGATCACCCAATGGGTGGTGGTGAAGGTCGCCAGAGTGGTGGTCACCCACGTTCACGTAAGGGCTTGTACGCTAAGGGTCTTAAGACTCGCGCACCTAAGAAGCTTTCTAACAAGTATATTATCGAAAGAGCTAACAAAAAATAAAGAGTAAATTATGAGTCGTTCACTTAAAAAAGGTCCATACATCAACGTTTCTCTCGAGAAGAAGATTCTCGCTATGAACGAGAGTGGCAAGAAGAATGTTGTTAAGACATGGGCTAGAGCTTCAATGATATCTCCTGATTTCGTAGGACATACTGTTGCAGTTCATAACGGTAACAAATTTATCCCTGTTTATGTTACAGAGAATATGGTTGGCCACAAGCTTGGAGAGTTTGCTCCAACACGTCGCTTTGGCGGTCACTCTGGTAACAGAAAGTAAGCTAAGGGTTAAACCATTTAAAATTTAAGTAAATAATGGGAGCAAGAAAACATATTGCGGCTGAGAAATTGAAAGAAGCCCGTAAAAACTTGTACTTCGCAAAGTTGGTAGGCGTTCCTTCTTCTCCACGTAAGATGCGCTATGTAGTAGACATGATTCGTGGTATGGAGGTTAACCGTGCACTCGGAGTACTTCGCTTCTCTAAGAAGCAGGCATCAGCTGATGTAGAGAAATTACTTCGTTCAGCTATCGCTAACTGGGAAGCTAAGAATAATCGCAAGGCTGAAGACGGTGAGCTTTATATCATTAAGGTCTTCGTTGACGAAGGCGTTACAATGAAACGTATGAGACCTGCACCACAGGGTCGTGGTTATAGAATTCGTAAGCGTTCTAACCATGTAACTCTTTTTGTTGATGCAAAAACTAATGACGAAAAATAATTAAGTAGAATGGGACAGAAAGTTAATCCGATTAGTAACCGACTTGGTGTTATCCGTGGTTGGGATTCAAATTGGTTCGGTGGTAAGAACTTCGGTGATAACCTCGTTGAGGATCAGAAAATCCGTAAGTATCTTAACGAGCGTCTTGCTAAAGCAAGCATTTCTCGTATTATTATCGAACGTACATTGAAACTTGTTACCATTACTATTTGTACAGCCCGTCCAGGTATTGTCATTGGTAAAGGTGGTCAGGATGTAGATAAGTTGAAGGAAGAGTTGAAGAAGCTTTATAAGAAAGATATTCAGATCAACATCTTCGAGGTTAAAAAGCCTGAACTTGATGCTACTATCGTTGGTAAGAATATTGCGACTCAGATTGAGCACATGATTGCTTATCGTCGCGCTATCAAGATGGCAGTTGCTAACACCATGCGTGCTGGCGCTGAGGGTATCAAGGTACAGATTACAGGTCGTCTGAATGGTGCTGAAATGGCACGTAAAGAAATGTACAAAGAGGGTCGTACTCCTCTTCATACATTCCGCGCAGACATCGACTACTGCCAGTGCGAGGCACTTACAAAGGTAGGTTTGCTTGGTATTAAGGTTTGGATTTGCCGTGGTGAGGTTTATGGTAAGGCTGATCTTACTCCAAACTTCTCACAGGACAATAAGAGCAACAACCGTGGTAACGGTCGCTCTAACAACCGTGGTGGTAATCGTAAAAGAAACAATAACCGTTAAATTTTAGAAAGCTATCATGTTACAGCCAAAAAGAGTTAAATATAGAAGACCTCAAGATGGTCGTGGCAACAAAGGCAACGCTCACAGAGGTACACAATTGGCTTTCGGTTCTTTTGGTATCAAAACTCTTGAATCAAAGTGGATCGATAGTCGTCAGATTGAGGCAGCTCGTGTAGCATTGAACCGCTATATGAACCGTCAAGGTCAGGTCTGGATTAGAATTTTCCCTGATAAGCCAATCACTCGCAAGCCTGCTGATGTCCGTATGGGTAAAGGTAAGGGTGATCCTGCAGGATGGGTTGCACCTGTTACACCAGGTAGAATTCTCTTCGAAGTTGAAGGAGTTAGTTTCGATATTGCAAAAGAAGGTCTTCGCCTTTGCGCTCAGAAACTTCCTGTTAAGACTAAGTTTATTGTTAGACGTGATTACGATAAAAACGCTTAATTATGAAGATTGCAGAAATTAAAAATATCGAGACCAAAGAATTGGTTGAGAAGTTGGAGGCAGCTGTTGATGCTTTGAACAAGAAAAAGATCAATCATAATGTAACTCCACTTGAGAATCCATCAGAGATTAAGGTTGCTCGTCGTGATATTGCACGTATGAAAACTGAACTTCGTCAGAGAGAACTTAACAAATAATAATGGTCCAGATGGAAACAAGAAATTTAAGAAAAGTAAGACAGGGTGTTGTTATTAGCAACAAGATGGATAAAACCATTGTTATTGCAGCTAAGTTCAAGGAGATGCACCCTATTTATGGTAAATTTGTCCAGAAGACAAAGAAGTACCATGCACATGACGAGAATAATGAGGCTAACGTAGGTGATACTGTTATGATCATGGAGACTCGTCCTCTGTCTAAGACAAAGAGATGGAGATTAGTACAAATTGTTGAAAAAGCTAAGTAATTATGATACAGACTGAATCAAGACTTACAGTATGTGATAACAGCGGTGCTCGTGAGGCTCTTTGCATTCGAGTTCTCGGTGGTACAGGCCGTCGTTACGCTAGCGTTGGTGACGTTATTGTTGTTGCAGTCAAGAACGTTATCCCATCAAGTGATTTGAAGAAGGGTGCAGTATCAAAGGCTTTGATTGTTCGCACAAAGAAGGAAATTCGTCGTGCAGATGGTTCTTACATCCGTTTCGATGACAACGCTTGTGTATTGCTTAACAATGCAGGTGAGCTTCGTGGTAGCCGTATCTTCGGTCCTGTTGCTCGTGAGCTTCGTGCAGTAAATATGAAAGTCGTTTCTTTGGCACCTGAGGTTCTTTAATATTTAAAAAGTAAGAAGTAATGAGTAAGTTACATATTAAGAAAGACGATACCGTTATCGTTATTGCCGGTGCAGATAAGGGCAAGACTGGTAAGGTGCTTAAGGTCCTCGTTGAGGAGAACCGTGCTATCGTAGAAGGTGTGCACATGGTTTCTAAGAGCACTAAGCCATCTGCTAAGAATCCTCAGGGAGGTATTGTTAAGCAGGAGGCTCCTATTCATATCTCAAATTTGAGTTTGATTGATCCTAAGAGTGGCAAGGCTACTCGCGTTGCTATCAAGCATGAGGGTAAAAACGTTGTTCGCATCGCTAAAAAGTCAGGGGAGGAAATCAAGTAATGGATACAGCACAGTTAAAGAAAGTATATAAGGAGACAATCGCTCCTGCTCTTCAGAAGCAGTTCAACTACTCTTCAGCTATGGAGATTCCAGTATTGAAGAAGATTGTCATCAATCAGGGTCTTGGTGATGCTACTCAGGACAAGAAAATTGTTGATGTAGCAATCAATGAGATTACTGCTATCACCGGTCAGAAGGCTGTTGCTACATATTCTAAAAAGGATATTGCAAACTTCAAGCTTCGTAAGAAGATGCCTATCGGTGTTATGGTAACATTGCGTCGTGAGCGTATGTACGAGTTCTTGGAGAAGCTCGTTCGTGTTTCTCTTCCTCGTATTCGCGACTTCAAGGGTATTGAGAGCAAGTTTGATGGTCGTGGTAACTATACATTAGGTATCACAGAGCAGATTATCTTCCCTGAGATTAATATCGATGAGATCGATCGTATTCAGGGTATGAATATTACCTTCGTAACAACAGCTAAGACTGATGAAGAAGGTTTTGCTCTTTTGAAGGCTTTTGGTCTTCCATTCAAGAACGCAAATAAAGATTAAGAGATATGGCAAAAGAATCAATGAAAGCTCGCGAGGTTAAGCGTGCAAAGCTTGTAGCTCGTTACGCTGAAAAGCGCGAAGCACTGAAAAAGATTATTGCAACTTCTAATGATCCAGCCGAAGCATACGAGGCAGCTCGTAAGCTTCAGGCTATCCCTAAGAATGCAAACCCAATCCGTCTTCACAATCGTTGCAAGATTACTGGTCGTCCAAAGGGTTATATCCGTCAGTTCGGTATTTCTCGTATCCAGTTCCGTGAGATGGCTTCTGCTGGTTTGATTCCAGGTGTAAAGAAGGCTAGCTGGTAATCCTTTCAAAGGTAAGAATATTTTTTTATTTAATATTGTCGGGGTAGTCCCGATTAATTAAACATTTATATTTTATGACAGATCCAATAGCAGATTATCTGACAAGACTCAGAAATGCAATCATGGCTCATCACCGTGTTGTAGAAGTTCCTGCGTCTAACTTGAAGAAAGAGATCACTAAGATCCTCTTCGAGAAAGGTTACATCCTCAATTACAAGTTTGTAGAGGATGGTCCTCAGGGCTCAATTAAGGTTGCCTTGAAGTACAACCCAACTACAAAGCAAAACGCTATCAAGTGTTTGAAGCGCGTGTCAACTCCAGGTTTGCGTAAGTATACCGGTTACAAGGACATGCCAAGAGTTATTAACGGATTAGGTATTGCAATCTTATCTACATCCAAAGGTGTAATGACAGACAAAGAAGCTTCTGATCTTAAGATCGGTGGCGAGGTTCTTTGCTATATTTATTAATTGGAGGCTTTTATATGTCTAGAATAGGAAAATTGCCAATTAGTATCCCTGCAGGTGTTACTGTAAATTATGATGAGAATTCTCATGTTTGTACAGTAAAGGGCCCTAAGGGTGAACTTTCTCAGTGGATTGATCCATCTATCAAGTTTAATAATGCAGATGGTCATATTAGCTTTGAAATCGATGAAAATAGTCCTGTAAATATTAAGCAGAAGCAGGCTTTCCACGGTTTGTATCGCTCTCTCGTTAACAACATGGTTGTTGGTGTAAGCGCTGGTTATACAAAGGTTTTGGAATTGGTAGGTGTTGGTTATCGTGTTTCTAACCAGGGTAATATCATTGAGTTTGCTTTGGGTTACACTCACCCTATTTTCATCCAGTTGCCTAAGGAGATTAAGGTTGAGACTAAGTCTGAAAGAAACCAGAACCCAATCTTGACATTGGAGTCTTGCGACAAGCAGTTGTTGGGACTCGTTTGTGCAAAAATTCGTTCTTTCCGCAAGCCTGAGCCTTATAAAGGTAAGGGTATTCTCTTTAAGGGTGAAGTTATTCGCAGAAAGTCTGGTAAGAGTGCTTCAGCTAAGTAATTTTAATTATTTACGATTATGACAACAAAGAAAGTAGAAAGACGAATTAAGATAAAGTTCCGCATTCGTAAGAGTGTGAACGGTACAGCTGAGCGTCCACGTCTTAGTGTATTCCGCTCTAACAAGCAGATTTACGCTCAGGTTATTAACGATTTGACAGGCACTACACTTGCATCAGCTTCTTCACTCGGTTTGGAGAAGATGCCTAAGCAGGAGCAGGCAACTAAAGTTGGCGAGCTCATTGCTGAGAAGGCTAAGGCTGCTGGCGTTGAGGCAGTAGTTTTCGACCGTAATGGTTACCTTTACCATGGTCGTGTTAAGCAGTTGGCTGAAGGTGCTCGTAATGGTGGTCTTAAATTTTAAACGATTATGGCAATGGATAAAGTAAAAGTAAATAACGAAGAAGTACTTAAGGATCGCTTGGTTGCTATCAACCGTGTAACTAAGGTTACAAAGGGTGGTCGTACTTTCACATTCGCTGCTATCGTCGTTGTTGGTGACGGTAATGGCGTAATCGGCTACGGCCTTGGTAAGGCAGGTGAGGTTACTGCTGCTATCGCAAAGGGTACTGAAGCTGCTAAGAAGAACTTGGTAAAGGTTCCTGTACTCAAGGGTACTGTTCCTCATGAGGTTGAAACTTCATTTGGTGGTGCTAAGGTTCTTATTAAGCCAGCTGCAGCCGGTACAGGTTTGAAGGCCGGTGGTGCTATGCGTGCTGTACTTGAGAGCGTAGGTATCAAGGATGTCATCGCTAAGTCTAAGGGTTCTTCAAATGCCCACAACCTTGTGAAGGCTACTATCGCAGCTCTTGCAGAGATGCGTGATGCTTATACTGTAGCAGGTGAGCGTGGTATCAGTATGGATAAAGTATTTAACGGTTAATTAGGAAAAATCGAATATGGCAACAATTAAAATCAAGCAGATTAAGAGTAAAATCGGTGCTCCAGTAGATCAGAAGCGTACTCTCGCTTGTCTTGGTCTCCACAAGATTTCTCAGGTTGTTGAGGTAGAGGATACTCCTAGCAACCGTGGTATGATCCGTAAGGTTCATCACCTCGTAAGTGTAGTTGATTAATTAATCTTTTTAAATTAGGAACGATTATGAAATTAAATAATTTGAAACCTGCTGCAGGTTCTACCCATTCACGTCGTCGTATTGGTCGTGGTCCAGGTTCTGGTCTCGGTGGTACTTCTACACGTGGTCATAAGGGTGCCAAGGCTCGTTCTGGTTATAAGAGAAAGATTGGTTTCGAAGGTGGTCAGATGCCATTGCAGCGTCGTGTTCCAAAGGCTGGTTTTAAGAATATCAACCATAAGGAGTACTTCGCAGTAAACCTTTCAACTCTTCAGGCTCTTGCTGAAGCAAAGAACCTTACAAAAATCGGTATTGAGGAACTTAAGGCTGCTGGCCTCACAAACGGCAAGGAGCTAGTAAAGGTTCTCGGTAACGGTGAACTTAAAGCAAAATTGGAAGTTGAAGCTAATGCTTTCTCAAAGACTGCCGAAGAAGCAATCAAGGCAGTAGGTGGTAACGCAACTATAATCTAAGTAAATGAAAAAGTTTATTGAGACACTAAAGAACTGTTGGAAGATAGAGGATCTCCGTCAGAGACTCCTCATTACTCTTCTGTTTACGGCTATTTACCGTTTTGGCTCGTTTGTGGTACTTCCAGGTATCAATCCGGGCATGTTGGAAAAACTTCAGTCGCAGACCTCTGGCGGTCTTATGTCGCTATTGGACATGTTCTCTGGTGGTGCATTTTCCAATGCATCTATCTTTGCACTCGGAATTATGCCTTATATCTCAGCTTCAATCGTTATGCAGCTTCTTGCTGTTGCTGTACCTTATTTCCAGAAGATGCAGCGCGAGGGCGAGAGCGGCCGCAAAAAAATACAATGGTATACTAGAGTCCTGACTGTGGCCATTTTGGTCTTTCAGGCTCCTAGTTACCTTTTGAATTTGAAAATGCAGGCTGCTAATGCTCTAGCCACAGGTATTAGTTGGACGGTATTCATGATACCGGCAACAATTATCTTGGCTGCAGGTAGTATGTTTATCCTTTGGTTAGGTGAGCGTATCACTGACAAGGGAGTAGGTAATGGTATCTCTCTTATTATTATGATTGGTATTATCGCCCGTTTGCCACAGGCTTTCGTTCAGGAGGTAACTTCTCGTTTGCAGGCAATTTCTGGTGGTGGTCTTATCATGTTCATTGTAGAGATTCTTATCCTTTATGCTGTAGTTTGTGCTTCAATACTTTTGGTACAAGGTACACGTAAGATTCCTGTACAGTATGCTAAACGTTTGGTTGGAAATAAGCAATATGGTGGTGCGCGTCAGTACATTCCTTTGAAGCTTTTTGCAGCTAACGTAATGCCTATCATCTTTGCACAGGCTTTAATGTTTATTCCATTGGCAATAGTTCGCTATCAGTCTGAAAATGCTAGTAGTGTTGTTCAGCAGTTGATGGATAATCGTAGCTTGCTATATAATGTTGTTTATGTAATCTTGGTTATTGCATTTACTTATTTCTATACAGCTATTACATTGAATCCTACTCAGATGGCTGAGGATATGAAACGTAACAATGGTTTCATTCCTGGTGTAAAACCAGGAAAGGATACAGCTGAGTACATTGATACCGTAATGTCTCGTATTACTTTACCAGGTTCGTTATTTATTGCGTTTATTGCAATCATGCCTGCATTAGCAGGACTTCTCGATGTACAGCAAGCTTTCTCTCAATTCTTTGGAGGTACATCTCTATTGATTTTGGTTGGTGTTGTCATTGACACATTACAACAAATCGAGAGTCATTTGCTTATGCGCCACTATGATGGTCTTTTGAATTCAGGCCATACGCGTCAGGGTGGTGTTGCTGCATATTAATCTTTTTCTTTTGAAATGAGAAATTTCTGAAGACAGAAGATGAAATTATTCAGAGTGCAGTTTTACTTCATCTTCAAGTAAAGCTGTCTTGAATTTACTATATTATGTGAGACGACTCTCCATTTGGATAGGTAATTCCTCATCCACTTGGAGAGCCTTTTCCCGCTAATATGTCATCTAATTATGATTTTTATCTGATAGTGATGGCACAAAGTTGCTCGAAAAGATAAAGCACAATTTTATCTTCATTCGTAGAAGTTTAACATTAAGAAGGACAAATATTTATATTATGGCAAAACAAGCCGCTATTGAGCAAGATGGAACAATTGTAGAAGCATTGTCAAATGCGATGTTCCGAGTAGAATTAGAGAATGGAGTTGACATCACAGCTCATATCTCTGGTAAGATGAGAATGCATTACATCAAGATTTTACCTGGTGATAAGGTAAAGGTGGAGATGAGTCCATATGACCTTACCAAAGGTAGAATTGTTTTTAGATACAAATAATAATCATATATAAGGTTATGAAGACAAGAGCATCATTAAAGAAGCGTTCAGCTGACTGTAAGATCGTTCGTCGTAAAGGTCGTCTGTTCGTTATCAACAAGAAGAACCCTAAGATGAAATTACGTCAGGGTTAATGTTAAAGTATTGTAAAAGTGCCGTTATTTCAAAAAATAGTTGTACTTTTGCACCGCTTTAAACGAAAGGTATTAATTTTTTAATTATTTATTTAAACAATGGCAATAAGAATTGTTGGAGTAGATTTGCCCCAGAATAAGCGTGGCGAAATCGCATTGACCTATATCTACGGTATTGGTCGAAGTAGTTCAGCAAAGATATTGGATAAGGCCGGTGTAAACCGCGACCTGAAGGTTAGCGAGTGGTCTGATGACCAGGCAGCTAAGATCCGTGAAATTATCGGCGCTGAGTTCAAAGTTGAAGGTGATCTCCGTTCAGAGATCCAGATGAACATTAAGCGACTGATGGATATTGGTTGCTATCGTGGAGTTAGACATCGTAATGGTCTTCCAGTTCGCGGTCAGAGCACAAAGAATAATGCTCGTACACGTAAGGGTAAGAAGAAGACTGTTGCTAATAAGAAGAAGGCTACTAAGTAATTCTGAAGGAGGAAATTAATTATGGCAAAGCAAAAAGCAACATCTAAGAAGAGAAATGTACGCGTTGACGCTATCGGTCAGCTTCACGTTCATAGCTCATTCAATAACATTATTGTATCTCTTGCTAACAATGAGGGTCAGATCATTTCTTGGTCTTCTGCTGGTAAGATGGGTTTCCGTGGTTCTAAGAAGAACACTCCTTATGCTGCTCAGATGGCTGCTGAGGATTGTGCAAAGGTCGCTTTTGATCTTGGTCTTCGTAAGGTTAAGGCTTATGTTAAGGGTCCAGGTAATGGTCGTGAGTCTGCTATCCGTGCTATTCACGGTGCAGGTATCGAGGTTACTGAAATCGTTGACGTAACTCCATTACCACACAATGGTTGCCGTCCTCCAAAGCGTCGTCGTGTATAACGCTTGAGGTTAGCATTATTAATTAAGATACAAACAATATAGCATTTATATAATATTATGGCTAGATATATAGGTCCGAAATCTAAAATTGCGCGTCGTTTTGGTGAGCCAATCTTCGGCGCTGACAAAGTTTTGTCCAAGAGAAACTTCCCTCCTGGACAGCATGGCAACAACCGTCGTCGTAAGATGTCTGAGTACGGTGTCATGTTGGCAGAGAAGCAGAAAGCTAAGTACACTTATGGTGTATTAGAGCGTCAGTTCCGTAATATGTTTGATAAGGCTGCTAAGGCTGATGGTATTACTGGTGAGGTTCTTCTTCAGAATCTCGAGTGCCGTCTTGATAACGTTGTATTCCGTCTTGGTATCGCTCCAACACGTGCTGCTGCGCGTCAGTTGGTTGGTCACAAGCACATCGTTGTTGATGGTAAGGTAGTTAATATCCCTTCATTCGCAGTTAAGCCTGGTATGGTTGTTGGTGTTCGTGAGAAGTCTAAGTCTCTCGAGGTTATCGAAGCAGCTCTTGCAGGTTTCAATCATAGCAAGTACCCATGGATTGAGTGGGACGATAATTCAAAGAGCGGTAAGTTCTTGCACAAGCCAGAGCGTGCCGACATTCCAGAGAATATTAAGGAGCAGTTAATCGTTGAGTTGTACTCTAAATAAATCATTACATTAATGGCGATATTAGCATTTCAAAAACCTGATAAAGTAGTAATGTTAGAGGCTGATAACAAGTTCGGAAAGTTTGAATTCCGTCCTTTGGAGCCTGGCTTCGGTGTTACCATTGGTAACGCCTTGCGCCGCATTCTCCTTTCATCATTGGAGGGTTATGCTGTTAACACTATCCGCATTGCGGGTGTTGAGCATGAGTTCTCTTCAGTTCCTGGTGTAAAGGAAGATGTTACTAACATTATCTTGAATCTCAAACAAGTTCGATTCAAGCAAGTAGTAGAAGAATTCGAGAATGAGAAAGTTAGTATCACCGTTGAGAATTCTACAGAATTCAAAGCAGGTGATATCGGTAAGTATCTGACTGGATTTGAAGTGTTAAACCCTGATTTGGTGATTTGTCATTTAGATGCCAAAGCTTCGATGCAGATCGATTTGACTATTAATAAGGGACGCGGTTATGTTCCTGCTGATGAGAATCGTCAATTCTGCACTGACGTTAACGTTCTCCCAATCGATTCCATCTACACCCCTATTCGTAATGTAAAGTACGCTGTAGAACCATATCGTGTTGAGCAAAAGACCGACTATGATAAGCTCGTACTTGAAATTACAACAGATGGTTCCATTAGTCCAAAGGATGCACTGAAAGAGGCTGCGAAGATTCTTATTTATCACTTCATGCTCTTCTCTGATGAGAAGATTACTCTTGAGACTCAGGATCAGGAGAGCAATCAGGAGTTTGATGAAGAGGTTCTTCATATGCGCCAGTTGCTTAAGACTCGTCTCGTAGACATGAATCTTAGTGTTCGTGCTCTCAACTGCTTGAAGGCAGCTGATGTTGAGACTCTTGGTGATTTGGTTCAGTTTAACAAGACTGACCTCTTGAAGTTCCGCAACTTTGGTAAGAAATCGCTCTCAGAGCTTGATGATTTGCTCGAGAGTCTGAATCTGTCTTTTGGAACTGATATTTCAAAGTATAAATTAGACAAGGAATCTTAAAGGTTCGTAGTCCAAAAAGCAAAAACAAAAAATGAGACATAATAAGAAATTCAACCATTTAGGTCGTACTGCTTCTCATCGTAACGCGATGTTGGCTAACATGGCTTCATCACTTATCTTGAGCGAGCACAAAAGAATCACTACGACCCTCGCAAAGGCAAAGGCTCTTAAGAAGTATGTTGAGCCATTGATTACTCGTTCTAAGAACGATACAACAACTTCACGTCGTGTAGTTTTCCGTTATCTTCAGAATAAGTATGCTGTTAAGGCTCTCTTCGGTGAGGTAGCTGAGAAGGTAGCTAACCGTCCAGGTGGTTACACTCGCGTAATCAAGTTGGGTACCCGTCAGGGTGATGCAGCTGAGATTGCTTTCATCGAGCTCGTTGACTTTGATGAGAATATGGCTAAGACTCAGAAGGCTGCTGCTAAGAAGACTCGTCGTAGTCGTAAGGCAACAAAGGCTGAAGAGGCTCCTGTAGCTGAGACTGAGGCTCCTGCAACAGAGGAGGCTCCAAAGGCTGAATAATTTTCAATCATCTCAGATAAATTTAGCGTCCTTGTCTTGACAAGGGCGCTTTTTTTGTCCTTTTTCAAAACTATCTGCTCTTTTAGGGTTTTTCCTAATCATTATTAGGGATTTTTTTGATTTTATTCTTTTAGTTCTTTGTATCTTTGCAGCAGAAATTTAAAGCTTAATGAAGATGAAAAAGATTATGCTTTTTGTAGCTTGCTCTTCTTTGCTGTTGAGTAGCTGCGATACTTATACGGGAAGTGGTGCTTATGCTGGTGCCACATTTGGTTCTATTCTTGGTTCTGCTATCGGTGGCTTGTCTGGTGGTCCTAGAGGTTCTGATATGGGTACTATCATTGGCATGGCTGGTGGTGCTGCCGTTGGAGCGGCCATTGGTAGTCAGGCTGACCAGAAATCCCAGCAGCAAAGAGAATCTGTTTATCGAGATAGATCACACCGTGATCAACACTCTTATCAGGATGGAGTTTATCAGCAATCTTCACCTGTTTATTCCAATGACGAAATCTTTGATTCAACTAATTCGGCTGATGATAGGATTTATGATTTCAATGATAGGGATTATACCGGAAGTTATAGTGCTCAGCAGCCTGTTGCCACTATTCCTAGTTCTACACTGGAAGAACTTGGGCAGAATTATGCTTATTCATCCTCTTTGGAAATAATGAATGCTCGTTTTGTTGATTCAAATGAGGACAATACTTTGAATCGGAATGAAACAGCCAAAGTTATTTTTGAAATCCGAAATAACGGAGCTCACACGTTGTATGATGTAGTTCCAACCGTTATTGAGACTACCGGCAATAAGCATATTTTCATATCTCCAAGTGTTCATGTAGAAAGTATTGCTCCTGGTCATGTGATTCGTTATACAGCAATGGTCAAGGCTGATAACCGTTTGAAGAATGGTACAGCTTGTTTCTGTGTTTCTGTTATACAAGGCGGTAAGACGATTTCCAAGGTTAATCAGTTTGATATTCCGACAAAATCCAGATAATATTCCGGTAAGATAATGAATTTGTATGATAGTATCTTATTTTAGGATTCTGTTATATATAAAAAGGTAAAGGCGAGAATCAATGATGATTCTCGCCTTTACTTTTTGCTATATCTGTATTGTGCTTTTTTAGTTCAGCCTTTGTCACCTCTTTGCTTTTATGGTGCTCTGTTTTATTTATTACCTTTGAAGTAATTTTATTTGTTTCTTTTTTACTGCTGTGATGATTTTCCTTATTCCTGTCAGTAGTTCCCCACTTGTTAGGAAATTCATATTCAGTTTCAGCCACTTCGAAATCAATCTTAGGCAATTTTGTGTCCTCTGGCTTGTAAGGAATCGGGTTTTCCACCATTTCAACTTTTACAGTCGCTACGCCTTGTGCAATCATACCAATTTCTTTTGCAGCCTTCCATGATAGGTCGATGATTCTACCTCTTCCAAACGGACCTCTGTCGATGACTTTTACGATAGTACTCTTGCCATTGCTAAGGTTTGTAACCTTGAGGTGCGTTCCGAAGGGATAAAACCGATGTGCACATGTTAAACTGTCATGATGTATTCTCTGGCCGCTTGCAGAACGGGCACCTGTTGCTCTTTTAGAGTAATATGATGCCTTGCCGTGCTGGTGCTTTTGTCCGTAGCATGGAACCAGGCTGAATATAGCCAAGATGGCTGTGATGAAAGATTTTGTGACCATATCTTCTTATTTTATAGCGCAAATATAAAAAAAAATGCTGAAAGATGCAAGTAAATCTCAGAAAATCAGTATCTTTGCACAAACTTTAACTTCATTTATGGAAAATAATATACCTCAGGAGTGGAATAAATTCTACTTGAAAGACGTATCGTTTGTGAATCTGATGATGCGCCGTATCTACAATGTACTGATTGTAGCCAATCCTTACGATGCGTTCATGCTTGAAGATGATGGACGTATCGAAGAGAAGATATATAATGAATATATGGAGCTGGGTCTCCGCTATCCGCCAACCTTTACTCAGGTTTCTACTACCGAAGAGGCTGCTGCCGTGCTGCGTTCTACCGTCATTGATCTGGTGATTTGCATGCCTGGCAATGCTGATAATGATGCCTTCGACGTAGCGCGCGACATCAAGGGTAAGTTCCCCAATATCCATTGTGTTGTTCTTACGCCTTTCTCTCATGGCATTACCAAGCGTATGCAGAATGAAGACTTGAGTATCTTCGATTATGTCTTCTGCTGGCTTGGCAACACCAATCTTATTCTTTCTATCATCAAGCTGATAGAGGATAAGATGAATCTTGAGCATGACATACAGGAAGCAGGCGTGCAGATGATTCTCCTGGTAGAAGATTCTATCCGTTTCTATAGTTCTATATTGCCTAATCTTTATAATTATATATTGGAGCAGAGCAAGAACTTTTCTCAGGAGGCTCTGAACCGGCATGCGGCTACCATGCGTATGCGTGGCCGTCCTAAGGTGGTTTTGGCTCGTACTTACGAGGAAGCCCAGAAACTGTATGATAAGTATTCTGATAACACGTTGGGTGTAATCAGCGATGCACGTTTCCCGTTAAAGAGTGCTGCCAAAGCTTTTGGTAATGAGGTGATGCCTGAAGTAAAGCCTAAGCATCGTACAGATACTTTCGGTCGCGAGAAATGTCCGGATGCTGGTTTGCAACTCTTCCGTTATATCAGGAAGAACGATCCTTTCGTTCCGCTTATCATAGAAAGTTCTGAAAGTGAGAACCGTGCGAAGGCAGAGGCAGAAGGTTTCCGCTTTGTTGACAAGAACTCGAAGAAGATGAGCGTAGATCTTCGCCGTCTGATGGAAGAGCACATGGGCTTTGGCGATTTCATATTCCGTGATCCTAAGACTCATGAGGAGATTATGCGCATTCATAGTTTGAAGGAATTGCAGGATAACATCTTCAATATTCCTAACGATTCCATGCTCTATCATATCAGCCGCAACCATATGAGCCGTTGGCTTTGTGCCCGTGCCATCTTCCCTGTATCTGCTTTCCTGAAGCATGTTACCTGGGAGAAATTACAGGATGTAGATGCTCACCGACAGATTATCTTCGATGCCATCGTGCAGTATCGCCACATGAAAAACATCGGTGTAGTGGCTGTTTTCGACCGCATGAAGTTTGACAGGTATGCCCACTTTGCCCGTATCGGAGAAGGCTCCCTGGGCGGAAAGGGTAGAGGTCTTGCATTCCTGGACAACATCATCAAGCGCCATCCTGAGTTCAACCAGTATGAGAATGCCACCGTGCAGATTCCGAAGACCGTGGTGCTCTGTACCGATATCTTCGACGAGTTCATGATGAGCAACAATCTCTATCCGATAGCTTTGAGTGATGCTAGCGACGATGAGATTCTGAAGCACTTCCTGCATGCCCAGCTGCCCGATTCGCTGATAGCCGACTTCTTCACCTTCTTTGAGGCAACCAGGAGTCCTATCGCAATCCGTTCAAGTTCGCTGCTCGAAGATGCCCACTATCAGCCGTTTGCCGGTATCTATTCTACCTATATGATTCCGTATCTGGAAGATAAGTATCAGATGCTGCAGATGCTGGCCTGTGCCATCAAGGGTGTCTATGCTTCTGTGTTCTATCGCGACTCGAAGGCTTACATGACCGCAACGAGCAATGTCATCGATCAGGAAAAGATGGCTGTTATCTTGCAGCAGGTTGTGGGTAAAGACTATGGTACAAGGTTTTATCCTACCATGAGCGGTGTGCTCCGTTCGCTCAATTATTATCCGATAGGTGATGAAGAGGCTGAAGAGGGTATAGCCAGTCTGGCCTTGGGCTTGGGTAAATATATCGTAGATGGAGGTCAGACCCTTCGTGTTTGTCCTTACCATCCGAATCAGGTGCTCCAGACATCGGAAACTGAGCTGGCTCTGCGCGACACCCAGACCCAGTTCTATGCGCTGGATATGAAGCATGTGGGCAATGATTTCAAGGTAGACGATGGCTTTAATATCCTCAAACTTCGGGTGAAGGATGCCGTAGAAGACCAGAGCCTTACCTATATCGCATCTACTTTCGATCCATACGATCAGGTCATCAATGATGGAGTCTATGAGAATGGCCGCAAACTGATAACTTTCTCAAGTGTGCTCCAGCATGGAGTGGTGCCTTTGCCAGAGATACTGCAGATGTCGATGAAGTATGGAGCAGGGGCTATGCGCAGACCTGTGGAGATAGAGTTTGCCTGCAATATCAATAATGACAGGACTTGCGAATTCTATCTTCTTCAGATTCGTCCTATCGTCGATGCCAAGGAGATGCTTGATGAAGATGTGAAGGCTATCCCTGATTCCGACTGCCTGTTGCGTTCGCACAATTCGCTGGGTCATGGCATCAGCGAAGATGTGGTTGATGTGGTTTATGTGAAGTATGATGACCACTTCTCTGCGATGAATAATTTTTATGTAGCCGATGATATAGAACGAATCAACCGCAAGTTCCTTGCTGAAGGCAAGAACTATGTGCTGATAGGTCCTGGCCGTTGGGGTTCCAGCGACCATTATCTGGGTGTACCTGTAAAATGGCCGCATATCAGCGCTGCCCGGGTTATCGTAGAGGTGGCTCTGAAGAATTACAATATTGATCCTAGTCAGGGTACTCACTTCTTCCAGAACCTCACCTCTTTTGGCGTGGGATACTTTACGGTAGATACAAATACCGGTGAAGGCGGCTTTGTAAATAAGGAAATCCTGGATGCAATGCCGGCTGTAGAGGAGACGCAATATGTCCGTCATGTGCGCTTTGAGCACCCGATGAGAATTCTGATGGATGGTAAGAAGCAGGAGGGAGCCGTCTTGATTCCGAAGGAATGACGGGAAGAGTTGTCTCTGAATAGACATCAGAAACGTTCTATTTCTAGTTAAAGATGTGTTTACAGTAGAATAAAATCTTCGTTCATCGACGTTGAATGTCCGTTCAGCGACGTTGAACCGCCGTTCAAAGACGTTGAACCGCCGTTCAACGTCTATGAACGGAGATTTCATCTGATAGTAAAGACAATTATATTTGATATAAACAACAAATAATACTGGGAATGTTTGGAATTTCCATCGAAAAGCCTTACCTTTGTTCCCAGCTAAAATGAATGCCTTATGAATATGTTAACAGAACAACAGACAGAAACAAATCAGACAACCGACAGGAAATATCTTGTCCCGTTCATTCTCATTACGTCGCTCTTCTTTTTGTGGGGCTTCGCTCGTGCCATTCTGGATGTACTCAATAAGCACTTCCAGAATGCTCTGCACATCAGTATTACTCATTCCGCCCTTATTCAGGTTACCACCTATCTGGGTTATTTCCTGATGGCAATACCTGCTGGCTTCTTTATCAACCGGTATGGTTATCGCCGTGGCGTGGTCTTCGGTCTGCTCCTCTTTGGTATTGGCGCTTTGCTCTTTATCCCGGGTGCAGCGGTGGGCAGTTTCTCTGCATTCCTGCTCTGTCTTTTCATTATCGGGTGCGGTTTGGTGTTTCTGGAAACAGCCGCCAATCCCTATGTTACCGAACTGGGTGCCAAGGAAACAGCTACCAGCCGACTGAACTTATCGCAGTCGTTTAACGGATTGGGTGGCATTTTCGCCACACTTTGCATCGGTCAGTTCCTCTTCAACCAGACCGAAGAGGGCGGCAATGTGGTGGTGCCTTATACCATTCTGGGTATTCTGGTGCTGGTAATAGCTCTGGTCTTCTCGCGTGTAGATTTACCGGAAATCAGTCATGTGGCTACAGCAGAAGATGAGGCAGCCGGTTCTAATATCAGCAAACTCTTTTCCCATCACAAGATGTTCGTGTTTGGACTTCTGGCTTTGCTGAGCTATGAAGTGGCAGAGATTTCAATCAATTCCTACTTCATCAATTTCGTTACGGGCATGAAATGGATGGACGACCGCACGGCTTCCGTAGCCCTGACTTGTGCGCTGGCATTCTTTATGGTAGGCAGATTTCTCGGTTCCTGGATTATGCGCCGAATCAAGGCAACAACGATGTTGCTGATCTGCGCTGTGGGGTGTGTTGTCTGTATACTTTTAGTCCTGTCAAATCTGGGTAAGATATCGCTGGTAGCCCTGCTTTGCAACTATATGTTCGAGGCCATCATGTTCCCTACCATCTTCAGTATCGCCCTCACGGGGTTGGGTAATCTTACCAAGACAGCCTCTTCGCTTCTGATGATGACGCCAATAGGCGGTTGTGGCTTTCTGTTGATGGGACTCATCGCCGACCGTACTCATTTCACGCTTCCTTTCCTGGTACCGCTCGTAGGATTTGTCATCGTTCTGGCTTATGCGGCTCGTGAATATAAACTTGCCAAGAAGTAACTGGCGGTTGGGTAGAAAGATGTAAATATAAAGATGTTAAATTGCTAACTGCGTTTAGCAAAAGCTTTGTGTTTTGTAGGGTATAGGTGCGGAATTAACTTTTTTAACTCGATTGCAACACGAAAAATCGAATTATCATTTTGCTGTCTCAAAAGAAAAAGGTAAATTTGCACTCGGTAAGGAAAGAGCCTCATAAGTTCTACACCTTATTATATATAAGAAAAAAAAGAATGTTTCATTAAACAATAAATTAAGTAAAATTATGGCAGTAGATTACAAGAAAATCGGTCTTGTGAACACTAAGGAAATGTTCGCAAGAGCTATCAAGGGCGGTTGGGCCGTTCCTGCTTTCAACTTCAATA
>JAJXAL010000163.1:0-4994 GCA_021628325.1 Segatella copri | reverse complement strand
AAGACTTTTGATGAATATCAAGAGCAATTCTTTAAGTGTTTGGCTTACCTGATCTCTGAAAAAAGAATACAGATTCGAATCATCAAGCCTAAAAATAAAGTAGGTATAGCACATACAAAGTCGGGGCAATTTCGTGATGGAGATAGCATAACTTCTTTTACAGGGTCTGCTAACTTCACAATTAATGGACTTTTTAATAATATCGAAGAAATCAAAATTGATAGAAGTGATTCTTTGGATTTGATGACTCAGAATAGAATCATATCTCAACGCAATTCTTTTCAGGCTATTATGGATTATGCCCATAAGAATGTTGAGTATTTATCTCCAGACCAGTTGTCTGTAGCTGTGGCATCTTGTTATAGAAATACAGATATTGATGAACTGTTAGAAGCAGAAAAGGATTTAGCAAAGATAAGAATGCAAAGGGTTGTAGAACTGGCTATTGAGTCAAATGTTGCTTGTGAAGATGCGCAAGTTACCCAAATTGCTCCGCATTTTCCTTATGATAAGCCTCGTGATTATCAAGTTCAAGCATTTGAAAATTGGAAAAATAATAAGCAAAAAGGATTATTTGCTATGGCAACTGGTACAGGCAAAACAATAACATCCTTAAATTGTTTGTTAGAAATCTATAAACGGAATGGTTATTATAAGGCAATTATATTAGTACCGACTATAACGCTAGTGGAACAATGGAAAAAAGAATGTTTGAAATTTTATTTTCAACACATTATACTGGCAAGTTCCAAAAACAAGGACTGGTATGCTGAAGTTAGCAAAATATCAATGATGGAAAAATTAACAAATGAGGCTGATGAAAATAATTATATTATCATTTCCACATATGCTTCTTTTGTTCGTAAAGAGATGTTTGATTTGCTTAATACTCTTCCTAAAAAACAAGTTTTGTTGATTGCGGATGAGGCACATAATATGGGATCTAATCAGCTCAAGGAAAAATTGCCATATGTTAATATTTTAAGACGAATTGGATTGTCTGCTACTCCATCGCGACAGTTTGATTTTGAGGGAAACCGTATCATAGAAGAGTTTTTTAGAGTTGGAAATGACCATTATACTTTTGAGTATACAATGGAAGAAGCCATTAAAAATGGCGTGTTATGTAGGTACTATTATTATCCTCATCTTGTAGAATTGACAGATGAGGAGATGATGGCATATAGCAGTCTTTCTGAAAAAATAGCAAAGTATCTTACGATAGAAGGTGATAGCTTTAAAAATGATCCAATATTGACAGCTTTGTTGTTGAAGAGAAAACGTATTATTCATAAAGCTTCCAATAAGAAAAAAGCCTTTGAACAAATTATTCGTCAGCGTTATCAAGAAAAGGGTAATTTAAAGTACACGTTGGTTTATGTTCCAGAGGGAAGCGAGCCTGAATACGAGCAATATGAGCATGTAAATAATGATAATATTGTAGAACAAGATTCAGAACATCTCATCGATGGATATACAAAAATTATATCTGAGGTTTCTGAACGTGTGACGGTAAGGGAATTTACTGCTTCCTCAAAAGACAGAAACAAAATGCTTCGACAGTTTGCTAATGGAGAGTTGGATGTATTAACCTCAATGAAGTGTTTGGATGAAGGAGTTGATGTACCACGAAGTGAAATGGCTATATTCTGTTCTAGTACAGGAAATCCGCGTCAATTCATTCAAAGAAGAGGACGTATATTGAGAACTCATCCTGATAAGCATATTGCTGTTATACATGATTTGGTAGTGGCACCGATGATAAATCAAAGTCAGGCTAGTTTTAAAACAGAACAAAACTTGTTGAAAAACGAATTGAAGCGTGTCCAAAACTTTGCTCTTTTATCAGAGAACAGTAGTGATAGTATAATAGAATTGGAAGATGTTATTAATTATTATGGTCTATCCATTTTTGATGTGTAATTAAATTTAAAAGAATTGATATGGAAGAAACTAACAAAGACAGAATCATGAGATCTATATTGGCAAGTGAACGTCTTGCTGTATTAGGGGATTATAATCCAACGGATTTTGATACTATAGAGGATGCTTTATGCTCTGATAATGCTATAGTAAAAGCTGTTGCAATGATTATAATGGGTGATAAAAAAACGGAAACCCAAGTTTACAATGAAGTTAGTAATTATTTAATTAATAATATTGATGTATGATAATAAAGAAAGTTTCCATTAATAATTTCCGTAGCTATTATGGCAATAATGAATTTGAATTCAAGGATGGCTTGACTCTCATTATTGGTGATAATGGAGATGGTAAAACAACATTCTTTGAAGCATTGGAGTGGTTGTTTAATACTAGTACGGAGGACGTCAAAACGTCCAATATTTCAGCTAAACGTAAGCGTGAATTAGGAGAGGACGAGTATGATAGAGTTTCTGTCTCTATTGTGTTTCAGCATGATGATGGCGACAAAATAGTAGAGAAGTCATTCCGTTTTACAAACATAAATGGTGTGATAAAAACAGATGATTTTAGTTTTGTTGGTTATGAATGTATAGGTGCAGAGCGTTCTCGTGTTGGTGGTAGACAACTTCTAGACAAGTGCTTTGACTTTGATATGCGAAGATATTGCTTGTTCAAAGGTGAGAACGAACTTAATGTTTTTGAAAATGATACTGCATTGAAGGCATTGGTTGCCAAATTCTCTGATATTAGAGAGTTTGACAAGTATGTTGATTTGGTTACTGTTTTGGATGAAAAGTCGGATCGTGCTTACAAGAAGGAACTCAAGTCTGATGAGAAAACAAAGAAAAGAACGGACGAACTTGATGCTAAGTCAGAGCGTCTAAAGCAACTGATATTTGATACCAAAAATGATTTGCAGGATCAGCAGAGAGAGTCAGAGAATTTTGATGTTCGTTTGGAAGATTTAGAGAAAACGGAAGAGTTTCGTGCTCGCTATACGGAAATAAAGAATCGTTTAGCTAAATTAAATGAAAATAGAGCAACTGCATATAATCGATCAAAGATTGATTATAATCATGCTCTTTTGGATGACTTGTGGATTTTGTGCGCATTTGATCCTATTATTGTAGAGTATCAGCGTAAAATAGGTGGTTTTAGTCGCAAGAGAAGAAGATTGCATGATGCTCATGTTGAGGAAAGAGGACAATTAATTGGTGCTAAAAAAGCTATGGAGAAGGTACCGATGGAATTGGATTGGGACATTCCTGGACAAGATGCCTTGGAAGAGATGATTAAGGATCATAGATGCAAGGTTTGTGGGCATGAGGCTCCAGAAGGAAGTCCTGAATTGGAGTTTTTGAAAAATAAGCTTGCAAATTATATTAAGCATCTGCATGAATCTCGTCAGAAGATTGATGAACAAATGACAGAGGCAGAAAAGCCTTTGTTCCCATTCAATTACCTGAATGAATTGAAGGCACTAAGTACAAGTTTGGGAGGTGTCAAAGAGCGAGAAATTGTTCAGCTGAAAATGGTAATCCGTGACACCATGAAGTTTAAGCTTTCTAGAAAAGAAGAGGTTCGTAAATTAGATGAGCAAATTGATGAGCTTGAAAATGACAAGAAAAATCTTTTTATTCAAGCAAATATGAGTGAGTCTGTAATGGACACTGATATCAAAAATGTCAGAGGGTTTTACGAACTAAAGAAACGTGCTGATGAGCAAATCTATAAGTTGAATGCAGAATTGGAAAAATATAAAAGTGATCTTGCTACTCTTGAGGAAGAATATTCAGAATTGAAGCCAAAGACAGGAATGGGAAAGGTTTATGAGAAAGTTCATAAAGTAATGGCTGTTATTCTTAAGACTTTCAAGGGAGCTCGTGAGGATAATCTGCGCCATTTTATCGATGATTTGACAGAGCATGCAAATGTTTATCTAGATAAGTTGAATTCTGGAGACTTTCATGGCGAAGTTAAGATAGATATTCGTGAAGACGATAAGGCAAGAATCTATTTGGTTTCTAATGGTGAGCGAATTATGGATCCAAATGGAGCCTTGCGTACAACAATGTATATGTCTATCCTTTTTGCTATATCTGATATAACAACCAGAAAGCGAGAGGAAGACTATCCGTTGATTTTTGATGCTCCTACTTCTTCTTTTGGAGAAATCAAGGAGGATCTCTTCTATAATATTATTGATAGTATTAATAAGCAGTGTATCATTGTTACTAAAGATTTATTGGAGAGAGATCCTGTTACGGGAAAGAGCCGACTTAATGAGCAAAAGCTACAGAATCTGAAGTGTTCTGTATATCGTATCAGAAAGGTTGACGATTTTGATAGCAATGATATTTCTACGATAAGTATTAATATTGAACGTATAAAATAAACGTGAATCATGAAAGAAAGTATATTTGCTTTGTGGGGAAAAAGAAATCCTCAATATGAGATACAGTATGATGAGACCATAGTCAGACAGTTTTGTGATTATGGCAAAGGTACGACTCAGTATTCTGCTGATAAGGCTAAAATACTAGGAGCTGGTTATGAGGCTTATATTATTGCCTTTTTCATAGGTCTATACAGTGATAAGCGTATACCATTAACCGAAGATAAGCTGAAACTTAAAGGTTTGGGGCAGCCTATTATGTATTGGGGTAACCAAGAAACTAGAAAGAATCGTAAGTCTTATAATGAGATAGTTCAGTATATGTTTGCAGCCTTGGTTGTTAAAACAGATATCGATATACTTGAAGTAGATAAAGGTAAAGTTACTCCTCGCTCTGTTGTAGACAAGCTGATTGTAACGATGGAGGAATATGCCAATTATGGTTTTATGAAGATTGCAGATTTGTTAGATGAAAATCCAAATTACTTTTATAACAATGATGCATTCTTAAAATTATTCTTGTCCTTTCTACCAGAGGAACCTGAAGTTGGGATGACTTGGAGTAGCGACATGATGCCTGATGACGAAGCTGATTCTTTGGGGGAAACGAACTGTGGAGAGAAAACTTCTAGTGTTTCTTCTGACGAGGTCCCTGATGAGTTATAGTATATAC
>JAJXAL010000033.1:0-36798 GCA_021628325.1 Segatella copri | reverse complement strand
GAGAAAACTTCTAGTGTTTCTTCTGACGAGGTCCCTGATGAGTTATAGTATATACAGATAATAGCGTTGTAATCGGGAGCTGCGCTACATTGTACAGGATAGGGTGGTGTATTTTAAAGTTTGATACAGTTTAAATTACACTACCTATCCAGCCAGTCGGTATCTATGTTGAATAATTCGAACAATCTTCTGCAGGATTTGATTGGTAAGGATTCCTCGACTTGGCCGATGAAGTCATCTTCGTGGCTTCTGATATAAGCATCCATGTCTTCCTCCTTTACAAGGATTGGGCCTTTGATGTTTGTGAAGATAAATGGGTAGCAGTCATCTACGGTATGAAGCTCGTCTTTGTCTTCTAGGAATGGCTCGCATTCCATGCCTGTTGCTACCAACATCATGAGGTATAGCTTGAAATCATCATTAGTTTGATGGTTGAAGAATACAACACGTTGGCCTTTTTCGGGAAGGTTGTGCATGTCTAAAGGATAACCGCCCCAGTGGAAGTGGACGAATCCCTTGAGGCAAAGGTCTTCCTCCAATTCGCTTGCTTCCCAGTCGCTCATGTTTACTGCTCTCAGGGAAAGTTTGGCTTGTTCTTCCTCGTCTGCCAATAGTTCGTCTTTTTGGCGAACACAAACCTTGATACGTAATTTCTCAAAGTCGCTTTCTGGATGAATCTCCGTGATTTCTGCTGCAAGGATGTGATGCCATCCCATGTCAAGTATGGTTGCTACGGCTTTATTCTCTTGCTTTGGAATGTAGCCCAATATATTGGTCATGTCAAATTCTTGCAGCATGTTTAAATATGGATTATCCAAAGTAACTGCTACAGCATGGTTGTCGTATTCGTTATTATAGTCTCTTACCAAGAAGACTTCATCTCCTTTATGGAGCTGGTCAATAATGTCATCAACCTGATGGTATGATGTTCCAGCAATTCTGCATTCCAAAAGCTTTTCTCTTTCCTTTCCCTCCATATAGCGTTACTCTTTTTGATGTTTCTATTGAACTTTAGTTAATTGACGATAGTGCAGTATCGTTACCAAGCGTAGCAGTGTAATCGGTACCATGCTATCGTCACATTTTATATTGATACAAATTGCCCCAACCCGCTTAAGAAAGTAGGTTGGGGTTATTTGTTATGGTATCCAGCATAAAAGAAAAACGTTAGTTTTCGCTTTTATCAGTAGCTCAGATTTTGAACCATATCCAAAGGTAGCTGGGTCGCTTTGGCTACCTGTTCTGTTGGAAGTCCCATAGCCAGCAAACGTTGAGCAGTTTCTATGTTAGCTTCTATTCTACCTTCCCTTTTCGCCGTATCAATAGAGTTCTTGATATCCCGATATGCCATCTTGCTTGCTTCATATTCCCGAATCTCCTGTGGTGTGAATTTGGCAATCTCGGCTTCTTCGAAAAGTCGGTCAAAAACCTTGTCGCACAGCTCCTTTGGGCGTTGGGTAAGCTTATAGAGGTTCTTCAGTGCATATAGCCATTTATCATACAATGTTTCCAGTTCATCCAAAGTCTTGTCGAATTTGGCAATCTCTACATAGATAAACTCCAGCTTATCGTAAAAAATCTTATGGGTAGCGGTATCGCACAACTGTACATGGTGGCGGATTTCCTCCTTGTCGAAGGCGTCCTCGTTCATGTTGAAGTTGAGCAGCGCAACTGTATAGACATGGTTGAGTTTGAAATCCCAGTCACTCCCCTTGGGTGCCTGTTCACGGATAGGGAAAGTAGAGTAGAAGAGGGAACGATCCTTAAAATATGCCTGGTAGGCGTTCTGCATTTCAACGATGAACTTCTCGCCGTTTTCTCCTTCGCAATACACGTCGAAGATAGCCTTGCGGTCGGTATAAACATCACCGACATGCTCTGGGTTCAGATACGAAACGTCCTTAACAACCTGTCTGCCATTGAACAAGCTGTTGAGGAAGCAAATGAGCAAATCCTTGTTCATTGCTGTTCCAAAAATGCGCTTGAAGCCGAAATCGGTCAGCAAGCTGATGTATCGTTCTTCTACCTGTTTCATACGCTGTTTGTTTTATATCTTATGCAAAGATAAACTTAATATTTGTAACATCCAAACTTTTAGAGCGTTTTTTTAAATTTTCTTCTGCCACAGCCTTCGTTCCTATCCTAATTTATTCAGGTTTCCCTGATTTCTTCAGCAATGGGGCGAGGAACTTGTAGGTATATCCCTTCTGCTGCTTCACCATTTCTTCTGGTGTACCGGCAAAAAGGAGCTGACCGCCGCCTCGTCCACCTTCCGGACCCATGTCGATGAGCCAGTCGGCGAGTTTGATGACATCGAGATTGTGCTCGATGATAATGACTGTATTGCCACGGTCTACCAGTTTCTGGAGTACATCCATCAGGATGCGGATGTCTTCGAAATGCAGACCGGTTGTCGGTTCATCGAGAATATAGAGCGTCTTGCCCGTATCACGCTTCGAGAGTTCGGTAGCCAGTTTTACGCGCTGACTTTCACCGCCAGAGAGGGTAGTGGAACTCTGTCCTAACCTGATGTATCCGAGACCTACCTTCTGTAATGCCTTGATCTTCTGCAGAATCTGAGGAACATTCTCGAAGAAATCTACCGCCTGGTTGATGGTCATGTCGAGAACATCGGCGATGCTCTTACCCTTGTATCTTACCTCCAGCGTTTCTCGGTTGTAGCGTTTGCCGTGGCATACCTCACAAGGTACGTAGACATCCGGCAGGAAGTTCATTTCGATGGTCTTATATCCGTTACCCTTACATTCCTCGCATCTTCCACCTTTCACATTGAAGGAGAATCTGCCCGGCTTGTAACCGCGGATCTTTGCTTCGGGAAGTCCTACGAAGAGTGAGCGGATATCGCTGAACACGCCTGTGTAGGTTGCTGGATTGCTGCGAGGCGTCCTGCCAATCGGACTCTGGTCTACATTCACTACCTTGTCGATATTTTCGATACCCTCGATGCTCTCGTATGGCATCGGTTTCTTGAGCGAACGGTAGAAATGCTGAGAGAGAATAGGCTGGAGAGTCTCGTTGATGAGAGTAGATTTGCCTGAGCCGCTGACACCCGTTACGACAATGAGTTTGCCGAGTGGAAAATCAACATCCACCCCCTTGAGGTTGTTGCCCGTAGCTCCGTGAATGGTGATATGCTTGCCGTTGCCTTCTCTGCGGAGGGCAGGCACCTCAATAGCCATCTTGCCGTTGAGATACTGGGCGGTGATGGTATCGGTCTTGAGCATCTCCTGAGGTGTGCCCTGGAAGACAACTTCACCTCCCTTGCGTCCCGCCTTCGGACCGATATCTACTATCCAGTCGGCAGCCCGCATCATATCTTCATCGTGCTCCACCACAATAACGGTATTGCCCAGGTCGCGAAGTTCCTTCAGACTGTTGAGCAGACGTTCGTTGTCGCGCTGGTGCAGACCGATGCTCGGCTCATCGAGGATATAGAGCACGTTGACCAGCTGGCTACCAATCTGAGTAGCCAGACGGATGCGCTGGCTCTCACCACCTGAGAGAGAAGCCGACTGGCGGTTGAGCGAGAGATAATTGAGTCCCACATCCAGGAGGAAGGTAACGCGTGAGCGCAATTCCTTGATGATTTCGTGAGCCACCTTAGCTTTCATCGAAGGCAGATGCTGTTCCACCTCTTCGAGCCAATCGCGCAGTTCATCGATGTCGAGACTGGCTACTTCGGATATATTCTTATCCCAGATTTTGAAAGAGAGCGATTCTTTTTTGAGTCGCAAGCCGTGGCATTCAGGACATTCGATGGTAGAGATAAACTGGTCGGCCCATTTCTTGCCCGCCGCACTCTCGTCATCCTCCATCACCTTCTGCAGGTAGTCGATGATGCCATCGTATGCGCAGAAGTAGTCGGTAGAAGTATGCACTTTTTCCTTCTCAATCTTTACGTTTTCGAGCGAACCATAGAGGATTTCCTGCATGGCATCGCCCGGAATCTCACAGATAGGTGTCTTCAGGTTGAGGTCATACTTGCTGAGCAATGATTCTATCTGCCAGAAAATCATCTGGTTCTTGTATTTGCCGAGCGGAGCGATGCCGCCTTCATGGATGCTGAGTTTATCGTCGGGAATTACCTTCTTGATATCAATCTGGTTCACCTTTCCCAGACCCTTGCAATGCGGACAGGCACCTTCGGGAGAGTTGAAGGAGAACATGTTAGGAGCAGGATCCTGGTAGGCGATACCCGTTACAGGGTCCATGAGACGCTTGGAGTAAGTCTTGGCCTCCTTGGCACCTTTCTCAAGAACCATTACCATGCCGTCGCCCTGTTTCATAGCCGTTGCCACACTCTTGCGGATGCGTTCCTCATCTTCTTCCTTCACCACCAGTTTATCGACCACAGCTTCTATATTGTGGTTCTTGTAGCGGTCGGTTTTCATATTGGGAACGATTTCGAGGATGTTGCCGTCGAGTCGCACGTAGAGATATCCCTTTCTGCGCATGCTTTCGAAGAGTTCACGATAATGACCCTTTCGCTGGCGAACGAGGGGAGCGAGCAGGAAGATAGCCTTGCCCTTATAATCGCTGAGTATCATGTCGATGACCTGTTCCTCGGTATATTTCATCATCTCCTCGCCACTCTGGTAGCTGTAGGCAGTACCGGCGCGGGCATAGAGCAGGCGGAGATAGTCGTAAATCTCGGTGGTTGTTCCCACGGTAGAGCGGGGATTCTTGTTGGTGGTTTTCTGTTCTATGCTGATGACCGGACTCAATCCCGTAATCTTGTCAACATCCGGGCGTTCCATATTACCCAGGAAGTTGCGGGCATAGGCAGAGAATGTTTCGATATATCTGCGCTGACCTTCGGCAAAGATGGTGTCGAAAGCCAGTGAACTCTTGCCCGAACCCGAGAGTCCGGTAATCACGGTGAGGGAATCACGCGGAATCTCCACATCTATGTTCTTGAGATTGTGGACCCGTGCGCCCCATACATTTATCTTTTCTTCTGAATTCATATTCCTATTCTGCTAATTGCTGTTTGCCTAATAGTTACTGTTCTGCTCTTCGGTATAACCTCTGAGCAGGTTGACATCACGTTTGATGTTATACACCACGCCATCTGCCCCCTTCGCCTTGACGAGACAGAAGTATACACCCTCCTTGACCGGTTTTCCGCGGTAGGTGCCATCCCATCCCGTGGCAGGGTCGGTCCATTCATAGAGTTTCTGTCCCCACCTATTATATATATAGGCGTGGAACTCCTCTATGTTCCGGTAACCATCTTTGGGCTTATAGATGTCGTTGATGCCATCGCCATTTGGAGAGAAGGCATTCGGCATGAGAAGAGAACTGACCTTGGTCGTCTCTTCTGTGTTGTCCTCCTCGTCGTCGTTGACTTCCTGAGCGTGTAATTGACACGTCAAAAGTGGCAACATGATGCAAAGTAATGCTATTTTTCGTCTCATTTCTAAAATAATTTGTGCAAAGATAATAAAAAGATGAGAGATATTGCGTCAGATGCAAGATTTTTTGTATTTTTGCAGATGAAAACATGAAATATTTGAAGATAACGTTAAAAAAATCTTGAGATATGAGACAAAAAATGAGATATTTCCTGCTGTTCGTTGGGCTTATGCTCTGTGTCAGCATTGGCGCGCAGACTGTAAAGTGGCGCGACATTTACACGGTTAAGAAGAAAGATACCATCTTTGGTATCGCCAATAAATATGGATTGAGCCTTCCGGAACTGATGGATGCCAATCCGGAGATGAAGCGTGAGGGATACATGCTGCAGAAGGGAGCTACGCTCTTTATTCCATACGCCAAGGACCAGAAGAATCCTAATCAGGTGAATGGTCAGAAGTCGGGGGATGGGGCGACGGTTCAGAAAACAGCTACGGCTCCGGCAACCTCAAAGGTTGCTGTTGCCAGAAATGCGGTAAAGGTAGGCGTGATGTTGCCTTTGCATAATGTTGATGGCGACGGCAAGCGAATGGTGGAGTATTACCGCGGTTTGCTGCTGGCTTGCGAAACCCTGAAGCAGCAGGGCGCCGATATAGATGTGCGTGCCTGGAATGTTCCTATTGATGCTGATATCCGGAATACGCTCTTACAGGAAGGCGCTAACCAATGTGACATCATCTTTGGTCCACTTTATACCAAGCAGGTGGCTCCGCTTACCAACTTCTGCAAGACCTACGGAATCAAAATGGTGATTCCGTTCTCTATCAGCGGAGATGATGTAGAAAGGAACAGAGAGATTTTCCAGGTTTATCAGAGCGATGATGCGCTGAATGATATGACCATCAAGGCATTTCTGAACCGTTTTGCCAATGTGCATCCTATCTTTGTAGACTGCAACGATTCTACTTCTAGAAAGGGCAGCTTTACGTTCGGTCTCCGTAAGGAACTGGAACGTAGGAAAATCAATTATAGTATCACTAATGTGAATTCTAGCATCGAGCAGTTTGCCAAGGCTTTCATGCCTTCCAAGCAGAATGTGATAATCCTGAATACGGGACGTTCGCCACAGTTGACTCAGGTATTGAACAAACTCGACGAATTTGATGCGAAGTATCCGGGTGCAGCTATCTCGCTCTTCGGCTATACCGAATGGCTGATGTATGCCAAGTATAATCTGGAAAGATTCTATAAGTATGATACTTATATCCCTTCCACCTTCTATTATAATCCGAACTCAGCACAGACCAAGGCGCTTGAGAGCCGTTATGAGCGATGGTTCCATCAGCCTATGATGGTGGCACAGCCAAGATTCGCCATCACCGGTTTCGATCACGGAATGTATCTGATTCAGGGAGTCAAGAGATACGGCAAGAACTTCACAGGTGAGCGCCAGCAGATGACTTACCAGCCAGTTCAGACTCCACTCCGTTTCGAGAAGACCAGTAGAGGAGGATACAAGAACAAGAGCTTCCAGTTGATTCACTATACCTTTAATCATCAGATAGAGGCGGTGAAGTACTAGTTTATAGTTTACAATTAATAGTTTACAATTAATAGTTGATAATGAATAGAAATATAGGGCTGCTGATTCTGATGCTGATCTTCGGAATCCCGGTTTCGGCACAGATAGGAGAACATCGTAGTGATTTCGCCATTGGTTTTAATGGGGGCTATATGATGAGTAGCGTAGGATTCACACCCGAGGTACAGCAGAAGCAGCACGGAGGACTGACGGGCGGTTTCTCGATGAGATATACCTGCGAGAAATATTTCAAGACCATCTGTTCTATCTATGCCGAGGTAAACTATGCGCAGGCAGGATGGGAAGAGGATATCCTGGATATGGAGAATAATCCGGTGATTATCACCGAAACCAAAGAGGCGATGGCTTACAAGCGTACCATCAACTATATTCAGGTGCCAATCTTTGCGCATCTGGCATGGGGTAGGGAGACAAGAGGACTGAATATCTTCGTGAATGCCGGTCCGCAGTTTGGACTCTATCTGAGTGATTCGCAGAAGACCAACTTCTCGGTAGAGCACATGCCGGCAACCGACAATAACCGTGTAAGTCCGGTGGTGGCTCAGGATACGATGGCTGTCAAGAACAAACTCGATTATGGTATCGCCCTGGGGCTGGGTGCTGAATACAGTATTCCGAAGGTGGGACATTTCCTTGCCGAAGCCCGCTATTACTATGGTTTGGGTAATATCTACGGTGCTTCGAAGCGTGATTATTTCGGAAAGAGTAACTATGGACAGATTGTCCTGAAACTCTCTTATCTCTTTGATATCACCAGAACGAAGAACGTGAAACGGAAATAGATGATAATTAATAATTGATAATTAATAATGATAACGGGTTTATCATTTATGTTTTAAAGAAAATGAGTACAACAGAAAAAATGCAGATGAAATTGAGCGACTCGAAGTCAGCTCGCTGGACCGCCCTCCTCATCGTGAGTATCACGATGATGTTCGGTTACTTTTTTACAGATGTGATGTCTCCACTGGAGCCTCTCTTGACAGCAGCCAAGGGAGCAGAGAATGGTCTCGGACTCGGATGGAGTTCGGATGAATACGGCTTCTTCTCTGGAGCTTACGGATACTTCAATGTGTTCCTCCTGCTCCTCTTCTTCGGTGGTCTTATCCTCGATAAGTTTGGCATCCGTTTCACTGGTATCCTTTCTACCGTCCTGATGTTTGGTGGAGCCTTGTTGAAGTGGTATGCTTTAGGTCATGAGTTTGACGGAATGGTTGCTGTACCATTCTTCGGTACTTATAGTACGCAGGTAGTGATAGCTGCTCTTGGCTTTGCCATCTATGGTGTAGGATGCGAGATATGCGGTATCACAGTGAGCAAGGTTATCGTGAAGTGGTTTACGGGCCATGAGTTAGCTCTGGCAATGGGTGTACAGGTTGCTACGGCTCGTTTGGGAACTGCTGCAGCTCTGAGTGCTTCTCTTCCTTTTGCCAAGGCGATGGGTGGTGTATCTGCTTCTGTTGCTTTGGGTGCAGTATTGCTTTGTGCAGGTGTACTGGTTTATCTGGTTTATTGCGTGATGGACAAGAAGGAGGATGCTTCTGCAGCTGCTGTGGCTACTGAGCCGGAAGAAGGTTTCAAGTTTTCAGACTTGGGCGGTTTGTTCAAGACAACAGGTTTCTGGTATGTGGCATTCCTGTGCCTGATGTTCTATGCCGGTGTATTCCCATTCCTGAAGTTTGCTACCAAACTGATGATTTTCAAGTATGGTGTGGATGCTAATTTGGCAGGTCTGATTCCTGCTATGTTGCCATTCGGTACCATCTTCCTCACACCGCTCTTCGGTAGTATATACGATAAGTATGGCAAGGGTGCTACGCTGATGATTATCGGCAGTTGCCTCCTGACCTTTGTGCACGTCATGTTTGCCCTGCCAATCAACTCATGGGTGCTTGCCATCGTGCTGATGCTCATCCTGGGCATCGCATTTGGACTGGTACCATCAGCCATGTGGCCATCTGTGCCAAAGATTATCCCAATGAAACTCTTAGGAACTGCATACGCTCTTATCTTCTACATCCAGAACATCGGACTGGCTCTCATTCCGGTATGGATTGGAAAGGTGAACCAGGCTAACACGGGTGCTGATGGTGTTATCGACTATACCCAGACGATGACTATCTTTGCAGCCTTCGGTGTGATTGCTATTATCATCTCTTTCCTCCTCTTGTTTGAAGATAAGAGAAAGGGATATGGATTGCAGAAGCCTAATGTGAAATAAGTGAAGAGTGAAAGTGTAATTTTTAAAAGAAAGGAAATAACCATGAATGCGACACCTGAATCATTGATTAAGGACTATGCTGACCCGATAGAGCAGCAGGAGATTGACAAGTTTGTATGTTCAGAGATGGGCAGACAGATACACCGGTATATCAAGGGTATGTCGGGTACCAAGCAAGCTATGTTGAAATTTGAGGAAAGGCTAGCCAGCCTCTCTGTACCAGAGAAGGAGAAGGCGATAGCCAAGTATATTGATCTGAACAGAAAAGCATTGGATGGTCTTGACTTGAAGATGATTCTGGTCCGTTCGGTAGCCAACTATTGTGACACCTTCCAGTATATGCTGGATTTTGTCAACGATAAGCGCAAGATGGTTTTCTATTACCAGCGCATCAAGGCGAAATACATTCAATATCATGAAGTATTTGAGCAGGATGGAAAGTTCGGTATGAAAGATCATCAAGGCAACATCTTACTCTCGCCAACTTATGATTTCTTGCGCACCTGCTACATTTATAATGATGACTTGAGCATCATGCCGGTAATAGCTGAGAAGAATGGCAAGATGGGACTGGTAATGCCGGATGGTAACGATACGGTAGTGGCGGATTTCCTTTACGACGAAATTTGCTTGCGTGATGAATATCCTTACTTCGAAGCATCCCGTGAAGGTATCAGTGGCTTTATTGATAAGTTTGGAAACTTTGTTAATAGTTAACAGTTTATAGTTAATAGAGAAAGGGCAATCAGATTGGGATGAACCAACTGATTGCCCCTTTTTACTTTCGTTGCTATGAGCAACTTGGTTTTATCTATTTTTCTCTCGTCTTCAAAACCTAGTGAAGAAAAGCAAAAGAATTCTTCACTCTTCGTTATTCACTCTTCACTTAACTTATCCCAAGTATTTCATCAAGATTTTGATCTTACCGCTATCACGGAGCTTGATGATACTCTTTTCGCGAATCTGGCGAACACGCTCACGGGTAAGGTTGAACTCGCTACCGATTTCCTCTAAACCCTTCTCGTGGCAACCGATACCATAGCAGTAGCACAGAATCTTGCGCTCACGGTCTTTCAATACAGAGTTGAGAACGCGGTCAAGCTCGCTCGCCATAGACTCGAAGTCTACACCCTTGTCGGTACGGCTGTCATCACCCGAAGCCATCACGTCGACCATCGCATTGTCATCATCATCGCTACCGAATGGAGCATCGATACTCATGTGGTGATTATCTGCCTTGATAGTCTGGTCGATTTTGCTTTCTTCCATCTTTGTGATTTGAGCGAGCTCAGCAACAGAAGGTTTGCGCTGGTTCTCCTGCTCAAACTTACTGATTTCTGCACTAATCTTACTCAATGCACCTACCTGGTTCAAAGGCAGGCGAACGATACGGCTCTGCTCAGCAATAGCCTGCAGGATGCTCTGGCGAATCCACCATACGGCGTATGAGATAAACTTAAAGCCGCGGGTCTCGTCAAACTTTTCAGCAGCCTTTACCAAACCGATGTTACCCTCGTCAATGAGGTCGGTAAGAGAAAGACCTTGGTGCTGATATTGCTTAGCAACAGATACAACGAAACGAAGGTTTGCTTTTACCAATTTCTCCTTGGCACGTTCTCCCTCACGACCGCCTTTGCGAATCTTCTGGGCAAGTTCGATTTCTTCATCGATAGAGACCATAGGCTCTCTACCAATCTCCACCAAGTACTTGTCGAGTGCTTCACTGGAACGGTTGGTTATACTCTTACTAATCTTAAGTTGTCTCATAAATATCCTTTTACCTTTCTATTTAGAATTTTTTGAAGTATTTTTGTGTATCCCGAAACCTCCTCATGGTTTCGGGGTGCAAAGGTACGAAAAAAAATGCAATTACGTTGTAATATAAACGGATTTTTTTAATCTGATTTATCTGTTTTTTAGAATTTTAGCCGGTTTCTAGTAGAAAAATGCTATGTGAAGTGCGCTTTTTGGTGCAATAAGTTTGAAATATGGAATAATTTATGTATCTTTGCACAAAAATTGCGAGAAAAGAATAACTAAATAATAAAATAACAACAAAACAAAAAATTATGTTTGAGAATCAACCAAAAGGTCTGTGGGCCTTAGCTTTGGCAAACACGGGTGAGCGTTTCGGCTATTACACCATGCTTGCTGTGTTCTTGCTTTATTTGCAGGCCAACTTCGGTTTTGAAACCGGATTGGCAAGTACTATTTATTCTACATTCCTGATGATGGTTTATTTCCTTCCTATCATCGGTGGTATCGCAGCCGACAAGTTTGGCTTTGGACGTATGGTTACCACAGGTATCTTCATCATGTTCATTGGCTATCTTGTTCTCTCACTTCCTCTTGGAAAGGAAACCGTTGCCGTTGCTGCTATGGGTATTTCACTTATTCTCATCGCTTTGGGAACCGGTCTGTTCAAGGGTAATCTGCAGGTGATGGTAGGCCGTCTCTATGATGAGCCACAGTATGCCAGCAAACGTGATTCCGGTTTCTCACTCTTCTATATGGCTATCAACATCGGTGCCATGTTTGCTCCTACTGCAGCCATCAAGATTATGAAGTGGGCGCAGGAGAGCCTGAGTGTGTCAGTGGAAGATTCATACCACTTCGCATTCGCCGTGGCATGTGCTTCGCTTATTGTTAGTATCGCTATCTACTATGCCTTCAGCTTTACATACAAGCATGTTCTTGCTTCTGAGACCAAGAGTAAGGATGATAAGACTTCTGCCAAGGAGACAAACGAACTTTCTAAGGCTGAGACCAAGGAGCGCATCATCTGCCTCTGTCTCGTATTCGCTGTGGTTATCTTCTTCTGGATGGCTTTCCACCAGAACGGTAATACATTGACACTCTTTGCCCGCGATTATACTCAGAAGACATCTGAGGGTCTGCAGTCAATGGCGTTCGATGTTACCAACCTCGTAGCCTGCATCTTCGTGGTTTACGGTTGCTTCGGTCTGGCACAGAGCAAGACTGGCAAGGGTAAGGGCATCTCTCTTGGCGTAATAGTTGCTGCCATCGCTTTCCTCTTCTACAAGTACAGTAACCTTGAAGGTTCCGTAGATGTTGAGGCTCCTATCTTCCAGCAGTTCAATCCATGCTATGTAGTGGCATTGACACCAGTGAGCGTTGCTTTGTTCTCATGGCTCCACAAGATTGGCAAGGAGCCAACTTCGCCAGAGAAGATTGGTTTGGGTATGCTCGTAGCTGCTCTAGGTTTCGTATGGATGGCTGTAGGTTCTATGGGATTGGAGCTTCCTTTGACACAGGGCAATCCTGCTACAGAGGGTACACGTGTAAGTGCTAACCTCCTCATCTCTACATACCTCATCCTTACATTCGCAGAGCTTCTGCTTTCTCCAATCGGTATTTCATTTGTATCGAAGGTAGCTCCTCCAAAGTATGCTGGTTTGATGATGGGTCTCTGGTTCGGTGCAACAGCCATCGGTAACCAGTTGGTTATGATTCCTGGCATCATGTGGGGTCAGAACTTCAACCTCATTGCCATCTGGGGTGTTCTCGCAGGTATCTGCCTGGTTTCAGCTCTCTTCATCTTCTCTATCATCAAGAAGTTGAATCGCGTAAGCTAAATCTTAGAATTATAATATATAAAAAAGGCTTGCTTCATTTTTCGAAGCAAGCCTTTTTTATAAGTTATTTCTTCAACCACTTGTCTAACCAGCCGAAGAAGGTGCGCTGCCAGAGCACGCCGTTCTGTGGCTTCAATACCCAGTGGTTCTCATCAGGATAGATGAGAAGCTCGGCTGGGATGCCACGCATGCGGGCTGCATTGAAGGCGCCCATGCCCTGGTTGGCATTGATACGGTAATCTTTTTCGCCGTGGATGCAGAGGATTGGAGTATCCCACTTGTCTACAAACTTATGAGGACTGTTCTCGTAAGTCTTCTTGGCGTTGGCAGTCTGGTTCTTGTTCCAGTAAGCATCCTCGTATTCCCAGTTAGAGAACCAAGCCTCCTCTGTATCGGTGTACATGCTCTCCAGGTTGAAAGCACCATCGTGAGAGAGGAATGCCTTGAAACGCTTGTTGTGATGACCGGCGAGATAGTATACTGAGAAACCACCGAAGCTGGCACCTACACAACCCAAACGATCCTTGTCTACATAAGGAAGATTGTTGGCAGCATCATCAATAGCTGAAAGATAATCGTTCATGCACTGGCCTGTCCAGTCGCCTGAAATCTCTTCGTTCCATGCGCTTCCGAAACCAGGAAGACCGCGGCGGTTAGGCAATACGATGACATAACCGTTGGCAGCCATAATCTGGATGTTCCAGCGGTAGCTCCAGAACTGGCTTACCGGACTCTGAGGACCACCCTCGCAGAAGAGAAGGGTAGGATACTTCTTGTTGGCATCGAAATTAGATGGCAACATGATCCATACCAGCATCTGCTTGCCGTCGGTAGTCTTTACCCAACGCTGCTCACACTTACCCAGATTCAACTGGTTCAGAATATGGTCGTTCTCGCGGGTAATCTGCTCTACCTTGGTACTCTTGGCATCCTTGCCTGGAGTTACGATGTAGATATCTGTAGGATGACTCATGCTAGCCTTGGTAGCAAGAAGCTTGTTGCCGTTGTTGGCAAGCGAGATGCTTCCGTAGTCAGCCCACTCGTTGGTAATCTGCTTTACTTCGCCCTTGAAGTTAGCCTGATAGAGGTTCAGGGTTCCGTGCCATACACCGATGAAGCTGAGGCTCTTGTTGTCCTTGTTCCATACGAAGCCCTCTACGCTAGAGTCGAACTTCTCTGATACATAGTTCTTCTTGCCGGTAGCGAGTTCGTAAACACAGAGGCGGTTGCGGTCGCTCTCGTAGCCATCGCGGGCCATGCTCTGCCAAGCGATGTACTTTCCGTCAGCAGAGAACTGAGGGTTCACGTCGTAACCCGGATTGTTCTTCAGATTCTCAGGAGCGTTGACAGCCTGGTTCTTCATGCTCTTGGTAGCATCAATCTTTGGCTCTACATAGCCAGCCTCCTTGCAGAGGTTCTTTGTCTCGCGCGTACCTATATTATATAGGTAGATATCAGAGTCGGTAGAGATGGCATACTGAACGCCCTCCTTCTTACGGCAGGTATAGGCGATGGTCTTGGAATCCGGACTCCATGCCAGCTGCTCGATGCCACCGAATGGAGCCATAGGGCACTCGAATGGTTCATCCTTCAGGATGTCTTCGCCGGCATTGATGGTACCGTCTTCAGCCACATCAGCCACGAAAGGATGGAGAAGGCTCTCTACGTAGTGGTCCCAGTGGCGATAGTTCATATCAGTTACGAGACGGCCGGTAGCCAATGGAAGATCAGAAGGATTCTCCTTGATGGTTCCGTGGTAAGGGAGTTCCTTGATGAGGATTACCTTCTTGCCGTCAGGAGAGAAGCGGAAACCCTGGATGCCCAACTTGTCGTTGGTGAGCTGCTTTCTGCCTGTACCGTCAGGGTTCATGCTCCAGAGCTGTCCGTCGCGGATGAAGGCAATCTTCTGTCCGCCCTGAATCCAGGCAGCATCTGTTTCGCTCTTTGCATCGGTGGTCAATGCCTTCTTGTTCTTGCCGTTGGCATCCATGATGAAGAGCATCTGATGGCCCTTGTTTTCCTTTACACTGTAGTAACCTACCTGGTACACCACCTGCTTGCCGTTAGGCGAAGCCTCTGCTGCACCGATTCTTCCCATAGCCCAAAGAGCCTCTGGGGTCATCAGGTGGTTCTCCACCTTGATGTTGTTTTTCTCAATCATAGTCTGTGCATCAGCTGCCGTAGCGCTCATGGTGAGTGCAGCCGCAGCCAGAATCATTGCTTTAATCATATTTCTAATATATTTATTAATTATTTCTCGTTGTCATCTTCCTGATATTCCGTGCAAAGTTACAGAAAATTGATGAAAAAAACAAAATTATTCTTCTTTCATTACAAAAGTATGCATTTTTTTTGTATTTTTGCATCAGAAATGATTTCGTTTCGTTTTAAGAACTGAATCCTTAGGAGTAGATTTCGTTTCGTTTTAAGAGCTGAATCCTTAGGAGTAGATTTCGTTTCGTTTTAAGAGCTGAATTTTCAGGAATATAAGAAAGATATAAATATTTAGTAAATGAATACATTGTTTCTCTTGCAGTTTGCTTGCTGCATTATTGTGTCGATGTTGGGCTTGATATTGGTATTGTCCAGGTTTCAGATACGTTGGTCCAACCGTCGTTATGAGGCGTCTCGCTGGTTCCTTGCTTTTTCCATGTTTGTACTTGCTGGGCATTATGTTTTGCAAATGCTTTATGGTTTCCGTGCTAAAAGCGATGAGATTGGAGCTGTTGTCAATGTTCTCTTCTATTGTCCTCTCACTTTCATCGTTTCCTATGCAGCGTATAATGTCATATCCTCTAGAGGCGGGCGCAGGAATTTTGCCATAGTGGGAGTTGTGAGCTATGCATTGATATTATTATGTTTCTTCGTCGGATACTATGAGATTCCCAAGGGAATGCACATGGGGGGTGGCTCTATGTGATGCTCGCATTATATGTATTTTCGATTTTGTATTGCGTTTATACTACAGTCGTAGAGATGCGGTATCATCGAAAAATCATCGAGGATAATACGACAGAAGATTTGCTTCCTTTCGACAGATATTCCTATGCCAGTTATCGTTTGATGGGCATCATGGTATTGGCGATGGCTGCTGCCATCTGCTATCGTCCGCTTCTGTATTGCGTGGCACCGTTGATGCTTTTTGCTCTGATTTCCTTTGTCGTCCATTTCTTGGGTTTCGGTTACATTATCATGCCTACAGAGGTGAGATTGGAGATGGATACTGCTGATGCTCCTTTGGAGATGATGGAAGAGAGTGAAGTGATGGGGCTGGATTCTGAAAAAATAGATAAGATAGAATCTTTGCTTGATAAGTGGTGTGAAAATGGCGGATATAGAGACAGTACGGTGAATATGCCGATGCTATCGGCAAAGTTACGCATTCCTCGCCCCGAATTGAGCTGCTATTTTGAGAATTATCTGAAGAGCAGTTTCAGAATCTGGCTTAGCGATATCCGTTTCAAGGAGGCGCAGCGTATGCTGCTAGAAGAATGCAGCTACAGCAATGATACCATTTCTTCGGAATGCGGCTTCTCATCCCACGCCCATCTCTATAAGATATTCAAGGCTAAGACGGGATATACGCCTGGTAAATGGAGAGACTCTGTACGGAAAAAACGGTAGAATGCTGCGAAAAACAGTTTCATTCCTACCAATGAAACACCTTTTTGATAGGAATGAAACTATTTTCTTGAGCAATGAAACTGTCTGGTTATAAGATTTTGATTATCTTTGCATCATTTAATAATAGTATATAATAATGATTCAGTAAAGTTAATCAGTATGAACAAGAAATTTCCAACTTTAGCCATTGCAGTTGCAGCCTTCTGCTTGGCCTCATGTCACTGCGATGATGATACTTCGACCACATCGAAGTACATCACAGTTGCCACTTCCATCGGGCAGATGACACGCACTACCACTGATGCCAATGGCAATCAGGAGTTTGCGAAGGATGACCAAATCAGCATCTATGCGTGGACAGGCAATGCCACTGCAGTTCCCGCAGATTTCGTGGTAAACAACAGTATCAACACCTACGATGGTGCTAAATGGACAGCTTCACCGCAGATGCTGTGGAAAGACATGGAAACGCCTCACTACTTCCTTGGCATCTATCCTAACCATGCCGTGACAGATTTCACTGCCGATGAGTATGCGCTCGACACAGAGAAGCAGGAAGCGTCAGACTTGTTGGTAGCAGTTAACACCGGCATCGAAGGAGCCGGCATTACGGCAACAGCCAATCCTGTGAGCCTGATGTTCAACCATGTGATGTCAAAACTCATTGTGAACCTCCAGTTCCGCAACCAATGGGCAACCACTCCGACAGTAGCATCCGTTACCGCTACGGCAAAGAAAGCTGCCACAGTAAACTATGTGACTGCCACCGGCACTGTAGTGACTGTCACCGGTGAACAGAGCGACATCGTCCTCCCCGTTACTGCTGCCAACACCTGCTATACCTCGATAATGGTGCCGCAGAGCGATTTCCGAACTATCAACATCGTGATAGATGGAAAGACCTACACCTTTACCCATACCGAAGACATCGCACTTGAGAGCGGAAAATACACCACCGTCAACCTTATCGTTGGTCGCAACGAGATAACCCTCGGTTCGGTATCAATCAACAACTGGCAGGAAGGTACGAACATCAGCGGTGGTGAAGCACAGACAGATAATTAATAAATAACTCATAAAAACATAGACAGAAAATGAACAGAGTATTACAACTTCTCATGGCAGCAACCCTCATGACAGGTTTTGCCGCCTGCTCGTCAGATGACGATATGACCAACAACTTTCCTGAAGATGGCGTTGTGCGCTTCAATGTGGGAGTGAACAATCCGCAGACCCGTGCCTCGCAGCCTACCGATGGCAGCAAGGTTGCTGAGTTTGGTATCTGCATTACCAACAGTGCCAATTCAAACTACACATACAACAACGTCAAAGTGACCGGCAGCAATATCACCGCTTGGACACCAGCCACACAGATGCTTTGGCAAAACTCCACACAGGCAGTTGACATTGTAGCTTATTCTCCTTATGTGGAAGGAGATTACAATACATCCACCACGAATCTCCCTGTCAAGGTTGAAGAAACACAGACCAAAGACGGCTACACAAGCGACTTCCTTATCTGCAAGATGCCGGGCTTTGTGCCGAGTACAGGACTGATTGAAGGAGGCAAACTGAATTTGGCTTTCAAGCACGCCCTGAGCCAACTTACCATTACCGTAACGCTCGGATCAGAGTTCAACGCCACGGATTTGGTAACCACAAATCCTATCACCGATTTGAAAGTCAATGGTACATACATTGAAGGTATATGCGACTTTACCAAGGAATCAGGCTTCGTCACAGCCAAGACTACAGAAGCCAATACCATTGCCGTTGCTCCGTCTGAGTATGGCGATTTTGTAAAAGCTACCTCTCTATCATCCAATGCAAAGGCAACCTACCTGTGTCTGCTGATACCTCAGACCATCGAGAAAGGAATATTCAGCGTAAGCTTTAAGTTGAATGGAATACCTTATACATGGGCATCCAACGAAGCCGTAACTCTCGCAGAGAACACCGCCTACACATTGGCTTTGACAGTTGGCAAGGAGATAGTAGTGGCAGGAGAAATGAAAGCCAACGCATGGGAGACAGGTTCGACTTCTAATGTAGAGACCGAATAACAACCGAACAGATAAAATTTAATGATAACAACAATGAAGACAATTAAATATATGGGCATGGCGCTGATTATGGCTGCACTTGCCTCTTGTAGCAGTGATGATGACTTCGGAACGAACTGGCAGAACGACCCTACTGCTGTGCGCGTGAGTGCTACCGTTGGCGGTGTGTTTACCCGCAGCAACCCGGTGGCAACAAAAGAAACAGACCAGATGAATTTCAACGGAGGTGATGCGATTACTATCTCCACAGAAGGACAGGCATCAGTGAACTACATACTTAAAGATGGCACATGGGGACCAGAAACCTCTGGGCAATTCCTCAAGTGGAGCAGCGAGCTTATGACGTTCACCGCCCGTTATCCAAAAGGAAGCGGAGATTTTATTGTACCAACCAATCAGAATGGTATTGCTGAAATAGCGTCGGCTGACTATATGACTGCGACAACAGTTTATGATAAAATTCCCGATGACAGAAAGGTTAATTTTGCCTTCGATCGTCAGATGGCTCGCGTGGTAATCACTATCGCCGGCTTTAACAATGAGTTTTCTGATAAAGCCTCAGTTTCCGAAATGTATGTAACATCTAAGGAAAGAATTGCCAAAGACGGAAGCGCAGTTACTGCAACATCTGACATTATACCTTACTCGCAGTCCCGCTACGGCAAGAAAGGCAGCATATACTACGCTCTTGTAGCACCGAACACTGCAACCAACTATGAATTCATCAAACTGAGAGTCAAGTATGAAAGCGATGTAAAATCTCTCACAGTAAAGAACCCTGTAGCATTAGAAGCAGGAAAGAGTTACAATTTCAACTTGACCATCGGCAAGAACGGAGTAAGTCTTGGCACGGTTTCGGTTGAAGATTGGGGCAACACAGGCACTATCTCCGGTGGGGAAGCAAGTATAGATTTAATAGATTTATCCAAAGGGAACATCAACATTACTAGCGACGGCTATTATGTCATTACCACGAATGGCGTTACCACCGCAAATACCATCACAATCAACAGCAATGCCACCGTACAGTTGAAGAATGCGGTTATCAGTGCTGACGGCATCGGTATCGATGTCAAGAGCGGCAGTCCGACGATTATCGTGTCCGGCACGGAGAACAGTGTTACTTCCACTACTGCTACTGCCATCAATGTATGCGATGGTGCTACACTCACCATTAAAGGCAAGAACGGAACAAATGATAAGCTGACAGCCAAGGGCGGCAACATCGTTATTGAAAATGTAAGCATAGATGCTACCGGTGGAACTGGCAATCAAACTGTTACCCCCTATTATTCCGGCGGTGCAGGAATCGGCAGCTCGTCATCAGCACATTGTGGCGACATAACGATCTCAAATGCCGTGATTACAGCTACCGGTGGAAAGGGAGCTCCAGGTATAGGAATGGGAGCCGGTAAGAGCGCTTCAGCCCCTAGAATGGGGAATATTAATATCAAATCCTCTACAATCACTGCTACAGGAGGTCTTCGTGCTTCTGCTATTGGATTCCCTAATGAATATTGTTTTGATTATTCAAAGGTCACCACCTTGACCGGAGGCACAATCAATATAGAAACAGTAGAAAGCAGTGAAACTTTTCTTAATAGGCTCACGTGTGATTTAGGCACTAGCAACACGATTATAATATATAAAATTGGTAAAGGAGATATATTATGGTTTAATTATATAGGTTTGGACGGTGGAGATTGGCCGGGTGTAGTGCTGAAGGCAAGCGACCAAGAACAGACGAGCAAAGATGGAATAGGAGCGTTAAGCAAATAGTAAGAATGATATAAAACACTCCCAAGCCTGACGGGGAGTAGAAGTGTCAGGCTAGTTATAACAATCACTCGCCATGAGAAAGGAGTAGAACGTCGGTGAGCAAGACAGCGTGAGTCATATTCGGCAGTTATGCTGAAGGGCGTATCCCGAAAAGCCCTTATAAAACGAGTAGGGATAAAAAGTTTTAAATATGGCTGATAATGATAAAGCAGTATTGATTGGCTATGTTCTGATCGATCAATTGCAAGATAATGGCACTAAGGGTATTGTTGAATCCGGCAAGGGTGTTATATTCAATAATGGGACCTCTTCGTATAAGGCAATAAAAGGATACGTTATAGTCGGTCGAAAACATGCTGGTGATGAGAATGGTTTAACATACTACCTGACGGGCAAACCTAAGATCTTTGATGTGGATTTATGTAACGAGGTACATGAAGCTCGTATTGCCGTTCTTGATAGATATAATAGCGATAGTTTCAAACAGTCTAATCTCAATTTTACCTGTGAAGGTAACAATGTGATAGTTGGACGTACTCATACGGGTGATGAAAATGGTGTCACAACCTTTGTCTATGCAGAACTGGCCGTTAAGAAAGTTAATCCTATCGGTAGATATAACTATAGCATAGGAGTAGTAGAACCGAAAGACCCTCTTTTGTTTGAAGAATCAATAAAGATTGCAAAAGAAAGCAATGGAGAATGGGCATTCTCAAAACTGGGCGAATACTATCTTCCGATGGTAGCAATGTCACACAGTGGTGATGAAAATGGAACTTCCACTTACGGATTTAAGCTGTTTGGCATCTATAGAGAGCCGATTTCTAAGGACTAACCTGCGGTATAGGCTCACCAATGAAGGTAATCACACCCTATTATTGGTGAGCCTTTTTGCGTATTAACAGTTTCATTCCTACCAATGAAACACCTTTTTGATAGGAATGAAACTATTTTCTTGAACAATGAAACTGTCTGGTTATTAGATTTTTATTATCTTTGCATCATTATTTAATAATAGTAGATAATAATGATTCTTATTAACTTTTAAATGAATTACGAAATGACAGGCTTTTCTTTATTACAATCGACTGATCTAGCCGAAATTGTAGGTGTATGTATTATATTGTCCATTGTATTGGGGGCTTTGTCCCTCATGTGGAGGGATTATAAAAACTATCTTGAGGAGAATGACGACAAGCATTTTCATGTCTTGGATTTTGTCCTCAAGGAGCAGTTGTATATATTTATCTTTCTTGTCTTAGCCTTCCTGGTAGGGGGTGAGATGTTGCTGCAAGCCTATATGTAGCAGTTCTCTTTTTTTTTTCGGATAAAAGATTTGTTAGTACGATACTTCTTTTGTATTTTTGCAGGCGATTTTTGAATTCAAATTGCAAGATATAATAACAATTATGAAAATAGGATTTGACAACGAGAAGTATCTGAAGATTCAGTCAGAACACATCAAGGAAAGAATCTCACAGTTTGACGGAAAGCTTTACCTCGAATTAGGCGGTAAACTTTTTGACGATCATCATGCCAGCAGAGTATTGCCGGGTTTTCAGCCTGACAGCAAACTGCGCATGTTCCAGAAAATCAGCGATAGCATCGAGATTGTTATCGTGAGAGCCGCAGCAGCTAAAATCATAGCTTTAATCATGTTTCTAATTTTACTGTTATAATGTTGCTTTGATGTTATTTCGTTATCTTATTCAAGTTTCGCAAGTGAGGGAATTGTTTGAAGTTAAAGAAGTTATCACTCCCTACGGTCGTTCGGGAAGTTAAGAGACAATAGTCTTCTAGCTTAAACTTAGGACATTTGTCTCTTAACTTCCCTCTAACTTCCCTTAACTTCCCATATGCGAAAGTTCAGTTATCTTAAATCTTGTCCAAAGCCTGTTTGATATCATCGAGGATGTCTTCTACATCTTCGATACCTACGGAGAGGCGAATCAGGTCAGGCGCAACACCAGCTTCCTTCAGCTGCTCTTCGCTGAGCTGGCGATGGGTGTGACTCGCTGGATGGAGCACACAGGTGCGGGCATCGGCCACGTGGGTTACGATGTTGATCATGTCGAGAGAATCCATAAACTTGATGGCTGTCTCGCGATCGCCCTTCAAGCCGAAGGCGATAACGCCACAGGTGCCGTTTGGCATATACTTCTGGGCAAGCGCATGATACTCATCGCCCTCCAGACCGCTATAATGAACCCAAGCCACACGCTCATCGTTCTGCAGGAACTCTGCCACCTTCTGTGCATTTGCACAATGCTGGCGCATACGGAGGTGGAGACTCTGAAGACCGAGGTTGAGGATGAACGAATTCATTGGGGCAGGGATGCTGCCGAGATCGCGCATCAGCTGAGCTACGAGTTTGGTGGTGTAACCCATCTTGCCGAAAGCCTTCACATAGGTCAGACCATGGTAGCTGTCATCCGGTGTGCAGAGACCTGGGAACTTATCAGCATGAGCCATCCAGTCGAAGTTGCCGCTGTCTACTACCACGCCACCTACCTGTGAAGCGGTACCATCCATATACTTGGTGGTACTGTGGGTAACGATGTCGGCACCCCATTCGAATGGGCGGCAGTTGATAGGCGTAGCGAAAGTGTTGTCAACGATGAGAGGCACCCCATTCTTGTGAGCAATGCGTGCAAACTTCTCGATGTCGAGTACTGCGCAGCCCGGGTTGCTGATGGTTTCGCCGAAAACAACCTTGGTGTTAGGGCGGAAAGCCTTCTGGATTTCTTCTTCGCTATCGTTCGGATTCACGAAAGTACACTCAATGCCGAGCTTCTTCAGGGTTACGCCGAAGAGATTGAAGGTACCACCATAAATCTCATTAGATGTAACGATATGGTCGCCCGCTTCGCAGATGTTGAATACTGCATAGAAGTTGGCAGCCTGACCGCTGCTGGTTAATACGGCTCCCACGCCACCTTCGAGTTCGGCAATCTTCTTAGCCACAACATCGTTGGTAGGGTTCTGAAGACGGGTATAGAAGTAGCCTTCCTTCTTCAGGTCGAAGAGCATAGCCATCTCCTCAGAGTTGTCATACTTGAAAGTAGTGCTTTGATAAATTGGCACTTCAATCGGTTCGCCGTTCTTTGGCTCATAGCCTCCCTGCACGCAGATAGAGGCGGTACGTAAATTCTTTTTCATTTGTCGGTTATGTTTTCTTTTAAACTTCATGTTTTTGCGATATGACATGTTATGCTGCCCATTGCAAGATGCAAAGATACGGCAAATCCTTGAGAATTAAGAATAATTTGCCTAAAACATTGTTCTATAGCCAGTTTTTTTTGTACTTTTGCAGTCAAATTTGCAAAATAATAGCGATATAGTTTTATTTAAAGTAGTATGAAGATAGGTTTCGATAACGAGAAGTATCTGAAGATTCAGTCAGAACACATTAAGGAGAGAATCTCACAGTTTGACGGAAAGCTTTACCTCGAATTAGGCGGTAAACTTTTTGACGATCATCATGCCAGCAGAGTATTGCCGGGTTTTCAGCCTGACAGCAAACTGCGCATGTTCCAGAAAATCAGCGATAGCATCGAGATTGTTATCGTGATTAGTGCAGCCGATATTGAGAAAAACAAGAAGCGTGCCGACTTGGGCATTACTTACGACGAGGACGTGTTGCGCCTACGTGGTGAGTTCCAAAACCGTGGTTTCATGGTGGGTTCTGTTGTCATCACCCATTATAACGGTCAGCCTGCCGCCATCGCCTTCAAACAGCGTTTGGAGCGCGAGGGCATCAAGACTTACTGCCATTATCTCATCGAGGGCTATCCTCATAACGTGAGTCTGATTGCCTCTGACGAGGGCTTCGGTCAGAACGATTATGTTGAAACAGAGCGTCCGCTGGTTATTGTTACTGCGCCGGGTCCTGGCAGCGGTAAGATGGCGGTTTGCCTGAGTCAGCTTTATAATGAGAACAAGCGTGGTGTGCATGCCGGCTATGCCAAGTTTGAGACATTCCCTGTGTGGAATCTCCCATTGAAGCATCCTGTGAACATCGCATACGAGGCTGCTACTGCCGATCTGAACGATGTGAATATGATTGACCCGTTCCATCTGGAGGCTTACAACAAGATAGCCATCAACTATAACCGTGATGTAGAGATTTATCCTGTGCTCAATGCGCTGTTCGAGGGTATCTATGGTAGCAATCCATACAAGTCGCCTACGGATATGGGTGTGAACATGGTAGGTTTCTGTATCTCTGATGATGAGGCTTGCTGCGAGGCATCCAAGAATGAGATTGTCCGCCGTTACTATGCGGCTACCAACAAGATGGCGGCTGGTGCTTGCAATGAAGATGAGATCAATAAGATTCAGATGCTCTTCAATCAGGCTAAGATTACTACTGATTACCGCAAGGTGACGGTAGCTGCCAAGAATCATAAGAAGGAGACCGGACATACTTCTTCTGCCATTGAGTTGGAGGACGGTACCATCATCTGCGGTCATAGCAGCGAGTTGTTGGGTTGTAGTGCAGCCTTGCTCCTGAATGTTACCAAGCAGTTGGCAGGCATCGACCATGAATTGAAGCTGATTCCTCAGTCGATGATTGAGCCTATCCAGCATACCAAGGTGAATTATCTCGGTGGTCACAATCCTCGTCTTCATACCGATGAGGTGCTTGTAGCCCTCTCTGTTCTCTCTGAGAATGATGAGAATTGCAGGAAGGCATTGGAGCAGTTGCCTAAGCTTCGCGGCTGTCAGGCTCATTGCACCGTGATGCTGAGTGATGTAGACCAGAAGATCTTCAAGAAGCTCGGTGTGGATATCACCTGCGAGCCGGTATTGAAGAAGTAAATTCGTTTCAAATAAAATACCCCCGAAAAGGTATAATTAATAATGTTGCTTGATTAATTATACCTTTTCGGGGGTAATTTGTTTTTATTTTATACAGAGACATTATCTTAATGCCATAATTCTGCTGAGAATCAGCTTTTTGTATTCTTTCTTCATGCTGTCGGGCAGGAAGGAGGCTTCTATGAGGTCAAGCCATTTCACGATGGAACGGCGGAACTTCTTGGCAATGTTGTTGATTACCTTGTCGCTGAGGCCCGATGCAGTCATTACCTTGACGAAATCGGATTTCTGAATCTTTCTCTTTCTGCCGTTGAGCGTCAGGGCGAGCTCCTCTGTATCTTCTGGCATAACTATCTTCGTGCAGAGGAGGTCGTAGGCTGGAGTTAAGCCATAACCCAATTTGCGATTGTTGTAGAGCGAGAAGTTCTTGAGGTGCATGTCAGCGTTGCCCGTAATCCATGAGAAGATGACCACTTCCCAATAGTTTACGAGGTCGAGCTGCGAGAAGGAGGAATACTTCTTGATGAGTCTGGCTACCTGCTCGTAGGAACCTTTATATTTGTATTCGGTAAGGCGCTCTGACAGCTGGCACATATCCTCTATCGGTACCTTTTGCCCATCATCCAGTCGGTCTATTCTCCGGGTGATGTAACAGAGTTCACCATCGGCAAAGCGAATCAGTCCGTGGGGAACCACAGCTATCTTGGCGGCTTCTGCGAGATGCATCGTGAGGTCTTCTATTTCCGGTAGACAGCGGTAGCGGTCGGTTTGGGGCTTGAGTATATATTTTCCCCAGAGTCCTACGATGGTGAAGCGGGATGGTTCGTTCTTTCCGCCCGGATTGACATCGAGCGAGAGTTTTGCCTGTACACCGGTGAGGGTGGTCTGGGCACGCACTACCTGTTTTGCGAGGTCGCCGATTTCCTTTCTTACATAGGGTAGGACAGGGGCTTCCCTGATGCCGAAGAGTTTTTTTGCACAAGCGGGGTGGTAATCTACCTGACCAGGCTTGAGCGGTTTATAGCAATATAGACATTTTTCCATATTTCTTTCTCCTTTCTGGTTTTATTCTATAGGGATGACGCTGACGGCTCCGATGCAATCCTTGCAGCAGGCAAGGAGGAGCGACATTCTGTCGCGCTGGTTGATTTTCCAACTGCTTTCTGCGATGTTCAACAGCCATCCTTCGGGGATTAATCCATCGAAGAATGGGAACAGTACGGTATCGTGGTAGGGCTCATCGGATAAGGGGAGCGTCAGACTCACGGCTTCGGCTCCTTCCGATGCCAGATAACCGGCATCGTAGGCGAAGGTGAAGCCCGTTTCATCTTCCGTCAGCAGACCTACGTATTGGTCGTAGAGATATATTTTTCCTTGTTTCATGATATTTTATTTTTATTCTTTTTTGATAGGAACGGGGCCTATTTCCTGACCGAACAGGAGGAGAACCTGATTTACTTTATCGAGTCGCAATGTTTCCTTTCCCTGTTCCAGTTCTCTTACGAATCTGAGTCCTACGCCCGATTTCGCTGCCAGATCTACTTGCGTCAATCCGAATTGCTTGCGCATTTCCTTGACGTATGATGATAATGTATTGCTCATATTCTTGTTGTTTTATACCCTATCGGGTAATATTATATATGGAATAATATTATATTATACCCTTTCGGGGGCAAATATACGAATAAAAAATGAAAATACCCCCGAAAAGGTATAATTTATAATATCATTTAACAAATTATACCTTTTCGGGGACAAAAAAAGCGTAATGAACCCCTTTTTCAGGTAATCCATTACGCTTTCATTTTTATCTGGTAATCTTTATTTTCCGAGATTGTTCTTTTTCTCGTTCAGTTCTGCCTGTTTGCGCATCATCTCTTCCTGCTGCTTGCGCTGCATCTCCTGGAGAGCCTGCATTCTTGCCATCAGGCCGCTTGCCTTCTTAGGATTGTTCTTGTTCTCCTGATAGCGCTTCTCAAGGATGGCGAGGAGTTTCTCGTCGTCGGTAGTCTTGCGCAGGGTCCACATGATAGCGGCGCTGAAGAACAATGAGATGAAGTAGTAGAAGTTCAGACCGGCTGAGTAGTCATTGAACATGAAGAAGAACATCAATGGCATGAGATACATCATCCACTGCATCATCTTCATCTGCTCTGCCTGCTGACCTACCATTTGGTCGCGCTGCTGACGCATGGTCATCCAAGAGTACAACAGGTTGGCTACACAGAACAGGATACAGGTCAAACTCAAGTGGTCGCCAATCAGCCAGATGTTGGTATTCCATTCGAAGATTGGGTCGAAGGTGCTCAAGTCGTTCATCCACAGGAACTTCTCACCACGAAGCTGGATGGCATTAGGCACGAAGTTGAACATCGCAACCCAAACCGGCATCTGAATCAGCATAGGCAAGCAGCCAGATAATGGGCTTACACCATACTTGGCATATTCCGCCATCATCGCCTGCTGCTTCTGCATCTGGTCCTCAGGCTTGTTATACTGAGCCGTAGCAGCTTCGAGTTTTGGTTTCAGCACGCGCATCTTGGCTGAACTCATGTAGCTCTTCTTCACCATAGGGTAGGTGATGAGCTTGAGGAGCAAGGTGATGAGAATCAATACGATACCCATTGGGAACACGTTGCTCAACCAGTCGAATACGTAGAGTGTGAAGAAACGGTTGATCCAGCGGATGATAGGCCATCCCAGGTATACGAGCTTCTGGAATTCCAAGTCCTTGCCGAAGGTACTTTCCTTCTCGGTATTCTTCAGAATCTGGAAGTCGTTAGGACCGAAGTAGAACTCAAACTCAGATGCCTTCTTACCGGTTGGGTCGAAAGCTGTCTTCATCTTAGCCTGGAACTGCTTCAGATAGCCCGAACCCTTCTCCTGAGGGATAGATGTCATGAAAGCATCCTTCTCGAAGTTATCCTTTGCTACGATGATGGCAGAGAAGAACTGGTTCTTGAAAGATACCCAGTCGATGGTTTCTTCTATCTTCTCGTCAATCTTCTCGCTACCTTCGTTGAGGTGGTCGGTACCGCCTTCTGCATTATGGTAGGTGAGGGTAGTGTAACGGTTTTCGAACATGAAACCACGTTCCTGCTGGCGTGCCTTGTCGCTCCAGTCAACATCCATCTTATTATAATTAGGTGAGAACAGACCCGCCATGCCATTTGCCTGAAGGCTCATGTGCAGCATGTAGTCATTGCCCAATGTATAAGTCATGGTGAGAGTCTTGCCTTCACCAGCCACAGCGGTCAGGGTGACAGACTTGTCGGTCACGTTGGATGGAGTGAAGTAGAGATCGCTGGTGATGATGTTGGCTTCCTTAGCCTCGAGCATGAATTTGAGGCTCTGGTCGTTACCGTCGAAGAGGGTTACGTCCTTGGCATCAGCCGAACCGTCTTTCACCTGCAGGTTGTGTCCCACATAGCCTTTGATGACAGCCTTCTCTACAGTAGCACCCTTGGTGTTGAGTGTTAATTCTACCTTCTCGTTTCTCAATACAATCTTCTTAGCCTGGCCTTTGAGTGCCGAATAGAAGAGGGCGGTTGAGTCTGCCTCAACCTTTGCTTTGGCATTAGTCTGGCGCTTAGCAGCGGCAGCCTTGCTGGCCTTTTCCATCTCGGCATGTTTAGCCTTGGCGATGGAGTCCTGAACGAATGCCGTTCTCTGTTCTTCGGCAGATGGCTGGTTATACCAGCTAAAGCCAATCAGCACTACGGCAATCAGGAGGAAACCGATAATGTTGTTCTTGTTCATTTTTAAAAATTGAAATTAAAGGAGCAAAGGGGTTCACTCCTTTAACTCCTAATATTTACTTTTTGTTTTCTATTGCTGTCTTTACGAAATCCATGAAAAGTGGATGTGGTTTCAGCACCGTACTCTGGTATTCAGGATGATACTGTGTACCTACGTACCACTTCAAGCCTGGGATTTCTACGATTTCTACCAGGTCGCTCTCAGGGTTTCTGCCTACGCACATCATGCCGTTCTTCTCAAATTCCTGCTGGAACTCGTTGTTGAACTCATAGCGGTGGCGATGGCGTTCCTGAATATGCTCCTTCTTATAGATATTGAACACGCGTGAACCCTGTTTCAGCACACACTCGTAAGCGCCGAGACGCATGGTTCCACCCATGTTTGATATGTTCTTCTGCTCCTCCATGATGTCGATGACATTGTGTGGAGTCTTCTCGTCCATCTCGCGTGAGTTGGCATCCTTGTAGCCCAATACGTTGCGGGCAAACTCGATGACCATCATCTGCATACCCAGGCAGATGCCGAAGGTAGGGATGTCGTGGGTGCGGGTATAGTGGGCGGCGATAATCTTGCCCTCGATGCCTCGCTGGCCGAATCCTGGGCAGATGACGATACCATCCTGTCCCTTCAGCTGTTCTGCCACGTTCTCTTCTGTGAGATATTCTGAGTTGATGAAGGTAATCTTCACCTTGTGGTCATTGTAGGTACCGGCATGCGAGAGACTCTCGCGGATACTCTTGTATGCATCCTGCAGGTCGTACTTGCCTACGAGACCGATGTTTACCACCTCTGTAGCCTTGTTTCTGCGGTCGAGGAATGTCTTCCAAGGCCCCAGCGCAGGTGTTTCGCCGATAGGCTCGCCCATCTTGCGGAGGATGGCGGTGTCGAGGCCCTGGTTCTGCATGTTTACAGGCACCTCGTAGATGCTAGGAAGGTCTTCGCTCTGAATCACGCAGTCCAAGTCTACGTTACAGAAGCTGGCTACCTTCTTCATGATTCCCTCTTCGAGATGTTTCTCGGTGCGGAGAATCAGGATATCTGGCTGAATACCTACGCTCTGCAGTTCCTTCACGGAGTGCTGGGTAGGCTTTGTCTTCAACTCGCCTGCTGCCTTCAGATAAGGCACATAGGTAAGATGAACGTTGATGGCGTTCTTGCCCAGTTCCCATTTCAGCTGTCGGATAGCCTCCATGTAAGGGGCGCTCTCGATGTCGCCGATGGTTCCGCCAATCTCGGTAATCACGAAGTCATAGTGATACTTCTTGCCGAGCAGCTTCACGTTGCGCTTGATCTCGTCGGTGATGTGAGGCACCACCTGGATGGTTTTGCCGAGATAATCGCCACGACGCTCCTTGTCGATGACTGCCTTGTAGATACGACCAGTGGTGAGAGAATTCGCTTTCGTAGTTTGAATGCCGGTGAATCGCTCGTAGTGTCCGAGGTCCAGGTCGGTCTCCATACCATCTACCGTTACGTAGCACTCACCATGCTCATACGGGTTCAGCGTACCCGGGTCGATGTTGATGTATGGGTCAAACTTTTGGATAGTAATGTTGTAACCTCTTGCTTGAAGAAGTTTACCGATGGATGAAGATATGATTCCTTTACCCAAAGAAGAAACCACACCACCAGTTACGAAGATGTACTTTGTTTCAGCCACGATATTTATAATTTAAATTAGAATAATTTGGCTGCAAAGTTACGACATTTTTGTGAAATGAGCAAAAATATTCCTAATAAAGGGCATAGATTTATGAATTATTTATTACCTTTGTGCCCAAATTTATAAAATTAAGGTATGAAAATAAAATTTGGATTACTCGTTCTTGCGTTCCTTTCGGCTCTGACGCCTGTTTCTGCCCAGCGCAAATTGAAGAAGGTGGAGGCTGGAGAGGCATCGAAGAACAGGTTGGCTGAAATCTATGCAGACTCGCTCTTGATGTGCCGTCAGCGCATCGATTCCATGAAGATGGATTCCGGGGACAGCAGATATGCCCAGCTCTTTACGCCGCTCACCTTCTATCATGGGCCGGCAGCCCGCATGTTGCGACTCAAACCTCAGGATGGGGTGAAGGATTCGCTCGGAACGATGCTCGACCAGACGCTGATGGAGGTATATCTCAAGCGTCCCGACCTGGTGCGCAATACTGAGTCTCATCTCAAGGAGGTGGGGGCACCGCTGGCTGCACAGAGCAAACCGAAGAAGAATCATCCGGACATCGTAGAGCAGGTGGCTCCGAAGGCGATTGAGGTGGATGCGGCTCCGATGGATATCATCATCACCCGTCCTAACTTCTGGACCATAGGTGGCGATTATTATCTCCAGTTCCTGCAAAACTATGTTTCTGACAACTGGTATAAGGGTGGTGAGAGTAATTATTCGGTGCTCGGAAGAGTGACGATGTTTGCCAACTACAATAACAAGCAGAAGGTGAAATGGGATAATAAGGTGGAGATGCGCCTGGGTTATCAGACTTCGAAGGGTGATACGGTTCATACGCTGAAGACGAGCGACGATATGATACGATACACCGGAAAACTCGGTCTGCAGGCTTCCAAGAAGTGGTATTATACCATCCAGCTGATTGGCCAGACTCAGTTTACGCATGGTTACAAGAGTAATGACAAGACGGTTTATTCCGATTTCTTCTCGCCATTCAATCTGAACCTCTCTGTCGGTATGGATTATAATGTAGACTGGTTCCATCATCGCCTGAAGGGTAGTGCTCATCTGGCTCCTCTGGCTTTCAACTGGAAGTATGTGGGCAGAGCGGATCTGGCTACGCGATACGGACTGGATGAGGGTAAGCATGGCATGACCGATTACGGTTCTGAGTGTACCTTCGACCTGTCGTGGCAGATAGCGGATAATATCAAGTGGAAGACCCGTCTCTGGGGATACACCACTTACAAGCGTGCTGAAATAGAGTGGGAAAACACCATTACCTTCCAGTTTAACCGCTATATTTCTACCAACATCTTCCTCTATCCGCGTTTCGACGATGGTGTGAAGCGCAAGGATGATGATAGCTATTGGCAGTTTAAGGAATTCATGTCAGTAGGTTTCTCTTATTCATTCTAGGATAAGGTGTTGGCAGTAAACACAATAAAGGCTCGTTCCTCAACAGGAACGAGCCTTTGTTGTATCTGTTAGAATCGGAAGCAAACCTCGGCATCTGCCATGGAGTAATTGTGCTTCGCGAGTGTCTTGTCGTTGATGAGCGCATACTCGGTAAGGATAGAGATTCGCTTGCCGATGTGGAAGTTCAAACCTGCCTCATACTGGGTTCTCTGCATGTTGCTCTTGCCGTTAGGCTGATACATGTCGTAACGCGCCTTCACGTCGATACGGCTGTTCTTAGGCAGCTGAGCCAATGGAGCGATAACCAATCCGTATACACCCTGTGCCTTGTCGCCGATTTTTGCATTCAGATTGCAGTCCTTGGCGTTGGCATCGTTGAAGTTGGTGATGCTCTTGGCGAATGCCTTTCCTGTGGAGTGGATATATTCGGAGCGAACGGTCCAGCCATCCTGCTTGTATTCGAATGAGAAGGCATAGCGGTTTTGGCTGAGCTTGCGAACGCCAGAGCGTTTCTGAATGTCGGCAGTATAGGAGGCATCATGCTCATCGTTCCATGTTCCCTTTCTTGCATAAGAACCGGTCCATCCGAAGGCGCCGATGCGCATACCGCTTACTGGCATTACCCATACACCACCAATCACATTCTTCTGCTGGTCAACGTCCTTGGTATTGGTTCCCTGTCCGTTGAACACACCGATCTGATAGTGCAGCAGGTTTCTGCCGTTGGCATTCTTGAGGAAATCGCCCTGGAACTGAAGACCGATGTCACGGCCGTTGGATGCATGTTCTCCGGCACGGTCGCTAAAACCAGCCAGCTTGCTCACGTTCTGTGAATATCCCATGAAACCCTGGTCGATAGGGTGCATCGGATTCTCAAAGGTGAACGGGTTCTTGAACTGACCGATCTTCACCTTGAAGTATTCATATTTCTGCCATTCTGCAAACAGATCCACCATTCTCGGACTGGAACCGAGGGTAGAGGTGTTGCCGTTGAACTGAATCTGAGTTTTCCAGTAGAAGTCGCCTGCTATGCGACCTTCGAGAGAGATACGCGCCATACGGATGTTGAATGAGTTGGATTCAGCATCTTTCTGTCCGTTGTACTGATACTGGGTCATTCCATACCCCGACAATTTCACGTTGCTCAACCATGATGGTATTTCGATGGTCTGCTTCTGTTGGGCGCTGGCTGAGACCGAAGCTGCAGCCATGAGCGCCATGATGATGGTTTTCTTCATCTTGTTTCTATTTTGATTTCTAGGTTTATCTCTTTTCGAGCAATACCACGTTCTCTACGTGAGGGGTATGAGGGAACATATCCACCGGCTGTACGGCAGCTACCTTATACTCCGCATCCATCAGCTGCAGGTCGCGAGCCTGGGTTGCCGGGTTGCAGCTTACGTATACGATGCGCTTTGGTGCTGCATTCAGAATGACGTTTATTACGTCAGGGTGCATTCCGGCACGTGGTGGGTCGGTGATGATGACGTCTGGTCGACCGTGCTGCGCGATGAAATCGTTGGTCAGGATATCCTTCATGTCGCCTGCATAGAAGAGGGTGTTCTCGATGTTGTTCACCTGAGAATTCACCTTGGCATCCTCTATGGCCTCTGGCACGTACTCGATACCGATTACCTTTTTTGCCTTGTGAGCCACGAAGTTGGCGATGGTTCCGGTGCCGGTATAGAGGTCGTAAACCAGCTCGTCGCCGGTGAGGTTGGCAAACTCGCGAGCCACGCAGTAGAGGTGGTAAGCCTGCTCGGTATTGGTCTGGTAGAAACTCTTAGGACCTACCTTGAACTTCAGGTCTTCCATCAGTTCGAAGATATGGTCGTTGCCCTTGAAGAGGCTGAGTTCCAGGTCGTTGATGGTGTCGTTGCCCTTCTGGTTGTCTACATACATGAGCGATGTTATCTGAGGGAACTTGTCAGCCACCTGCTGCATCAGCTCCAATGCTCTCTGCTCATCGCCCTCCTCGTCGTAATGGAACTGGAAGACGAGCATCCACTCGCCGGTGTTCGAATTACGGATCATCATGTTGCGGAGCAAACCGTGCTGCTCGCGGAGATCGTAGAAGGTATAGTCGTGAGAATCAGCGTATTCGAATACAAAGTTGCGGATTTCGTTGCAGAGATCATCCATCAGCCAGCACTTCTTGATAGGATAAATCTTGTCGAAGGCTCCGGTGATATGGAAACCGATGGCGTTCTGAGCGTGGCGCTCCTTGAGCGATGTTACGGTATCATCCTCTTTCTGAGGGAGCTGAGCCAGTTCCTCGGCGGTGAACCATCGCTTGTTGCTGCATCCGAACTCTATCTTGTTGCGGTACTCCTGGGTCTTCACGCTGCCCATGATAGGGCGGAACTCAGGGAGTTCAATCTTTCCGATGCGGGTGAGCTGGTCTTCTACCTGCTTCTGCTTAGCCTTGATCTGCTCCTCGTAAGGCAGGTTCTGCCATTTGCATCCGCCGCAGATACCGAAGTGCTCGCACATAGGCTCCTGGCGCACCTCGCTCTTCTTGATGAAGCGAACCACCTTGGCTTCGCAGTACTTATGTTTCTTCTTTACTACCTGCAAGTCGACAACATCGCCTGGCACACAGAATGGTACGAAGACGACCTGATCGTCTACTCGTGTGATGCACTTACCCTCGGCTGCTACTGCCTCGATGGTGATGTTCTCTAACAGAGGTAATGGTTTACGTTTTCTTGCCATAATAATGTTTTGTATTTTTTATGGGTGCAAAGATACTGCAATTTTATGAGAAATGCAAGAGTTGTCCCGAATTATTTGCTTTTAAAGGTAAAAAGGTAAAAGGGTAAAGAGGTAAAAGATTGCCGGAGCGATAACAAAAGTAACAAAAGTAACAGGTAACATTCTGTGCTTGTAAAGGTGAAAATGTGAATGTGAATGTGAATTTGAAATGTAAGTGAAGAGAACGGACTGTCATGTGTATCCTTTTGTTATGGCTGTTTATTGATGATTTTTGATAATCTATATTTTAATTGTACGTACGCGCGTACCTTATTAAATAAGAATTAAATGATATTAATATCATTACATGCATTCATTTACATTTCAAATTCACATTCACATTCACATTTTTACATCAGAAGTTACCTGTTACTTTTGTTATCGCCCCACAATCCTTTTACCTTTAAATCCTTTTTTACCTTTTTACCTTTTTACCCTTTTACCTTTAAAACTGCGTCCCGACGCAGCCGTTGCTACGTCGCGACGTGTCTGGCTCTGCGTCGGGACGTAGCCATCGCTACGTCGGGACGCAGTTTCGGGCGCATCGGCAGGGGTGTAAAAGGCATCGTAATACAGCCCGAAATCCCGGGAAGTGCACTTTCAAATTCGTCACATTTCTTCCTATAGGATTCTGGATTGTTAAATTTCTGCCCGTGTGTGCGTCAACAGTATAAAATGTAATCTCGGGATAGCAAAAAAGCGTATAAAAGTTTGGTAGTATCAAATAAAAATCGTATCTTTGCATTACTAATAATAATTAGCAACGTAAAACGAAATAAAATATATACCTATAACAATTATGAACGAAAAAAGAGTTTATACATTCGGAAACGGAAAAGCAGAAGGCAATGCCCAAATGCGAGAAGTACTTGGTGGTAAAGGCGCAAACCTTGCCGAAATGAACCTGATTGGTGTACCTGTTCCTCCAGGTTTCACCATTACTACAGACACTTGTAATGAATATTATGAAGTGGGTGAGGAAAAAATCAAAGAACTTCTCCAGGACGAAGTGATGGCTGCTGTAGCTCATACTGAGGCGCTGATGAACAGCAAGTTCGGTTCTGTAGAGAATCCGCTCCTCGTATCAGTACGCTCTGGTGCACGTGCATCTATGCCTGGTATGATGGATACCATCCTCAACCTCGGTTTGAATGACGAAGTAGCTGAGGGATTGGTCAAGAAGACCGGTAACCCTCATTTCGTATACGATTCATATCGCCGTTTCGTACAGATGTACGGTGACGTCGTTATGGGATTGAAGCCTGTAAACAAGGAAGATATCGACCCATTTGAGGCTATCATCGAAAAGGTGAAGGAAGAGCAGGGCGTTACTCTTGACAAGGACCTCTCTGTAGAGTCGCTCAAGAAGCTCGTTGAACTCTTCAAGGCTGCCATCAAGGAGCAGACCGGTCAGGATTTCCCTACCAACCCAATCGATCAGCTCTGGGGCGCTATCTGTGCTGTGTTCCGTTCTTGGATGAACGAGCGTGCTATCCTCTACCGCAAGATGGAAGGTATTCCTGATGAGTGGGGTACTGCCGTATCTGTCATGGCGATGGTATTTGGTAACATGGGCGATACATCTGCTACAGGTGTTTGCTTCTCACGTGACGCTGGTAATGGTGAGAATCTCTTCAATGGTGAGTATCTTATCAATGCACAGGGTGAGGACGTGGTAGCCGGTATCCGTACTCCACAGCAGATTACGAAGATCGGTTCTCAGCGCTGGGCTGAGCGTGCAGGTATCTCTGAAGAGGAGCGTGCTGCTAAGTATCCTTCTATGGAAGAGGCTATGCCTGAACTCTATAAGGAACTCGACGCGCTGCAGGATAAGCTGGAGCACCACTATCACGATATGCAGGATATGGAGTTCACCGTACAGGAAGGCAAACTCTGGTTCCTCCAGACTCGCAATGGTAAGCGTACAGGTACAGCCATGGTGAAGATTGCTATGGATCTTCTCCACGAGGGTATGATTGATGAGAAGACTGCTATCTTGCGCTGTGAGCCTCAGAAGCTCGATGAGCTTTTGCACCCAGTATTCGATAAGTTGGCTCTCTCTAAGGCTAAGGTCATCACTCAGGGTCTCCCTGCTTCTCCAGGTGCTGCTTGCGGTCAGA
>JAJXAL010000162.1:0-5030 GCA_021628325.1 Segatella copri | reverse complement strand
GGATTACTCCGGACTGCATCCTGCCGATGCGCTTTCTCTTGTTTCAGATGCGAGGTGGGTAGGGCTACTCTAAGCCGTCGCCTCCTCCTTCTCCAGTGGTTCCGCTACCGCCCTGGTCGGTGTTGCCACCACCAGGAGTATCCTTCCCGGTATCCTTCCCGGTATCCGGGGTGGTATCCGGGGTGGTGCCATCACCTAACAGAGCAGAGGCCTTCTTCAGCGTAGCTTCGAGGTTGATGGTCTTGGCGCTGAACTCACCGGTGCCACGAGCACGGAGACGGAAACCGTCGATGTTCTTGGCGATGGTGAACTCCTTCTCTGAGGCGGCTCCCTCCTTGTTGCGGATGCCGATGGAGAAGATGGCGAGGTCGTCAATCTTCACAGCGAAACCCTGCAAGGTGAGTTCCTTGATGCACGATACCATATCGGTAATCATGCCCTTGATGGCTCCCTTAGAGAAAGGAGTGTTGTGGCTAGCCATGTGTTCGGCCAGGCCGTCGATGTCTACCGTCTGAGTGATGACTGGATAGGCGTAATACTTGCCGTATGCCTCTGGCATCTTGGCGTTCTGATTTAGTTTTAGTACGTAAAGCAACATAGTTTTAAAGTGTTTAAATGGTTAATGTTCTTCTTTCTGAATCACATTGCAAAGATACAACATTTCATTTTCCCAACTCACCGATGCTCATTGTTGCTCACCGATACTCACCGATTATCACTGATAAATATCAGGGTTCTCCCAAATGGAAGAAAATATAGGATACTTGCAGGGGATTGAACTCCTTGCAGCTCTTGTTGTATCCACTCTTCTGCAACTGCTCGTAGAGCTGGGTGCATCTTACTATCCATCTCATCAGATGGGCTCTTGCCACGTCCGGGTCGGAATCCGGAAAATAGAGCAGGGCTAACTCCTGCTTGGTGTAACTTCGTAAATCCATTGACGGTAATTAAAATGTTGAATGTTAAATGTTGAACACGAATCTCTCGAATCTCACGAATCTTTCGTTCTCAAGCAACTTATTCGTTTAATTCGTTTAATTCGTGTTCAGTAACCCCAATAAGTAATTCGCTTGCTGGTTGAATGTTGATTTTGAACACGAATCTCTCGAATCTCACGAATCTTTCATTCTGAAGCCACTTATTCGTTTAATTCGTGCAATTCGTGTTCAGTAAACCCAATAAGAAATTTGCGTGTAGAGAAATATCTATTGATTCTTGTTTTGATTTTTGAACACGAATCTCTCGAATCTCACGAATCTTTCGTTCTCAAACAACTTATTCGTTTAATTCGTGCAATTCGTGTTCAGAAAAGACAATAAGAAATTCGTGTTCAGTAAACCCAATAAGTAATTCGTGTTCAAAAAAAAACAATAAGAAATTCATGTTCAGTAAAAACAGTACGTAATTCGCGTGCAGAGAAATATCTATTAGAGTTATGCTTCGTAACCATGATACTTAGCTATCGTAACTATGATACTTAGTGGTCGTAACCAAGATACTTAATCCTCCACGGTATCGTTAGGATCGATGAAGGCATCGTTGTTGATTTCGCTACCTTCCTTCTCTATCACAGCCCAGCCGTTGCCGTTCTTCTTGTGAATCTTCTTGAATCCAAGACGCTTCATCACGTTACCGATGTTCTGGTTGTTCAGGTTCTGGCGAAGGGCAGGGTTCACACCTATCCTCTCCAGTATCTCGGCACTGTAGCGGAACTTGATGAACTGTAGCGGCGTATCAGGCTCCGGCACCCGGTAGTAACGGAGTATCTGCTCCTCGGCATAGTTGGCTACCATGAAGAGGCGGTTGTGGATGCGCATCAGCTCGATGTCGTCCCTTGTCAACCAGTATGTCCACTCCAGGGGCTCGCCCTTAGGATGGCTCATCACCTCCTGACCCAGTGCCACTGCCTCGGCAAACACGTGGTCGTAGTCTATCGGGTGGTCTATCGGACTCTCGATGCTCTTTACCAGCCACGGACAGTAGCGGCGGTTCTCCTCGTCGGTGATGAACTGCTGGTTGTTGGTGGTGCCGCAGAGCGATCCACGGTGGGGCATCTCCGAACGGTACTTGTCGTAAGGTCGGCGTATGGAGAATGTCACCTTGGTCATGTTGCTCTTGAAGGCGCTCAGGTTCTTGCCGAATACCATCTCAAACTCGTCGAGACAGAGCAGAGCCTTGCTGCTGAAAGCCTCCATGAAGTCCTTGTCGGTATAGGCTCCCGTCGAGTCGTTGAGGAAGTACTGGCGCAACTGTGGGGGCAACAGCATGTGGAAGAACGTGGTCTTGAATATGCCGCCCTTGCCCACGAAGATGAGTATCATCTGGTTCACCACCTTCAGCGTTACCCACGCCACTACCATCGCTACCAGCCACTTCTTGAAGAAATAGCGGAAGAGGCTCTGCGTATGCTCGTTGTCGGGCAGGTTCTCTACCTCGATGCGGTCGGCGAGCTGGTCGATGTAGTCGGGATCCTCTCCCTTCTTCCATTTCGGCAGACTGCGCAGGTAATCGTCCAAGGGGTCGAACGGCTCGCTGAAGTCGCTGTTGATGATGTTGTGCAAGGTCTTCTCTGAGAGATGCAGTCCCGACTCGTCCATTTCGCTCCAGATGGAATTTTCGATATTGTCGTCGATGCGTACCCAGTCAGGATACTTGCCGTCTAAAACGAAGCGGCTCTCCACCTCGTAAAATCCCGTCAGCACGTTTCGGCGGAACAGATAGTGGGTGAGTAGCCACTGCTTGATGCCCCTTACCGATGGCTTGGCGCTGCGCCCCTCGCCATGGCGATAGAAATGCCAGATACCAAACTTGTTCAGATGCTTGTAGCGAGACTTGATGACAGAAGCCGTATCTTCGTAGCTGGTGCCAAACTCACGGTCGGCGTAGGTCTGAACTTCTTCCTGCGGGATGCCATAGTAGATGCAGATGTCGGCAAAGTTCCATACGTACTCGTTGTGATGCTCAGGCTCGAACCGATAGCCCCACAGGTCGAGCAGTTCCTTGATGTGGGAAGCCGCCTCCTCGATGGTAGGCGCACCCTTGTCGCTTGACTTCGCCTCCTCTTTCACCTTGCTATTTCGCTTTCCTCCCTTGGCGTTTCGCCTGGCAGAATACTTCGCCTGCAATGCCTTCTTCGTGTAGAGGGGGTTCAGATCCTTCGGTCCCAAGGCAAAAGGCTCGGCATCCCAGCAGAAATAGGCATCCGGGTCGTAGGCAAGACCGGCGCATCGGGTGATGTCTACACACTGCTTGTCGGGAGCTATCCCCAGGAGCTGGGTGTAGTAAGCCATCGCCTTCTGCAGCACGGCATCGAAGAGCTCCAGCACACTGATGTCGTCGTCATCTATAGGATGGTAGGCGCAGAACACTCTGAATCCTCTGCCGCTCACGGTGATATACTCTACCATCGTATGATTGTCGCCTCTCACCAGTTGGATAAGCTGCTCCATATCTTCCTTCTTCACATGGTCGAAGTCGAGCTGGAACATGTAGGTAGGTTTGAGAAAGTCGGCAAGTTGTCTGCCGTAGCCGTCCATGAGTGCCGAAACCGTGATGGCAGGCATCTCAGGCTTGTACTGGTCGGCAAACTGCTTGCTGATAGCGAGACGCTTGCGGTAAGTCTCAGTCATCATTCGAAGCTCAGGGCTAGAGGTAATCACGCTCTTGAGATACATCCAGTCGGCGAGAGGATGGCTATCAGAAGATTTGATACAAGGGAAGTACGATGGCATCGTGGCAGTCCCATTCATGCAGTTTTTGTTTGGTTCTTTTTCCATTTTGTTTTAAAATTGTCTGTTGTTATATACTATTCAATCGTTTCCAACGTTCTCTAAGAAAGAGTGTGGGTGAACACTTGGCGATGAAGTCGGTGAAGGGTGAACCCCGATGCCAACCTTTAGCGTTAATAATGTGTTAAAAACACTATATAACCCATTATAATAGAGACTCTTATATTTCTAGCATGCGCTGTATATACAAAGTTCTTTTTACTAGGGTTCACCCCGGAGCCGAAAAGGTGAATGCTTGGGGCAAGTGTTCACCCCGCTGTTCACCAATCGGTAACTGTCAGCAAAGATACGACAAAAGGGCGATATAGGAAATCGAAAATTACCACATTGTGGTAAAAACAAATAATTTAAGTATTAATTTTTTTAAAAAAAATTAGAAATGGAAAAAAGAAATTCCTTCTTTCTGCCGATGAGAAGTTGAAGCTCGCGGCTGAGATTTCGTCGAAGACTGCTGAGCAGCGTTTCGACAAGTTGTCAAACCGGTTAGTGAAGTCTGCCAAGCACATTTATTCAGAGAAGGCGACTTATCATGAGTTGACCGAAGGCATGCGTGCCTGGGTGTTGAAGAAGAGTGACATCAAGAAAGCGTTTCACCTGACTCGCAGTTTCTTCACTCATTTGAACAAGGGCGAGCATATGTTGCTCTCCGAGTTTGTTCGTTTCACCAATTGGATTTTCACCCATTATGCTAGCGAGGAGGTTCGCCTGAAGGTATGGATGGGTATTGGCACGGTGTTGTTCTGTCACACGAAGGAGAACGCCGATTACGGTTGGCATCCTTTCTCCCGTCCTCTCGACCAGATCTACGAGGACATGGTAGAGAAAGAGGTGAAGAAGCGAGTAGAGAAGGAGGAAAGAATCCGCGCCTTGAAGAAGGCCCAGGATGAGATAGGAAAATACTGATTTCACTTTTTTAGATTGATTTAGAACCATTAAGGCGCCGCCTTCCTGCTGGTGAAAGCTGGCTGGAAGGGGGTGCTGTAAAACCAATTCGCAAGTAGAGTCTGGAAGTAGTTTGAATCCGTGAGATCCGTGTGAGCAAAACTTCTGAAAATTCAGTAAAGAATTTATATCTATAATGATGCAAAAAGACGAATAATTCGCTGAAAATCAAAGGAAACTATGATTTTTTTGTCGATTTGCCTGAAAATATTTGGTATTTTGAAAACTTCTGTGTATTTTTGCAGGAAATAAGTGTGTCCTGAGACAGAATAGAGTCCGATATTGGCTATATTTGATAGA
>JAJXAL010000161.1:0-5092 GCA_021628325.1 Segatella copri | reverse complement strand
GGAACTTGAACCAGAGAAACTATGATACTGTAGGTGGTTATAATGAGCAGTTGGAAATTCCTGGATGGAATTCCTTGGATAATACAATTTCCAATTCTCTTACTGATGCAACCTCATGGAAAAGAAGATTGATTGGACTTTTGGGACAGGTAGAGCTTGGTTATAAGGATTGGGCCTTCCTGAACCTTTCTGCCCGTAATGACTGGTCTTCTACACTTCCTGTTGGTAATAACAGTTTCTTCTATGGCGGTGCCAATGTATCTGTACTTCTGAACCAGGCTATTCCTGCATTGAAGAATATCAAGCAGATCGACTTGTTGAAGGTTCGTGCAGCTATAGGTCAGACTGGTAATGATGCTGATGTATATATGACTAATTCATATTATCGTCCATTCCAGTCTTATTATACATATTTGCCAATTTCTGGTGTGTTAGGTCTGACAGAGTATAACCGTTTGCCAAATACAAACTTGAAACCAGAGATTACAACTGAGTATGAACTTGGTTTGAGCGGTACATTCTTCGGTAACCGTTTGAGCTTCGATGTGGCTTACTATGATCGTACAACCAAGAATCAGATTATCTCTGCTACTTTGGCGCCTGAGACAGGTTATACTACGAACACCCGTAATGTGGGTAAGCTTCAGAACAAGGGTATTGAGGCGATGGTTAATTTTACTCCTATCCGTACCAAGGATTGGGAATGGAGCGTAGGGGCTACATACTCAAAGAACTGGAGTAAGGTGAAGGAACTTTGGGATGGTCTTGATGAATATACCATTCCTGTAGGTACTACAAGTACTGGTTTGTATTCTTCTATGCGTGGTGTATCTTACGTATTGAAGGTTGGTGAGCCTATCGGTATCTTCAAGTTGCCTGCAACAGAGAAGGTGACAGATAAGAATAGTCAGTATTATGGCTATAAGGTGGTAGACAACAATGGTTTCTTAAAGTCAAGTTCTACGGAATATGATTATCTCGGTTCTTCTCAGCCTGATTTCGTAATGGGCTTCACCACACACTTAAAGTGGAAAAACTTGACCCTTGCAGCTACTGGCGACTGGCATAAGGGTGGATTAATGTATTCTGAGACATCTTATATCACTCACTTCAATGGTAACTCTACAGAGACAGTATTCAATGAGCGTGATGCGTTTATCTATCCTCATTCTGTAAAGGTTGTTGGTGGACAGTATGTTGAGAATAATATCCCTGTTAGTTCAGAGAAGATGAATTATGCTCAGGGTAACTATAGTTACAACCCGGAGGTGCGTCGTGATTTCGTTGTAAGCCGTTCTTACTTCAAACTCCGTGAGTTGGCTTTGACATACGATTTCCCTAAGACAATCACAAGCGCATTGAAGATGCAGAAGTTGTCTTTGAGTCTCGTTGGCCACAACTTGTTGCTTATCACTCCTAAGCATCAGAATTATATCGATCCTGAGTCTTCTAACTTTGGTAATGATATCAGCTCTGAGTTTGGTGAGACAATGGGTTCTGTTTCAACTCGCAACTATGGTATTAACTTGAAGGTTGTATTTTAATTAAAGGAGATTTCTTATATGAAAAGATATAAATTTTTAAGCGCAGCATTGCTGGGAGCCCTCTTGACAATGGGTACTGTTACTTCTTGTAGCGATTCCGGTTATTTGGATATCAACTACAATCCTGATTACCCAACAACAGCTACTTATAAGCAGCTGTTCCCTTCTGCAGAGGCTTCAACAGTTGCAGTTTTAGGACTTTACGGACAATTAACTGGAAATTTCTGGTGTCAGTATGCCACACAGGGTAATAGTACAAACCAGTATAATACATTGGCTAACTATGCGGTAACGACAAGCAGCTCTTATCCTCCAGTTAAGGCTTTGTGGGATAATACTTATGCCAATGCTTTGAAGGATTTGAAATTGTCTGTAGCTTCAGCAGAAGGTGCAAAGGTATGGAATTATTGGATGGTTTCCAAAATATTGATGGCCTATAACTATTTGGTGTTGACCGATTCTTATGGAGACATTCCGTTTAGCGAGTCTTTGGATATTGATAACAATCCAAATCCAATATTTGAGGATAGTAAGACTGTTGTGTATCCTGGTATTATTAACATGCTTGATGAGGCTATTGCTAAATATAATGATGCATTAGAGTCAGAGAAGTCTTATCCTATAGGTGGTACTTTAGACTGTTTCTTGGGTGGAAGTATGGCTAAATGGGTCAGCTTTGCCAAGAGCTTGAAACTGAAAATGTATCTGAAGGATTTCGATGCTCATAAAGAGGATATTAAAAACTTGTTGGCTGAGGGCGATTTGCTGGAAGAGGATTGCGCTTGGACTGCATGGGTTGATGCTACTAATAAGTCTAACCCATTGTATGAATTTAATATCCGTCAGTTGAATACCACAGAGAATATGCGTGCTTGTCATACTTTTGTTGAGTATCTTCTCGCAAAGAAAGATCCACGCATAGTTTATCTTTATAATCAGACTGCTGCATCTAAAAAAGCGCATCCGGACTATAATACACCAGAGTTGTTGATAGCACATATGGATGAGTGCTATGAGGGCCTTCCTTGTGGAACGAAGCCTAGTACTCAGTCTGTAATTACTATCTCTCAGTCTTCACGTGTTAAGCAGGCTTATGATGATCCTGTATACTTGATGAATGAGGCAGAATGTGAATTGATGATTGCTGAGGCTTATGCTCGTTTAGGTAATACAGATAAAGCAGAGGAGTATTATAATAAAGGTGTGCTTGCTGGTTTTAGCCGTTGGGGACTTGATGGCTCAAGTTTTGTAAATGGTGTATATGCATTTGATAAAACAGATATGCTCAAGAGTATAGCACGTCAATATTGGCTCACTTATGCTGGCGCTAATTCTTATGATGGCTGGATTACTCGTAATCGTTTAGGATATCCTGAAGTTCAGGGTGCTGTTACTGTACGAGTTAGTAACAAGCCAATGGAGCGTACTTTGTCTGATGGTTATCAACTAGGTAACTTGGTAGATCCAGGTGCTTCAAACTTGGCGACAGGTGCTTATCCTATGCGCTTAATTTATCCTACTTCGACTTCTTTGTATAATACCGCTGCTATGAAGTATATCAAGGAGAATGGTAACGACATCACCAAAAAGTTGTGGTGGGAAAAGTAAATTCTAGTTTTTATTAAATAGACTGAAATATGAAAAAAATATTCTTTTTATTAGCTCTTGTTGTTATGATGTTCTCGGCTTGTTCCGAAGGTACGGATTTCGACATAGATTATACACCGATAGCTCCAATAGGAGGTCAGTATGCTTTGAATATTGAGAAAGGTTACGATCCTAGTAAGACTGATGCGGAATATTGGGACTCTAACCCTTCCGATGTTGAAGAGATATGCAAGGTTTCCGATGGAGTTTTTGGTTTCTTGAGTAATACAACAGATTACGATAAGGATAAAGCTTGGATTCGCATTGGTAATTACAGTACAGCTACTGAATGGGCAATAAATGCCAAGGTGTCTATCAATATGAGTGATTATATTTTTAGTGGTACAGATGTGGATAATTTTATTGGAAACTCTGCAACTTCTAAAGGTAAGATTACTGTGTCTGGTAAGTGTGGACATAATACTTACAAGACTGCGACTGGTACTATTACCGATGAAATTACTATTGTTTATTCTCGTGCAGATCAGCCTGGTTATCATTATAGGGCTAAAGGCTTTAAGTATACAGGTTGGGATGAGGATTTAGAATAAATAAGTAGAATAAAGATATAAGGCAAAGTGATTTGCCTCGTTGTTGACCAAGTCAACACTTATATCTCTCTCGTCTAGGGGACTGGCGGTGGCCAGTCCCCTTTTTGAATTTATAAGAGAGATTTCTTGGTTAATGAGGGGGGTGTCATAAGTCTGGATAATAGTTGGTGTATAACAGTTGGCTACCGCATGCACAACAGGTGTTGTGCATGCGCATATCAGCTGTTATGCAAGCGCACAACAGCTGTTGTGCGACCGAAGATACTGACTGTCTCAACAACATATCCTATCTCTTCCAGCAACATATCCTATCTCTTTCGGCAACATATCCTATCTCTTTCGGCAACATATCCTATCTCTTTCAACAAATAGAAGAGGGTGAATCATAAACTTATGACACACCATTTTATTTGTAGATGAAGTAGCTGCCTCCATCGCTCTGGCAATACTTCTTCAGAAGTTCGATGATGAATTCGGCATTCTCGCGGACGTGCTGTTCGTCTCCGTCATATCCGTTGATGAGAACCACCAGATGGGTGGTGTCAATACTCATTTTGGTTCGCTCGTTGTCGCTGGTCGGGGTTCCTACACCACCTGTCTTGTCTCTGTAAACAGGCAGACCTTCAATATTAATCATGCCTCTGCCGATACCTTCGTATGGTTCGCCGGCTTTGCCTACGCCCAGGGTCAGGGTGTCGCCTTCAAACTTGTCTGCATCAAATCCGCCGATGCTGTAGCCGTATGCAATGCTCGCCAGGTTCACCAGGTCCACCAGCGTATCTCTCTGGTAGAGTTCCTTGCCCTGCAGCATTCTTCGGATGAGGGCTTCTGATGCAGGACGGTAGCGAGAAGGATCCTTGCCGCAGGCACGGTACACCTTTCGGGTGGCGGCAATTCCACTCATCTCTTTCAGCGATTCCGTGGTCAGCGTCTGTCTGTATTTCTCACCGAGGGCATTGATTTCATCCCAAAGTTCCTGACTATAAGGGGTGTTTACCACATTGGCTTCCACGCATGCTCCCACAAAGGTGGGACATACCGATTCGATTTCTTCTGATACAATAATTTTCATAATGCAATTTCCGTTTTCTGTTAAACCTAACTGATTGGTTGGGCAAAAGTACGAAGAAATATTGGAATAGCCAAAAGTTCAGTCTATTTATATATATAATAAGGTGTAAAAAAAATTTAAATATTTATAACTGTTAAATATTTGATCAAAATGAAACTTTTTTGCGAAAAGATTTGGTGGAATGAAAAATAGTTAGTACTTTTGCACTCGCTTTTGAGAAAAACACTTTCTCTTAGCAATAAAGAAAGAGTTCTTTGAAAGATTTTACATAAACAGAC
>JAJXAL010000032.1:28265-36990 GCA_021628325.1 Segatella copri | reverse complement strand
GGATGTTCTTCATTCTGACAACAAGTTGGCTAACCTCGACTAATCTTCGAGATTTTACAACACAAGATATGAGCGGGAATCCGAAAGGGTTCCCGCTTTTGTTTTATCTTTTTTTCGCGATTATACTATCTGTTGTTTTCATTTCCCCTTAGCGTTTCCATGAGCTGTTCCGGTGTACAGTCTTTTAATATCACCTTATTCTCTTTATCCAACAGGTAAATGGTTGGCATGGCTTTGAGCTCGTAAATCGTGCTCAGGCGATTATCTGCTACGATGCGGAGCAGACTGATGCCGTCTGGTATAGTCTGTTTGTCGAGCCATGCAGATATCTTGTGGCAGTTCTCGCAGTCAGGATCGTAGAAATATAAGATAACCTTCTTTTCCCTGTAATCGCTCAACTGATGAGGCTTGCCGTCTTCCAGCATAAAACTGATATTGGTAGCCTGTGTGCCAGGCAAGTTCTTTTTTGCCTGTTTCAGTTTAAATTCTATTCTTTCTTTCTCGGTTACATCGAAGTATGGCGATTTAGCCATGTCTTCCAGAAATAGGGCATATACCCTGTCGTTGCGCATGGGCGACTCAGGGTTCTCATAATAATGCTCGATGAGGCTTTCAAACTTCTCTTTAGATGGCTTCTGCTGGTAAGCTTTGGCTGTAAAGGCAGCAATACCCTTCTGGGCTATTTCCTGGTCGAAACGGGCCAGAATATCGATGAAGTTGACAAAGCCCTGTTCTGCCATCTCCTTGTTTGCCAGTTCCTGTGTATCGGAAAAGTTGAAGTTGTCCCAATAGTGCTCACTCAGGTATGTTGCGCGTTGCTCTACGCTGCGCAGACTGTCTGGCAGAGCAGGGTATGGGAAACTGTTCTGAGCCTTGGTTGGGGCTAAGGCTCCAACCAGCATGAAGAAACTGAGGAATATGAATCTTGCCATCATCTTTATATTGGAATTAATGATATTACTAACGGGTGCAAAATTACAAAATAAAATTGAAAGTGGCAAGGTTTTTTATATAAATATAGTACGCTGATTTATGCTTAAAATCGTTAAAGTTGTACGATTTTCTGATATTTGTACAAGTTTTTCTGATATAATTTGTATTTTTGCAGCCGAAATCAATAATTCCCTTAAAAATGGTAATTTCCTAGAAAAAGAGCCGTTTGACTAACGAAAGTATAAGTAAGATTTAATATAAAGAGCCAAAACGAAATGAAACTGAAGAGTGACATTGTAAACCTGATTGTGAGGGTAGAGCATCATTTATGCCCTCAATATTGTGGTGTGGTAGACCGCCGACGCATTATCGCCTTTCTACTTTTGACGATAAGCGAGCTGGTTATCATACCTTATCATATTATGCTCTTTTTGCTGGTGAAAGAACCTTATGGTTTAAGCCTCTGTGGCTTGCATACATTCGTGTTCTGCCTCCTGCAGTTCCTGATTTGGAAACGGAAGATAGCTTTCGTGAAAGGTATTTCTTCTCTTTACTTTCTGATGTTCGCCAAACTGGCTCTTGATAGCGTATTTTGCATCAATTTCGGTTTGGCTAATGATAATTTGAGCGTTGTCAGCAACCTGTTTGTCGTCTTTATCCTGGCTATTACAGCGTTAAGCCAAGCTTTGTATAAGACTTGTACCATCATCACGGCGGGTATGATACCGATGTTGCTGATATACCTGTTCAGCATTCCGCTTATGCCAGTTCTGTTCAGTATGATGACTGTTTTCCTGGGTTTCATGATGCTGGTTTATGTGGCAGTATATAATATGAGTATTGTAACCAAGGGGTTGCGCCAGCCGAAACGGATGGCTCGGGTTGAAAACAAGGCGTTGAATATGCTTGCCGATTTGAAGGATAATCAACCGGAAGCAGCAGAATGCCTGATGAAGCGTCTGACTCCTGATGTCCGGCAGAAGATTATTACCCATGCTTCTGAACATCTGTTTAATGAAGAATTGAATAGAGTGGCGTGGGATCAGGTTTGTGATGGTCTTACGTTCAGCGAAAAGGAAATATGCAAGCTGATTCTTCAGGGGCATACTTTAAAGGAAATTTGTGCAGAACTCAATAAGAGTGAATCAAATATCACCAGCCAGCGTTGCCATATCCGCAAAAAGTTGAATATGGACCGTCGCGATGATTTGAGGAGAACCTTGGAAGTAAGGTTCTATGATGCGCAGAAACAAGTAAAAAAGTCAGAAGCCGAGAACTCCTGACTTTTATGGATATTCTTATTTCTTGCTCATTATTCTTCCAATCTGAGAAATGCTTTCGGAAGATACTGGATAATGTCGCTGGCGATGAGGCTCTCTTTGCCCAGATCTTTAGCAGCAAGATCGCCTGCCAAACCATGAAGATGCATACCCAGGCGACAGGCATCTTCCTGTTTGTATCCTCTTGCCAGAAGACCGGTGATGATACCAGTCAGCACATCACCGCTGCCTGCTGTAGCCATACCGCTGTTGCCCGTACTGCAGAAGTCAATCTTTCCGTCAGGGTGGCAGAGTGCAGAATAATGTCCCTTTAATATAATGTATGCCTGGAGGCGTTCAGCCAGTTCGCTTGCCTTCATCAGTCTTTCGGTACAGCTGCTGCTCGCATTTCCGGCAAGCCGGTCGAACTCCTTCGGATGAGGTGTCATGATGATATTCTTTGGCAACTGCTGCATCCACGCCCTGTGGCTGGAAAGAATATTGAGCGCATCGGCATCAATGACGAGCGGACAGGTAGCACGGCGCAGTTGGGCGATGAGGGCGATGGCTGTTGTCTCGTTCTGTCCCAATCCGGGACCTACGCCCAGCGCATCGAACATCTCTGTATCTACCGGTTCGCTGAATATGGTTTCTTCAGCATCCATCTGCAGTACCGCTTCAGGTACCGAAATCTGCATGATTTCATAATTCCGTTTTGGGGTATGGGCTGTTACCTTGCCCGCACCGGTTCTCAGACAAGCCTTGGTAGCTAATACCGAAGCGCCGCTCATGCCGTAACTTCCCGCTATGAGCAGCGCATTACCCATGCTGCCTTTATGGGCAAAGTCGCTGCGCGATTTCAGGAGCGGACGGATGTCGTTCTCTTCGAGTATGCGGCACCGGCATTCCGTATTCTGGATGAATTCCTGGGAAAGTCGGATGTCGAGAACGCGCAGTCTGCCCAGGTACTGCTGGTTATCCGCCATCAGCATCGACAGTTTCTTCTGCTGCAGGGTAAGGGTCAGAGTGGCACGGATGATGTTGGCATGGATATTATAGGAATTGTCCTCGGTCATCAGTCCCGAAGGGATATCTATGCTTACTACCTTGGCAGGACTCTGGTTGATATATTTCACCATCGCGGCGAATCCGCCAGCCAATGGTTTGTTGAGTCCGCTTCCAAAGAGTCCGTCCACCACCAGCGTTTCTGCATTGAGCTTAGGAGGGTCCAGGTTAGTGGTAATCTCAGTAAATTTCACTCTCTTTGCATCCAGCAGACGCTTCTTGTTGGCAAGACAGTCTGCCGACAGTTTGTTCTGCACATTAAATAAGTATGCACTTACATCATATCCATCCTCGCTGAGCATTCTCGCTACCGCAAGCGCATCGCCGCCGTTATTACCCGGACCGGCGAAGACAACTACTGGAGTGCGGTTAGACCATTCCTCTTCTATGGCACGTGTCAGCGCTTTGGCTGCACGTTCCATCAGGTTGAGCGAACTGATAGGTTCGTGCTCAATGGTGTATTTATCCAACTCATGAATCTGAGCGCTTGTGAAAATCTTCATATTATCTGATAATCTTAGTATTATCTGCGCGAACTGTCGTGATAATTTGTCAACTCATGCAGATAAACGGTTATTTTCATGCAAAAGTACAAAAAATAGTTGATGAAAGCACGAAGTTTCATGTTTTTTTCGTAATTTTGCAGAAAATATTATTATAGAACAGACTATGAGCATAGTAAAGATCAAGGATAAGAGCTTCAAGACATCGATTCCTGAGGCTGAGATTCTGAAGAAAGTACAGGTCGTAGCAGACCGTCTGAACAAGGATTATGCAGGCAAGAAACCTGTCTTCCTGGCAGTATTGAACGGCGCATTTATCTTTGCAGCCGACTTGATGCGAATGATTACCGTGCCAAGCGAGATTTCATTCGTGAAGTATGCTTCTTACGAGGGTACCTCCTCTACGGGCAGCATGAAGACCCTGATGGGTTTGAACCAGGATTTGGCAGGCCGCCACGTGGTTATCGTAGAGGACATCGTAGATTCCGGTTTCACCATGGCTCACATGATTGAAGACCTGAAGAAGCTGAACCCAGCCAGCGTTGAGGTTTGTTCGCTCCTCGTGAAACCGGGCAACTTGAAGGTTGATCTTGATATCAACTATGCTGTTATGGAAATCCCTAACGATTTCATCGTAGGATATGGATTAGATTATGACCAAGAAGGCAGAAACCTCCGCGACATCTACACCATTGTAGAAGAATAGGAGGACCTATAATGGATGCATTATTTTTCTTAGGCGTTGTAACAGTTCTCTTTGGAATTGTTTTTGCAGTTCTTTTGTCTCCAAAGGGGCAGAAGTGGGTTAATAAATATAGTTAAGTTTCTGACACAACATAAATATTTTATATATATATTAAGGTAAAAATGAAAAATATCGTAATTTTCGGCGCTCCAGGTGCAGGTAAAGGCACACAGAGCGACAAGATGATCGAGAAGTATGGTCTCGGTCACATTTCTACAGGTGACGTACTTCGTAACGAAATCAAGAACGGTACAGAACTTGGTAAGACAGCTAAGGGTTATATCGACAATGGTCAGTTGATTCCAGACGAGTTGATGATTGACATCCTCGCAAGTGTATACGATAGCTTCGGTAAGGATCACGCTGGTGTAATCTTCGACGGTTTCCCACGTACCACTCCACAGGCTGAGGCTCTGAAGAAGATGCTTTCTGAGCGTGGTCATAAGATTGCTGCGATGATTGAGTTGGCTGTTCCTGAGGATGAGCTGATGGCTCGCCTGATTAACCGCGGTAAGGAAAGCGGCCGTTCTGATGATAACGAGGAGACTATCAAGAAGCGTCTCAATGTTTATCATACACAGACTGCTCCGCTCATCGACTGGTATGAGAAGGAAGGCATTCATCACCACATCGAGGGTCTCGGTACTGTAGATGAGATCTTCGCACGTGTTTGCAATGTAATCGACAACTTGTAATCAAGATAAAGAATCTTCCCCGCTATGGTGGGGAAGATTTATTCATTAAATAAAAAGAAAAGAATAAATGGCTGAATCCAATTTCGTAGACTACGTAAAGATACAATGCCGCTCTGGTAAGGGTGGCAAGGGCTCCATGCACCTGCGCCACGTAAAGTACCAGCCTAACGGCGGTCCTGACGGTGGCGACGGCGGACGTGGAGGAAGCATCTATCTCCGCGGCAACCATAACTACTGGACGTTGCTGCACCTCAAGTATCAGCGCCACTTCTTTGCCGAGCATGGTGGAAACGGTGGCCGTGATAAGTGTCATGGAACCGATGGCAAGGATATTTATATCGATGTGCCTTGCGGTACCGTGGTATATAATGCCGAAACAGGCAAGTTTGTATGCGATGTGGCTTATGACGGGCAGGAAGTTCTGCTCCTCAAGGGCGGTCGTGGCGGATTGGGTAACTTCCAGTTCCGTACCTCTACCAACCAGGCTCCTCGCTATGCACAGCCGGGCGAACCTATGCAGGAGATGACCATCATCATGGAGCTCAAGCTCCTTGCCGATGTAGGTCTGGTAGGTTTCCCTAATGCCGGTAAGTCAACTTTGCTGAGTGCCGTATCAAGTGCCCGTCCTAAGATTGCAAACTATCCGTTTACTACGCTCGAACCATCGCTGGGTATCGTAGATTATCGCGATCACCAGAGTTTTGTCATGGCTGATATTCCTGGCATCATCGAGGGTGCGAGCGAAGGAAAGGGACTGGGTTTGCGATTCCTCCGTCATATTGAGCGCAACTCTCTGCTGCTCTTCATGGTTCCGGGCGATACTGACGACATCAAGAAAGAATATGAAGTATTGCTGGGCGAACTGAAGAACTTCAATCCAGAGATGCTCGACAAGCATCGCGTGCTGGCTATCACCAAGTGCGATCTGCTCGACGAAGAGCTGATTGAAATGCTCAAGGAAACCTTGCCTACCGATCTTCCGGTGGTCTTCATCTCGTCTGTTACCGGACAGGGTATCCAGGAACTGAAGGACGTGCTCTGGAAGGAACTCAATTCTGAGAGCAACAAGCTTCAGGAGATTACTGCCGAAGATACGCTTGTTCACCGTGACAAGGATATGTCTCGCTTCCAGCAGGAACTGGCTGCAGAGGGAGAGGATGTAGTAGAATATATTGATGAGGATGAAATCGAGGATGTTGACGACCTCGATGATTTCGAATACGAATAAATGTTATGATCAAAGAATATCAGGTAGCTTCTGGTGTCATGGCTTTCTCTACAACCCGCAAGGGTGGAGTGAGCCAGGGCAACTATAGCGAATTCAATATCAACGAATATTGCGGCGATTTTGCCGAGCATGTTGCAGAGAACCGTAAGCGTCTGGCTGCTGAGCTCGGTATCACTACCGACCATATCATCATGCCCCATCAGGTACATGGAGTAGAGGTGCGCAATATTGCCGGCGAGTTTCTCACCATGCCTGAGAATATCCGCAAGATGGTGCTCGAAGGTGTAGATGCCGTGATGACTGACCAGAAAGGTGTATGCATCGGTGTTTCTACTGCCGATTGCATCCCTGTGCTTCTTTATGATGAGGAGCATCATGCTGTGGCTGCCATCCATGCCGGCTGGCGTGGCACGCTGGCTCGCATCGTGCATAAAACCATTCAGGAGATGGCGTTTACCTATCATACCGACCCGAAGAAGTTGAAGGCGGTGATAGGTCCGGGCATTTCGCTCGACCATTTCGAGGTGGGCGATGAGGTTTACGAGGCTTTCGAGCAGGCAGCTTTCCCTATGGAAGAGATTGCCGAGCAGCGTCCTAATGCTGCCTTCTCGGTTGATCCTGCTGAGCGTGAGCGCCTGGCAGCTGAGGGTAATATTGTGCAGCCGCTGAAATGGCATCTCAATCTTCCGCTCTGCAACAGACAGATTCTTCTGCATTGTGGAGTGGCCGAAGAGAATATCCAGGATTGTGGCATCTGTACCTTTGCCCATAGCGATGAGTACTTCTCTGCCAGAAAGCTGGGTACAGAGAGTGGCAGAATCTATACAGGCATCTTGTTGAAGTAAAAGCCTGGTAGCAGGTAAGTATCAGATAGTTTTCAAGATAACATCCATTTTTCCTTTTCTGTAAGAACGGAGAGGGAGAAATGGATGTTTTTCAGTTTATAGTTTATAGTTAATAGTTTATAGAATATTTTGAAAATCGGAAAGAAAAAGTAAATAATGAAAAGAATGAAAAAAGGATTGCGGCTATTGGCTGTGGCAGGACTCATGGTGTTCTCGCTGAGCAGTTTTATGCCCGCTAAAAATGTATTCACGGCAGCCGAACAGCAGCAGGTGAGTATTGCAACACCCGGTCTCTTTGCCCAAAGTCAGGCATTTAATGTAGACTTTGAGATATTCCGTGCTAAGGAATATTCCTTCCCGCTTCCTGTGGGCAAAGCAACCCTTCTGAACAATCATGTGTTGCGTATCTCTACCTCTAAAGGCGATGCTGTCAAGGCGATGCTCGAAGGTTATGTGCGACTTTCCAGAAAGTCGGAATCAATGGGTAATGTCATCGTGGTGCGCCACGATTGCGGTCTGGAAACCGTTTATGCCAACAATGCCGAGAACCTGGTTAAGGTAGGACAGCATGTGGATGCCGGACAGACGATTGCCATTGTAGGCTCTAAGGAGGGTGAAACTTATTGCGACTTCTCTATCATGGTGAATGGCGGTAGGTTGAATCCGGAAACTTTCGTAGAGTTGAAATCGCATAAGTTGCGCCGCCAGACCGTGCAGTTCCGCAAGCATGGTGCCCGTGTCATCGCTTCGGTTATCGGTGGCAAGGATTCTTCTGTAGGAAGAAATGCTGAGGCTGACAAGGAGGCTTCTGGCAAGAAAAAGAGTAGAATAGGAGATGGAATGACGCTCGACCCTGATGAGGTTCATGATCCGTTTACCATTACCAATACTTTCGAGCTTGATTTGGAGAAGATAGAAAAGACAGCCTGGGCTTATCCTTTGCCGGGTGCCAAGGTAATCAGTCCTTATGGTGGCAAGCGCCGCCATTCGGGGGTTGACCTCAAGACGTGCCCGAATGATGAGATAGTGGCTGCATTTGACGGTACGGTCGTTGCATCAGGACCCTACTATGGTTACGGCAACTGCATCCGTATCAGGCATGCTTATGGTTTCGAGACGCTCTACAGCCATCAGAGTAGGAACAAGGTGAAGAAGGGCGATAAGGTAAAGGCTGGTCAGGTAATCGGTTTGACGGGCCGTACCGGTAGGGCTACCACAGAGCACCTTCATTTCGAGGTTAGCTTTGATGGTAGACGACTGGACCCAGCCATCATTTATGACCACGGCAAGCATCAATTGAAGCCTGTAACCCTTCATCTGACGAAGGGCAGGGGCGTAAAGAGTGTAAAGAACCGTTAGCTGTTTTACTCTTCACTCTTCACCTTTCGGCCGGAAACCCCTGTGTTTATCGGCATTTCGAGGGGTGAAGAGTGTTTGGACACTCTTCACCCA
>JAJXAL010000032.1:0-28165 GCA_021628325.1 Segatella copri | reverse complement strand
ACTCTTCACCCATCGAAACCCCGATAAACACAGGGGTTCCTGAAGAAAAGGTGAAGAGTGAAGAGTTTTTAGATGTCCGTTACTTCTACCGCTTTTCCTTTGGATTTTGGTGACAGTTTAAGAAGAACAGTCCACTGGCAATACGCTTGCTAGTGGGCTGTCTTACTTATACCAGTATGCTGTCTTTCGCTTGCCAGTACTCTATTCATGGCTCCCGCTATCAGAAAACAGTTCGCCCGTGCGCTGTTATCATACAGCACACGGGCGAAACATGTATTTATGATAGAGAAGTATTATTTCTTCTTCTGGGATTTACGATTGGCTCTCTGCTGGCGATACTTTGCCTTCTGACGGGCAGAGCCACTACCGTGAGCACCCGTTATGTACTTTTTCTTCTTGGCTTTGGTCTTCACCTTGTCGTCGTCATCCTTCTTAGGACCACCGCCGCCTTTGAAGACCATACCGCCCATGATAATATCGTCAATGTCACTCATATACCTTAATTATATAATAAATTAGTGATGGAAGAGGCGAACGTGAGTAAACGCCATAGCGATGCCGTACTTGTCGCAGGTATCAATAACATGATCGTCACGGATACTACCGCCTGCTTCTGCTATGTATTCAACACCACTCTTGTGAGCACGCTCAATATTGTCGCCGAATGGGAAGAAAGCATCACTACCTAATGATACACCCTTGTTCTGTGCAATCCAAGCCTTCTTCTCCTCGCGGGTCAATGGCTCAGGCTTCTCAGTAAAAAACTGCTCCCAAACGCCGTCCTGCAATACATCCTCCCACTCATCAGAGATATAGACATTGATGGTATTGTCGCGGTCGGCACGACGGATCTTCTCCTTGAAAGGCAGGCTCATCACCTTAGGACACTGGCGCAACCACCACTCGTCAGCCTTAGAACCAGCCAGACGGGTACAGTGGATACGGCTCTGCTGACCGGCACCGATACCGATAGCCTGACCATCCTTTACGTAGCATACAGAGTTACTCTGAGTATACTTCAGGGTGATGAGCGAGATAATCAGATCGCGCTTAGCCTCAGGAGTGAAAGTCTTGTTCTTGGTAGGAACATCCTCGAAGAGAGCAGGATCATCGAGCTTCACCTCGTTGCGTCCCTGTTCGAAGGTAACACCGAACACCTGCTTGTGCTCGATAGGAGCTGGCACATAGTCAGGATCAATCTTGATAACGCAGTAGGTACCCTTGCGCTTTTCCTTCAGAACCTCGATAGCCTCAGGAGTGTAGCCTGGAGCAATGACACCATCGCTCACCTCACGCTTGATGAGGAGGGCTGTAGCCTCGTCGCATACATCGCTCAGCGCAACAAAGTCGCCATAAGAGCACATGCGGTCAGCGCCACGGGCACGAGCATAGGCACAAGCCAATGGAGAAAGCTCAAACTTGACATCATCAACGAAGTAAATCTTCTTCAATGTGTCGCTCAGAGGCAAGCCGATAGCTGCACCGGCAGGAGAAACGTGTTTGAAACTAGCGGCAGCAGGCATTCCTGTAGCAGCCTTGAGCTCCTTGACCAATTGCCAGGAATTGAAGGCATCCAGGAAGTTGATGTAGCCAGGACGGCCGTTGATCACTTCGATAGGAAGCTCCCTTCCGTCATCCATATAGATGCGAGAAGGTTTCTGATTTGGATTACATCCGTACTTAAGTGCTAATTCTTTCATCTTCTAAGAAATGTATTTTGGAATTTGGCGCAAAGTTACAAAAAATGATTGAGATATTGGACTTCTGTTTCGTAAAAAGCCCTAAAAAACAGCATTTTTATGATATAAAACATTTTTTTTACCCCAAAACATAAAAAAGTCGGGAAAAATGTACTCTGTTTCATTCTTTTTCAGTACTTTTGCTCCCAGTTAGTAAATATGAGAGGATTGTTATGAAACAGGATTTGAAAGTCCTTGCTGAACACATAGAAAAGAAGGTTGGCAAGGCACATGTTTTCCACAAAATGTGGGATGTTTTGAAAGGGAAGGAGAAGCCTTCCCGCCAGACTTTGGACAAGCTGGCGCTGCTCGCCGGATTCCAGAGTTGGGATGATTTCCAAGGTGCTTTACACGGCACGGAGGATGGGCTCGTGAATTATGATGCGGGCGAAAAATAAAAGAATGGAGCATGGTTGGTTTAGTAGGCAGCCATGATTTATTGAATCGTAAAGATAGTTGTTTTTCGGTATAAGATTGTAGATATAAAAAAGGGAATCCGGTCGTGAGACTGGATTCCCTTTATTTTTTCTGATTAGGTCTCCTAAGAAAAATTATTCTGCATCCTTAGCTACAGTCTTCTTCTCAGCGATACGAGCCTTCTTACCAGTAAGCTTACGCAAGTAATACAACTTAGCGCGACGAACCTTACCACGCTTGTTCACCTCGATAGAATCGATAGCTGGTGACTCGATAGGGAAGATACGCTCAACACCTACAGTACCAGACATCTTGCGAACTGTAAAACGCTTCTTGTCACCATGACCGGAGATCTTGATAACAACACCACGATAGAGCTGGATACGCTCCTTAGTACCCTCGACGATTTTGTAAGCGACTGTGATAGTATCACCTGCCTTGAACTCAGGGAACTTCTTGCCGGTTGCAAATGCTTCTTCAGCAACTTTAATCAAATCCATTTTTTGTATAAAATTAAAAATTGTTTGTCGTTCCAACGCAACATGGACTTGGACAACACTTCTGCCCAGACAACAGCGGTTACGCCGAAAAGCGGGTGCAAAGTTACTACTTTTTCCTGTATCTCGCAAATTTTCAGACACTTTCTTCACTTTTTCCCTTTTTTTTTTATTTTCTTTACTTCTACAATGGAATTTTCTTGCCGATTTTGCCGATTTTGTAGATTTATTTTGTATCTTTGCGCTCTAAAAGTATTTAGTGTATTAAGTATGAAGAAAAAAAATAGTATCAAGATTTTCCTTGCTTCGGCAGTCATGCTGCTGATGGCAAGTCCGGCTTTCGCCCAGAAATACAAGGTGGCGAAGGTGGAGAGAACCCGAATATTGGTTGATCAGAAATGGGATGCACAGCCTGATGCTGAGGCTACCAGGTTTATCGCTCCTTATAAGAGCAAGGTAGACAGTATCATGGGCCCTGTTGTAGGTCATATAGCTCATGATATGACCTGTCACCGTCCGGAGAGCGAACTCAGTAACTTGCTCTGTGACATCCTGGTATGGGGCGGCAAGCAGTTTGAAGAACAGCCTGTTTTCGCTGTTTACAATATGGGTGGCATCCGTTCTAATCTTGCCAAGGGTAAGGTTACTGTAGGCGATGTGAACGATATGGCTCCTTTCGAGAACAAAATCTGTTTCCTGACCCTGAAGGGCGATAAGGTTCTGGAGCTTTTCCAGCAGATAGCTCATCGTGGCGGCGAAGGCTTGAGCCATGCTGTAAGAATGGTTATCACCAAGGATGGAAAGCTGAAGAGCGTTACGCTGAACGGTGAACCTGTTGATCCGGAGAAGAGTTACCGCGTTGCAACCCTCGATTATCTTGCCGAAGGTAATGACCAGCTCGTAGCCTTCAAGAGCGGAACCGATGTCTTTTCTCCTAAGCAGAAAGAGAACAATGTGCGCTACATCATCATGAATTATTTCCGTGAGATGCAGGCACAGGGCAAGGTGGTGGAATCTAAGATTGAAGGCCGCTGCGTGGTAGAATAGTTAATAGTTTATAGTTGATAATTCTGATGAAACATACATTATTATATATAGGTCTGGCTCTGGCATCCTTCATGATGCAGCCGGCAGCCGTTCAGGCTAAAGCTAAGAAAGAGGCAAAGGTGGTAAAGCAACTCGTAGTGCTCCATACCAACGATACGCATTCATGCGTAATGCCCATCAATCCGAATCTCGCAGATACGGCAACAGCAAATCGTGGCGGTTTCCTCCGTAGGGTGGTGATGATCAAGCAGGAGCGTAAGGCGAATCCCGACTTGCTGCTCTTTGACAGTGGCGATTTCTCACAGGGTTCACCTTATTACTCTCTCTTCAAGGGAGATGTGGAAGTAGGACTGATGAACGAGATGAAATATGATGCTGCTACCATCGGAAACCATGAGTTCGATTTCGGAATAGACAACATGGTGCGCATCTTCAATATGGCGAAGTTTCCAATCGTCTGCTCCAACTATGATTTCACTGGTACCGAACTGGCAAATATTGTAAAGCCTTATACCATTATCAAGCGCAAAGGACTGAAGATTGGCGTTTTCGGCTTGTGTCCGGAACTTGCCGGCTTGGTAACCGAAGCCAACTATGGCTGCATCAAGTATCTCGATCCTATCGCCAAGGCAAGGGAAATGACAGAGATATTGAAGAAGAAAGAGAAGTGTGATGTCATCATCTGCATCTCCCACCTGGGCTGGAAGATAGATGGCATCGACGATTCCGAGGTAGCCCCAGCTACCCGTGACATCGACCTGATACTGGGCGGTCATAGTCATACCTACTTCAAGCAGTTGGAGTATCTGAATAATCTCGATGGCAAACCGGTGCCAATTGACCAGAACGGCAAGAGCGCCATCTGGGTAGGAAAAATGATATTGGATATTGTGAAGAATAAATAAAAGAAGAAGGTTGATACCTGGCAAAACGCGAGGTATCAACCTTTTCTTGAATTATCTTTTTTTTAAAAACCTTATTCTTTTCTCAAATCCTTATTCCTTGTTGGAAGAAGCATAGAGACCGATGCAGGCGCCGATGAAGCCACCGCTCTTCTGGGTGCTCAGGTTAGAGGCATCCACACCCTTGGCAAGCAGCTGCCAGTTGCCGCCTTCTTCGGCATAATAGAAATCATAATATCTGTCATGACCTTCAACCTTCAGCTTCAGCTTGCCAGCCTTGATAGGAGCAGAAGCAATGAGGGCATTGTTCTTCTCGGCACGGGTCAGGGTAATCATCAGCTTGCCCTTCTTCATGGTCTTACCCAATACGAAGTTGTGGTCTTCCTTCTGGAGAAGTGCCAGACCTGCGATATCCTTGTCGTTGCGAGGAGTAAAGTTGATTTCTGTCTCAGCTGTGAAGGTGCCGTGCTGCTGACGTGCCCAGATGGCAGACATCGGCTCACGCTTGTAGATGTTGCCTGGCAGGAGATTGAACTTCAATTTGCCGTTTTCTACCTTGTAACAGTCAACGAAGTCACGGAGGAACATCCAGCGTGGATTCAACTCTTTCAGACCCACCTTATTGTTATCTGCATCGAAGTTATCCACATAAGAGAAGTTGCCTGAGAACTCATTCTTCTTTGCAGGCTTCAAACCAGCCTTCTCTCCAACGGTAGAGATAGGAGTATTCTTGGCAAGAATCTCTGGCCATCCATTCTTCCAGGTTACAGGTAGGAGATAAGTATCGCGACCTGTATTGTACATATCTTCTTCGTATGGACGGCAAGCCAGGAATACAGCCCACCAGTTACCCTTGCCATCTTCTACGATGTCGGCATGACCGGCACTTGATACTGGGTCCTTGCGGTTAGGGTCGAGACCGGTACGCTGGGTAAGGATAGGGTTGTTAGGGCATTCTACCCATGGTCCCATCGGATTCTTGGCACGCAGGATAACCTCGCTGTGCCATCCGCCTGTACCACCTTCTGCACACATCAGATAATAGAACTTGCCCTTCTTGAAGAGGTGAGGACCCTCAATCCAGATAGGACGCGCCTCAACATGGGTTCCGCCACGCAGAATCTCCTTGAAGTCGCCCTTGATGCTGTCGCCCTTCACATCGAATTCGAAGCAGCGGATAGCACGCTGCCCCTCATAGTCGGCACCGCCAACTACCGGACCGTTATGAACGATATATCCCTTTCCGTTGTCATCGAAGAAGAAGCTAGGGTCGATGCCGTCAATCTTCTTCAGATAGATAGGCTCGCTCCAGCCTTTGGAAGGATCTTTTGATTTCACAAAGAAGTTGCCGGCTCCCACATTGGTGGTAATCATATAGAAGGTCTTGTTCTTCTTGTTATAGCTGATGGCTGGTGCGAAGATACCGCCTGATACGTGCTGGCCCTTCAATGGAACCTGTGATGTGCGGTCGAGAACATGACCTGCAGGCTGCCAGTTGACCAGGTCTTTACTGGTTGAGAGAGGCACACCTGGGAAGAAGGTAAACGAAGAGTTTACCAGATAGTAGGTGTCACCTACGCGACAGAGTGATGGGTCTGGATAGAAACCAGCCAGTACCGGGTTGTAATACTGGTGAGTCTTGTCGATTTCAACATTGAAGCGAGCGTCATTTCCCGCATACTTGAAATAGTCAAACTCAGCTGTCTGCGCCTGTGCAGCAGCTGCAAGCGTTAGGGAAAGCGATAAGATTGCAATTTTCTTCATTTTATTATAGAATTTAAATTTACAGAATGAGTATCTGAACTCATGGCTGAAACATGTATTCAGAATTCTGCTGCAAAGTTACCGCTTTCCTTTTAAATATACCCCCACAGAATGTTACCAACACTTTGCGAGGCGTATCATAAATATCTCTATTTGTAACAAATACTTTATTTTTGGAAACATCTGGCCTCTTCTGCAGTGAAAAGGCTAGATTTTCCGGTGTGCCTGCATATAATCGCGAGGCGAAGAGCCATAAAAGTTCTTGAACATGGTGCTGAAGCTGGCTGGGTTGGAGAAACCACAGGCATACATGATGTCTGATATCGTCTTGTTAGAGTGGCTCAGCAACTTTTCGGCATATTGCAGACGGGTATTGCGGATGAAGGCATGTGGTGTCTGGTTGGTCAGTTCCTTCATTCGGCGGTGCAGATGCACACGGCTCAGTCCTACTTCGCGGGCAATCATATCCACACTCAGGTCCTCATTATCCATGTTATCATTGATTACCTTCATCACCTGTTCCATCAGCAGGTCTTTTGGCGACAGGTCTTTTTCTATCGCGAGCTGCCTGTCGCTCTGGCTCTCGTTGCCCATAAACTTGTTTTTCAAAGTACGGCGCACGTTGAGCAGGTTGATGATGGTGCGGCGCAGAATGTCCATATTGAACGGCTTCACCACATAGGCATCGGCACCCGACTGCAAACCTGTCAGCTGGTCTTCCTCTCTGCTCATCGCTGTAAGCAGAATCACTGGAATGTGGTTGGTGTTCACATTATTCTTAATCTTGGTACAGAGCGTATTTCCGTCCATCTCTGGCATCATGATGTCTGAGATAACGAGGCTTGGCTTCTGCTTGATAATCTCTGGCAGCGCTTCCTTTCCGTTGCAGAAGGTAAGGATATTGTAGGTTTCCTGTAGTTGGGTCTTCAGGAAATTACGTATTGCCTCATCGTCTTCTACCACAGCGATGGTGCTCTTTGCCTTGCTTATGAAATCTTCTTCGGTGTCATTGGCTGTATCGGCACTATTCTCCTTATTTCCTTCCACCATGTTTTCTTCCAGTTCCTTGATGTCTTCAGCAGTCTGTGGCTCCGGTGCATCTATCATTTCTTCCGGTTTCAGATGCTCGTTGCCCAGAGGCAGCGTGATGAGGAACTGGCTACCTTCCTTCCAGTCGGCTTCATCAAGTGTCTTGTTGTTGGCGGCTGTAATGGTTCCGTAGTGCAGTTCCACGAGCGAGCGCGTCAGGTCGAGACCGATTCCCGTACCTACATTCCGGTCATTAGAAGTGGTGGCACTCTGATAGAAGCGCTGGAAAATCGTTTCGAGCTTTTCCTCCTGAATGCCCTTGCCGCTGTCCTTGATGGCGATGCGGACATGATGAGGCGAGTGAGAGAGGGTGATGCGGATTCTGCCGCCTGCAGGAGTAAACTTGAAGGCGTTTGACAGGACATTCATCAATACCTTGTCAAAGTTGTCGCGGTCTATCCATACCGGGAGAGTTTCATCTTCGTGCTCAAAGGTAAATTGGATGCTCTTGGCTATCGCCTGCTGGCAGAAGAGTTTGTATTCATCGCCAATAAAGGCAACCATATCGGTTTCGCTCATGTGCATCACCATCTGTCCCTTGTCAATCTTTCTCAGGTCCATCATCTGGTTAATCAGGTGCAGGATTCGTTCCGAGTTCTTACGCATCATATCGTAGATGCCCTGTCGGTGAGCGTCTTTATCTTCCTTAATCAGCGTGAACAGCGGAGTGAGGATAAGGGTCAATGGGGTACGGATTTCGTGGCTGATGTTCATGAAGAACTTCAGTTTTGCTTCGCCCATCTCTTCGGCATGGATATGCTGCTGCAATATAAGCTGGTCTTCCATCTTGCGTTTGCGGTGCTTGATGTAAAGCAGACAAAGCCCCAGGAAGACAAGCAGATAGCAGAGTCTTGCCCAGATGCTGGCGTACCAGGCTGGGTGAACGATGATGGAGAACTCCTTGACAGGGGTTTCGTATCCGTTGCAGATGGCCTTAACACGGAACTTATAGGTACCTGCTGGCATGTGTGAGAATGACAGCTCGTTCATGCCAGACTGTATGGTTCGCCAATCCTCACCATTGATGCTGTAGGCGTAACTGATCTGCTCTACATTATTATATGTAAGAGTAGACAGGTGGATGGTGAAGGTGTTGTCTTCATGAGATAAGGAGAACTTGTCGCTGTTGTAGACGCCTTTGTCGGTGATAGTATAGATGCCCGATTCCATATCCGGGTATACAGGTTTGTTGCCCACAAGAAGTCCTGATATGGTAACTTTTGCCTGCCAAGGATGCTGTTTTACCTTGTCCGTATCAAACCAGTTGATACCGCCTGTTCCGCCCATCACCAGCATCTTTCCTCCCCAGAGCGTGCAGGCTGCAGCATCGCTGAACTCATTGCTCTGTAAGCCATTGCCCGAGAAGTACTTGTTGATAGTTCCTTTTTCTGTATCTGCCTGGTTTAAGCCACAGGTAGTTCCTATCCAGATTCTGCCCTTGTAATCTTCTATGATGCTGGCTACGATGTTGTCAGAAAGTCCAAGTTCTGTGTTATAAATCTTCGGATGAGCATATCCCTTCTTCGGATCATAGCAGATTGCGCCGTCTTCAGTGCCAAACCATACGCGATTCTTGCTGTCAGAATAAACGCAATGTGAGAAACTGCCCTTGTTCAGACAGTTGACGCCACCGAAAGTGGAAGTCCAGCTGTTTTTTTGCTGGTCATAGCAAGCCAGACCTACAGAAGTGGCAACGAAAACCCGCTTACCATCTTTTGAGATGCTAAGTTTCACGAGGTAATCATTAGGAATACTGTTCTTTTTCAGATTGTTGTCGGCACCATATAGTGCTTTCCATTGCTTGATGCTTCCATCTGGTGAAAGGCGGAAAAGTCCTTTGCCCATGGTAGCAAACCATACATTGCCCTGCGGGTCTTCCTGGATATCGAAGATGCCCGTCTGGTTGCCAATGCTTAGGCTGAATGGATGGAAAGACCCCCCCGCATCTATAAATCCGATGCCGTTAGTATAGGTTCCTACCCATGTTCTGCCCTTCTGGTCTTTGCAGAGTGCCAGTACCGTGATGTTGCTTAATAAATGGCTCTTGATGCTACCGGTTTTTATGTCAAAGAGGTAAAGACCATCCTTGTCGGTGCCCATCCAGACTTGATTGCCCTGATTGACACACAGACTTGTGATGCTGTTTTCGCCTATCACGTTGCGGTTGCCCAAACGGTAGCCCATATAGTTGAAATCGCATTGAGCCTGCGACTGCATGAATACGCCCTTCTGGAGCATACTCACCCAGATGTTTCCCGTAAAATCTTCTATAATGCTGGTAATCTTGCACTTGGCAAGATTAACTTCACGGCTGAACAGAGGATTATTTTGCAAGAATCCTGTTACAGGATTATACACGAAGATACCCATACCATCGCAACCGATAAACAAGCGCTGGTCGCGGCTGATATAGATGTTGTCAATAGGAAGATTGCCTATGCCGGCTATCTTGGTGAAGATGGTTGAACCTGCCTTGAGAAGGTAAATACCATCATTCTTGGTAGCAAGATAAATGTTGCCCTTGTCGTCTTGCCTGATATCTTGTGTGTTAAGTTGCTCTGTTCCCATGATGCGTGAAACAAGCTTGCCGTTCTTTTCTTTCCGATACAGCTTTCCGTTTTCCAGGATAATCCAGAGCCTTTCTTGTTTGTCTTCCAGAATCTTATGTATGAATTTCAGGTTCTCCACTTCTCCTTTCATGGCGTAACAGGCGTTTGCATCTATTTTCTTGGTCATGATGCCGTAACCGGAGGTAACGACAGCAATATCGCCATTGTGCAAACGGCTTACCTGGGTAACGTAAGTGTTTATAGGCTTATTTCTTGAATCGAGCATAGGTACGTTGCTGAACCTTTTACCATTAAGTATAAGCAGCGACTTGTTTGTTCCCAGCACAATACGCCCCTTTTCATCCTGTGTTATACTGTTGATATAGTTGCTGTTGAGCCCGTCACTGTTGTCGTAGGTCTTTCTGATGACCATAAAGTTATAGCCATCATAGATATTCAAGCCGTTACGGGTGGCAATCCAAATGAAACCATTTGAATCCTGGAACACCTGAGTGGCAAGGTTGCTCGAAAGCTGGTTGTCTGAATTGAAAAGTTTTCCTCGCTGCGCCATCATATTCTGCGCAGTGAGACAGAAGATAAACATCAGTAAAAGACCGATGTGTCTCATTGTTCTGAGGTTTGATTTCATGGAAATCATCATGATTCTTGGTTTCATTGTCTTTTGGCTTTTTTATATTCGTTTGCAAAAATACGAAATAAATGGGAGAATAAAGCATGGTAAAGTATGTTTTTTACGAGAATGTATTAAAAAGATGTTAAAATGTTACATAGGGTAAAGATAAGGTTACATGTGATACGAGAGAAAAACTATTGGTTACTTATTATAAAGTATATATGATAGATTAGGTGTATCTTTGCATCGGTTTTTTAAGTTGTATATTTCAGAACATTTAGGTTAGTTAGGTTTATACATAAATAGTTTGTAGAATAGGTTTAGAATTTCTAAAAGATTTTGATATTATGGTTTTTATATAGAATCATGATTAATTGGTTTTCGGGAATGGTGCGTAGTGATTACGCGCCATTCTATTTTAAAAGACCAGCATCCTTTTCTGTAGACTTGAACTTGACAATCCTTCATGAAAAAATAAAGTGACTGACAAATAATGATAAATCTAAAAATAATTATAACAATGAACAGAAAGAAAATGTTAATATCACTCGCTATGGCTATGCTGTCAATGGCGGGGCTGGCTGCCGATAATCTGCCGGCACTCCGTGTGCAGGGTAAGAACCTGGTGGATGCCAATGGTAAGGTTGTTGTCTTGCATGGCGTAATGGATACGCCAAACCGCTACTTCAACGGGTGGAGATGGCAAAAGTGGAAGGCTGACTATTCTGAAGCCGACATTAAGCCTTGCTTGGAATATTTCTCTAAGCAGTTTTCTGCCATCACCGACAAGAAGCAGGGCGCTTACTGCACGGTGTTCCGATTGCACATGGATCCATGCTGGACCAATGATCCGAAAAAGAAAGCAGAAAACGAGGCAGATATCTCGGCATTCAACATGGCGCGCTATCGTCTCTTTCTCCAGAAACTCTACATTCCTCTCATCAAGGATGCTATAGCTCATGGACTCTACGTCATCGTACGTCCACCGGGTGTCTGTCCTGGTGATATCAGTGTTGGCGACAAGTACAACCGCTATCTGAAGGGTATATGGAGAACATTTGCTGCCGATGAATACATCAAGCAGAATGAAGGAGTAATCTCCATCGAACTTGCCAATGAGCCTGTGAGAGTACATCTTTCAGACGGAACGAATTCAGAAAGGGCTTTGCATGATTACTTCCAGCCGGTAGTGGATGAAATCAGAAACCAGGGCTTTAAGGGAATCATCTGGGTTCCGGGTGCAGGTTATCAGAGCCAGTACCAGAACTACGCCAAGTATCCTATTACCGATAGCGAGGACAACTTCTCTTATGCAGTACATGTTTATTCCGGGTGGTATAATGCCAGCGACAAGAACTGTGATCACAATGCCTTCATCAAGCAATTCCAGGCTCAGGTGCCTATGGTTACCAGCAAACCTATCATGGTAACGGAGATAGACTGGAGTCCGGAAGACCCCGACAAGAAGAGCGAAGGTCACTACAATGAGTGGGGACAGTGGACGCAACCTAACCTGGGAAGCTGGGCAACAGCATCTACCTCAAAATGGGGATTGGCATGGAAGGCTGTGCACGACTATTATGGCAATATCGGCATGACCATCACTCATCCGCAGGAGTATTACGATATCGATGAGTATCTGAAGACGGGTAAGGTGATTCCAGGTTTCCAGAATGCCAAGAAACACGGACTGTTCGAAGAATGTTGCGGTTATGCCTGTATGAACTGGTATAAAGAATGGTATTTGAAACAAAATACAACAGGAATTAAACAATTAGAAACCCAGGCAGACGTGGTTTCCACCTTATATTATAATATAGAAGGAAAAGAAGTTGAAAAGCCAACTGCAGGTATTTATATAATAAAACAACTGTTAAGTAATGGAAAAATACGTTCTCGCAAGGTTTTTCTAAAATGATAAACTTTCTGTTACACCACGCAAAGTATGTTTCGAAAGAAATCCATACCTTTGCCGCCGTGAATAAACAGTTTTAGTGCACGCCTAAATTTTTAAAGCATAAATCAAAAATGAATAGAACATGATTGAACAAGTGTTAACAATGAAACGGACAGCAGCCTTATGCTTGGTAGGAGCTTTCTGCAGCCTGAATGCTCAGGCACAGAATATCCAGGTCAAGGGTAATCTTGTTGACGGTACAGGTGAGCCTCTGATAGGTGCCACTGTAAAAGTAAAAGGTAATGCCAGCGTCGGTGCGGTCACCGACTTAGATGGTAATTTCAGTATCAGTGTTCCTTCAGAGAATTCTATCCTCGTATTTACATACGTAGGTATGAAGACCAAGGAAGTAAAGATTGGTAAGAAGAGAGAGTTCAAACTTACTCTTGAAGACGACAATGCCATCGGTGAAGTTGTAGTCGTTGGTTATGGTCAGCAGAAGAAGGCTTCTGTCGTAGGTGCCATTACCCAGACTACTGGTGAGGTTTTGGAGCGTGCAGCTGGTGTCAGCGACATTGGTGCAGCCTTGACAGGTAACCTCCCTGGTGTTGTTACTATCCAAGGCAATGGTATGCCTGGTGAGGAGGAACCTCAGATTATCATCCGTGGTTCTAGTTCATGGAACAATTCTGACCCTCTCGTTCTCGTTGATGGTATTGAACGTCCTATGAGCAGCGTGGACATTTCTTCTGTCGAGAGTATCTCTGTACTGAAGGATGCTTCTGCTACCGCAGTCTATGGTGTGAAGGGAGCCAATGGTGTCATCTTGATTACCACCAAGCGTGGTAAGGAAGGCAAGGCTAAGATTGACGTTGGCTTCAATGCAACGTTGAAAGCTCCTTCTAAGTTGCCTAACAAGTACGACTCTTATGATGCGTTGATGCTTCGCAACCAAGTGGTAGAGCGTGAACTTGGCGTTTATCCTGAAGGTGTTTCATATCTTCGTCCTCAGTCTTTTATAGACAACTATCGAAACCAGACTACGGATGAGCAGCGTGAACGTTATGCCAATGTGGATTGGCAGGATGCACTTTTCAAAAAGTCTGCTGTGTCCTATAATGCCAACGTGAACGTGAGTGGTGGTACAAAATTCGTTAAGTACTTCGCTTCTGCTGATTTCGTGCATGAGGGTGACCTCTTCCGTGAGTATGACAATGGTCGTAACTACAACTCAGGTTATGGATACAATCGTATCAATGTTCGTAGTAACTTGGACTTTGCCATCACTAGTAGCACTACTTTGAAGGTAAATGTGGCTGGTAGCAATGGCGTAAGAAAAGCTCCTTGGAGTAACATGAGCAACAGTGAGTGGCAGATTGGTCAGCAGTGGGCTGGTGCTTATAACATCGCCCCAGATGTATTCTTGCCACAATATTCTGACGGCACATGGGGATTCTATCCATCAGCTTCCAATGTAAGTAACTCTGCACAGAATCTTGCTATCGGTGGTACAGCACAGGCTACAACCACTCGTATCAATACAGACTTTACCCTTGAGCAGAAATTGGATTTCATAACCAAAGGCTTAAATTTCCGTGGTACGATCTCTTGGGATAATGTCTTTGTTGAGACAGGACGAGGTATCAATGACTTGAATAATACAGCCCAGACTAAGTATATCGATCCTGAAACAGGTCAGATTACTTATGGTAAAGAACTTGAGGGACAGAATAAGTTTGATTGGCAGCAAGGTGTGAACTGGTCAACGGAAGGTGGTTCTGTAGATAATAACCAGACTGTTCGTAACCTTTACTATCAGTTGCAGCTCAACTGGGCTCGCAAGTTTGGACAGCATGATGTATCAGCCATGGGCTTGTTCTCACGCCAAGAAAATGCACGTGGTAGCGTGATGCCAACTTACCGTGAGGACTGGGCGTTCCGTGCTACCTATAGCTATGCAGGTCGTTACAACATCGAGTATAATGGTGCTTATAACGGATCAGAAAAGTTCAGCAAGGACAATCGTTTTGCCTTCTTCAATTCTGGTGCTATCGGATGGACCATCACTGAGGAAAAGTTCATGAAGTCTCTTCGTGACAAGCACATCATCGATATGTTGAAGTTCCGTGCTTCCTATGGTGAGATTGGTGATGACAACTTGGGACCAGACCCATTTGATTCTACTCGTCGCTGGTTGTATATGAGTCAGTGGGCGTATGGCGGTAAGAGTACTATGGATCTCGACCATACAGAGAGCATCTATACATGGTATCGACAGAACACTCTTGGAAATGATAATGTGAAATGGGAAACAGTTAAGAAAACCAACTTCGGTATTGATTATGGTTTCTTGGGAGGCTTGATTACTGGTTCTTTGGATTTCTTCTGTGATCGTCGTAATGACATCTTGATTTTCGGCGCCAACCGTTCTGTTCCTTCTTATTTCGGAACGACAGCACCTACTATTAATAAAGGTAAGGTTCGTACCAGTGGTTACGAGTGGGAATTGAAACTTAATAAGGTGTTTTCTAATGGCTTGCGACTCTGGGGTAATTTCAATATGACCCATGCCAAGAATAAGGTAATCTTGAAGGATGATGCCATCCTTACTCCAAATTATCAAAAGGAGGCAGGATTTGCCATGAAGCAGTATCGCTCTTATATAGACAGGGGCTTTATCAATAATATTGATGATTTGATAGGTTCTCCGGCGCACGATTCCAATGACAATCACCGTTTGGTTGGTGACTATTACATTGTTGATTTCAATGGTGATGGTGTTGTTGATAGCAGGGACTCGGCTCCTGTAGGTTATAGCAGTAGTCCGCAGAACACCTATAATGCTACTATTGGTTTCGAATGGAAGGGGTTCTCTGCTTTCGCTCAGTTCTATGGAGTAACTAATGTGACCCGTGACGTGTCATTGACAAGCTTTGGTAATATGCTTGATAATGTTTATGATACTGGTACTTGGTGGAATAAGAATCAAAGCAATGCAGAATGTGTTCTCCCTCGTTGGGGTGCCACTGCTTCAAGTTACACCTATGGTACACAGTATATGTATGATGGCTCTTACATTCGTTTGAAGAATGTCGAGATTGCTTATACCTGGACCAAGGGTTGGATTAAGGCATTAGGCGTAAACTACCTCAAGGTTTACTTGAATGGTAATAACCTCTGGCTCTGGACTCGTATGCCTGATGACCGTGAGGCAAACCTCGGTGGTGGTGGCTGGTTGGGAGCATACCCTACGGTTCGCCGCTTCAACTTAGGTGTTAAATTCTCATTGTAATTATTAAAAAAAATCAGATGAAAAATAAGATAAAGACATTATTGTTGACGGGATGCGTCTCGCTGGCTCTCGGTACTTCGCTGAGCTCTTGTCAAGACTACTTGGACAAGGAGCCAGACTCAACAGTTTCTGCAGACGATGCCTTTGCCAATTTCCGTAATTTCCAAGGTTTCGTTGAGGAAATATACAACTGTATCCCAGATAAAGAGAAATGTAACTATTGTCCTTCATGGAACTGGGGTGACGATGAAATCTTCAATCCTGAGGCTGATGGTAGAATGACCCATCAGGTTGATTTAGGTAACTTCCGTGCATGGGAATCTACTGGTAACTGGCTAAAGCGTGATGGTGCTTCTACTTCTACAGATAAGTTCGCACACGGTATTTGGAACCATGCGTGGTATTGCATCAGAAAATGTAATCTCGGTTTACAGAATATCGACAAGTTTGTGACTGGAAGTGCTGAAGAGAAAAAACTGATAGAGGGTCAGCTCTATTTCTTCCGTGCATGGTGGCATGAGGAAATGATGGAGTATTTTGGTGGTATGCCTTATGTGGATACTTATCTCGATGCCAATGCCGAACTGAATTTGCCACGCCTTTCTTATCAGGAATGCGCTGATAGAGCGGCAGCAGATTTCCGAAAGGCTGCCGATTTGTTGCCTATTAATTGGGATAAGACTTCTGCAGGTTTAGCCACACAAGGTAAGAATGATCTTCGCATCAATAAGATCATGGCTCTTGGTTATCTTGGTAAAACCTATCTTTGGGCTGCTAGTCCTTTGATGAAGAATGGTGCGCAGACAGGTGCCAGCAAGAATGGCAAGACTTATGATTATGATCAGGAATATGCTAAGAAGGCAGCTGAGGCTTTTGGTGAACTGCTCTCTCTTGTGGAAGCTGGTCAGACACAATATGCATTGGCAGAGTTTAAGTACTCAGACATCTACAATCATGAGAAATCTGCTGATGCCAATAGCTGTTTTTCTGATATATTCTATACCAAGAAGCAGAACTGGAAAATGCCTGGAACGGTTGAAGCTATCTTCCGTGGTCCATCTGCTGATTTTAATGGCTCTAACTGGAATACCTCTAAGGTCTTTGGCCCTAAGGTACAGAAAGTAGTTGCTCATGATAATGTCATTCACCAACCTACGGCCAACCTTGTAGAGGCTTATGGAATGGCTAACGGAGAGCCAATCTATTTGGTTGAGAATGGTCAGTATGTTCTCAATCCAAAGTCTGGTTTCGACCCTGAGCATCCTTTCAAAAATCGTGATCCCCGTTTCTACCACGATATCGTCTTCGATGGTTTTAAGTATTTGAACGGAACACCTGGTCAGTATGCAGATTTACAGTATTGCCAATTATATACGGGTGGTAATATGCGCCCTGTCGCAAATGCAAGCCGTACGGGTTATTTCATTCAGAAGTTGGTGCCTCATACTTGTAATGAAGTGGATAAAGATTACGATTGGGGTTCAGCTTTACACTGCTATTTGCCATATATGCGTCTTGCAGACATATACTTGATGTATGCAGAGGCTTGTGCTGCATTCGGTGGTGCTTCTGGCAAGTCTTCAAACTTTGGCAAGACCGCAGAAGATGCAATTAATACACTTCGCGACCGTTGTGGTGCAGGTCATGTTGCTCCAGAATTTGTTGCAGACAACCATAAGTTCATGGACGAGGTTCGTCGTGAGCGTGAGGTAGAACTTTCTTTCGAAGGATTCCGTTTTTGTGACTTACAGCGTTGGTTGCTTTTGACAGAGGCACCATATAATCAAAAATTCTCACAGGAGTTTGACCGTGTGGAAAGTGCAGACTTCTATACGAAGCATGATCCTAAGGACGCTCGGGTTGCCAATTATCGTAGAGAGTTGATATTGACTCGTAATTTCGATGCCAAGCACTATTGGTTCCCATTGCCAATCAGGGAGACTCAGCTCTATCCAGAGTTTAGTCAAAATCCAGGCTGGTAAGGTTTAAAATTATAAATTAGTAATACTAAATGAATAATGATAGTATGAATTCAAGATTCAAATCATATAATTATAAGCTTTTTGTAGCAAGTCTCGTGGCTTTGGCTCCTCTTGGTGCCAATGCCAAGACTGCACAGACAAGCGAATCCGACACAGCCAGTGCCGACAAGGAGATGGTTCAGGTGGCTTACCGAAAGGTAGCCAAGGATGACCTCTTGGGCGGTGTGTCTGTAGTCGATGTAGAGAACTTGATGAAGAAGAACTACCATACTTATAGCCTCGACAATATGCAAGGTTATGTAGGTGGTTGGAATGGCAATTCTCTCTGGGGTATGGATGCCGACAACGCTGGTTATCTCGTTTTGGTAGATGGTGTGCCTCGTGAAGCTAACAACGTTCAACCAAGTGAGATTGCACAGATATCTTTCCTCAAGGGTGCGCAGGCTGTGGTGCTCTATGGTAGCAAGGCTGCCAAGGGTGCTGTAGTCATAACCACCAAGCGTGGTCATAATGACGGCTTGAAGGTCGAGGTGCAGGCTAATGCAGGTTTGAATGTAGCAAAGTCTTATCCTGAGTATCTTAGCAGTGCAGAGTATATGACTCTCTATAACGAGGCTCGTCGTAATGATGGTCTGTCTGAGCTTTATTCTGCTGAGAGCATCTATAATCATGGATCAGGTTTGAACCCTTACCGTTATCCTAATCTTGATTTCTATTCTTCTGATTATCTCAGAAAGATGAACAGCCGTTATGAGGCTACTGCAGAAATCAGCGGTGGTGGTAAGCGAGCTCACTTCTATAGCAATATCAACTATTATCGTCAGGGCGATTACTTCAAGTTTGGTGAGGCAAAGAATAATAATACCCAGCGCTTCAGCGTTCGTGGTAATGTGGATGTAAACATTACTGATGACATCAAGGCTTGGGTCAATTCTAGTGCAACCTTCTATGATTCTCATTCTGCAAAGGGTAATTACTGGAATGCTGCTGCAACTTGGCGTCCAAATTTCCCGCAGAATGCAGCTCCTCTTATCTCCACTGATATGATAGCTCCTAACGCTAAGGCTGCTTGGGACTTGATGAGCGTTGCGAAGTTGGTAGATGGCAAATACTTCCTTGCTGGTACTCAGGCAAACTCCTCCAATGTTTTTGCTGATATCTATTCTGCAGGAAGTAGTAAATTTACTAGTCGTCAATTCCAGTTTGATACGGGTGTCAATATCAACTTGCACAAGGTGTTGAAGGGCTTGTCTTTCGAGACTCATTTCGCAGTCGACTATGCTACCTCTTATAATACTTCTTTCGATAATAGCTATGCTGTTTATATCCCAACATGGGCTAACGTCGATGGCAAGGATATGATTGTCGCATTGAAGAAGGAAGGTGAGGATAAAAAGTCTGGCAACCAGAACATCAGTGGAAGTACAGATAACCAGACCATGTTTTTCTCTGGTCAGTTCAATTACAACAATACTTTCAACAAGGTTCACAATCTGTCGGCAATGTTGATAGCTTCTGGCTTCCAGCAGTCGAAGTCTGGACAGTATCACAAGAACTCTAGTGCCAATCTTGCATTCGATGCTTCTTACAATTATGCCCAGAAGTATTACGCAGATTTTGGCTTAGCTGCCATCCACTCTGCCCAGTTGGCTCCAGGTCATCGTGAGGCTCTCTCACCATCACTTTCTTTGGGTTGGAGACTCAAGAATGAGTCTTTCTTGAAGAATTCCCAGGTGGTAGATGACATGATGATTAGTGTATCAGGTAGTATTATCAATGAGGATATTGATATAGCAAATGGTGACAATCGCTACTATCTCTATCAGAGTATTTGGACTTCTGATTACGGCTATGGATGGTATGATGGATCTAGCGATAAATACACCTATTCAAAAAGAGGTGAGAACAAAGACCTTGATTTTATCAAGCGCAAAGAGTTGTCTCTGAATTTCAAGACATCCTTGTGGCAGAAATTGGTGACATTGGATGCAAGTTTCTTCATCAATTCGATGGAGGGTTATCTCATCTCTTCGCCAACATTCTATCCATCTCATTTGAATACTGGTTATCCAGCGGCTTCGTTTATGCCTGTACTTAATTACAACAATAATCGAAGAGTTGGATTTGATTTCGCAGCCAACTTCAATAAGAAGGTAGGTGATGTGGATCTCTCACTTGGTGTGACAGGTACTTACTATACAACCAAGGCTACCAAACGAGATGAGAACAACGTAGAGCAGTATCAGAACAGACAAGGAAAGGCACTTGATGGCATTTGGGGCTACAAGAGCGCAGGTCTCTTCCAAAGCGAGGAGGAAATCAAAAATTCTCCAGACCAAAGCTATTTTGGTGGAACAGTTAAACCTGGTGACATCAAGTATGTGGATGTAAATGGTGATAATAAAATTGACCAATACGACCAAGTCTTCTTGGGTAAGGGTGGTTGGTATGGAGCACCATTCACGCTTGGTGTCAATCTTACAGCTAAGTGGAAGAACTTTACCTTCTTCGCTCTTGGTACCGGTAACTTCGGTGCTTGGGGAGTCAAGAATAATTCTTATTGGTGGGTAAAGGGCGATAGCAAATATTCTGCTGTAGTTCGTAACCGATGGACAGAGGAAACCAAAGAGACTGCAACCTATCCTCGTTTGACATCTCTTGATGGTAACAACAACTTCCAGACATCAGACTTCTGGATGTACAAGACAGATGCATTCCGCTTGGCTAAGGTCCAGATAACTTACGACTTGCCTAGTACTTTGTTCCAAAAGACATGGCTTAAGGGGTTGTCGGCATACGTAAGCGGAGCTAACTTGCTTACCATTTCAGGAGAGCGCGAAGTCTTAGAGATGAACGTTGGATCTGCGCCTCAGACACGCTATTATAATATAGGTGTGAAGGCAACATTCTAATCATTTTAAAATGTAGAAAGAAATGAAAGTAAAAAATATATTTATATTAGCAGCAATGTCGCTTACTTTGGCTTCTTGCTCAGATCTCTTCGAGCCTGCAGATGAAAACAACCGTGGCTTGGATGAGATTTACAATGAGCCAACATACGCTCAGGGACTATTGGGATATGGTTATGCCATGCTTCCTTACAATACGAAGAGTGTTACTGATGTTGCTACAGATGACGCTGTAAGCAATGACTTGACAAATGGCTATCTCAAGATGGCTACAGGTTCTTGGACTGCTAATAGCGATCCTATGTCTAAATGGACAAATGGTCGTGCTAGTATCCAATATCTCAATATCTTCCTTCAGGAGGTAGATAAGGTAAACTGGGCAAAGGACGAGAATGCTCGTAAGATGTATTGCGATAGCCGTAAAGGTGAAGCTTATGCTTTGAGAGCTCTCAACTTGTATTATCTTTTGATGAATCATGGTGGATGGACAGCCGATGGCAAACTGCTTGGCGTTCCTAATTTGACAGAACCAGAGACTTCTACTGATGATTTCAACAAGCCACGTAATACATTCCAAGAGTGCTTGGATCAAATCTATAGCGATTTGGACGAGGCTGCCAAGCTTCTCCCTCTTGATTACAATGATTTGACTGATGATAACGCTGTTCCTGCCAAGTATAAGGAAATCGGAGTAAAGACCGCAGGAGACTACAACCGTGTGTTTGGTACTATTATGCGTGGTCGTATCAGCGGTCGTATCGCTGAGGCTATCCGCTCACAGGTATCTTTGCTTGCAGCTAGTCCTGCTTTCTCTGAAGGTACAAACGTGGATTATGCTAAGGCTGCTGACGATGCAGCTACCGTTCTTGACCGTATCAATGGTGTGAATGGTTTGTCTGCTACAGGTAATAATTGGTTTATGCAAACCAGGGAAATCGATGCGCTTGGCTCAGGTGCTTGTCCTGCTGAAATTCTTTGGCGTGGCAGTCGTACCAATGGTTCTGAAGATTATGATTTTGGTCTGAACCAAGAGGCTGATAATTTCCCTCCGTCTCTTTATGGTAAGGGTAGAATCAACCCAACTCAGAATCTGGTCGATGCATTCCCTGCTGTAAATGGTTATCCTATCACCGATACTCGTTCTGAGTATGATAAGTTGAATCCTTACAGCAATCGAGATCCTCGTCTTGACCTTTATATCATTCATGATGGTAGTACTTATAAGGGAAAGACCATTCATACAGACATTACGACGGCTAATAACAATGATGGTTTGAATAAAATTTCCAATTCTACTCGTACAGGCTATTACATGAAAAAGCTGTTGCGTGAGGATTGTAATCCTGACCCTAATGCAAAGAATGCTCAGTATCATTATCCAGTGTATATTCGCTATACTGAGATATTCCTCGATTACGCTGAGGCTGCCAACGAGGCTTGGGGACCACAGGGTAAGGGAACTCACAACTACTCAGCTTACGATGTAATCAAGGCAATCCGTGAGCGTGCCGGAGTTGGCGAGTTTGGCGAGGATCCATACTTGGAAGAGTGCGCTGGTAGCAAAGAGAAAATGCGTGAGTTGATTCGCAACGAGCGTCGTTTGGAACTTTGTTTTGAAAATAAGCGCTTTAGTGACCTTCGCCGTTGGAAAGCTCCTCTAAATGAGGCTGTGCGTGGTATTGAAATCACTTCAGAGGCTGGTGTCCCATCATACAAAGACATGAAGGTTGAGGATCGCAGCTATAAAGATTACATGTATTACGGTCCTATACCACAGAGCGAAATATTGAAGTGGAGCAACTTGCAGCAGAACAAGGGCTGGGAAGTAAAAAATAACGACTAATATTTAAAATGATGAAAACAATGAAGATAAGCAAATATTTGTCCATGGCTGCATTGGGAATCTTGGCTTTAGGCTTTAACTCTTGTGAGAATGGCAACCAAGAATTTCCTGATTATGAGGGCGGTACTACTGTATATTATCCTTATCAGTATATCGAACGTTCTGTAGTTTTAGGCAATGATGAGAATCGCGATAATACGGATGATAACAATCATGTATTGTATATCGTATCTACAATGGGTGGAGCATATAATGGAAAAAACATCACATTGAATGTAGATGTTGATAATTCATTGTGTGACAATCTGTATTTTGAGGATGGAGTCACTCCTGTAAAGCCAATGCCTAGCAATTATTATACAATTCCTACCAAGACGGTTGCGTATAATGGAAAATTGCAGGGACGTCTTCAGGTTAAGTTGGAGGATGCTTTTTTTGCTGACCCAGATTGTGCAAAGAATACATATGTAATCCCAGTTCGCATCAAGGATTTGGTGGGAGCCGATTCTATTCTTTCGGGTTCTCCTGCCGTTGCAGGTACAACTCCTGTTCGTACTGATGCTTCAGCTTGGTCTATTGTTCCTAAGGATTATATCCTTTATTGCGTTAAGTTTATGAATCCATGGGATGGCTATTATTTCCGTAGAGGAACTGACAAGATTACAGAGAATGGACAAACTCATGAGGTAAAGCGTGAAGGTGCAACTCTTGAAAAGGATGAAGTGAGTCGAATTACAACCAAGAGTTTGAAGGAATGTAATTTCGAAGTCTCTGTAAATAAAGCTGACGGCTCTAAGGTTACTTGCAACTTGAAACTTACGTTCGATGATAATGGTAATTGTACCGTTACTTCTGATACAGAGGGCATGACTGCTTCTGGCTCAGGAAAGTTTGTAGAAAAGGGAGCTAAGTTGGCTTGGGGTAACAAGGATCGTGACATCCTGACTCTCAATTACAGGGTTGATTTCGGTTCTGGCATTGTTTTGGAAACATCCGATCAGTTCGTTGCCGAGACTCGTGGTAACACCAATGGTGTTGTTCAATTCAGTCCTCAGTATATCAAGAAGTAATATTCTTGATAGATAAGTATCATTCTAATAATTCGATTATTATGAAATTGAAAAATATTAATTTAGGTTTAGGCTTGATGACTCTCTTGACTTTGTCTTCTTGTGCTGATGACAAGTTCTCGGAGTACAGAACTGATATGACCAAGAATTTGAAGGATTATCAGTATCTGAATAACTACGAGCCTTTGAAGAAATACGTGGAAGATATGAAAGCTGCCGGCAAGTGCAATCCCGACTTTAAGTTGGGCATTGCGCTCGGCGCAGCCGACTTCAACAAGCAGGAACTTGTATATTGCCTGGCTGGTAGCAATTTCAATGAAATGACTGCTGGTAATGCCATGAAAATGGCTTCTTGTGTGAAAGATGATGGCAGTATGGATTTTTCGACAGTCAAGGAGTTCGTCAAGAATGCGCAAGATGCAGATATGACGATTTATGGTCATACGCTGGCTTGGCATTCTCAGGCAGCCAATAAGTATCTCAATAATCTTATCAAGGATAAGGAGCTGCCACCTGATCCAAATGGTGGAAACAAGTACTTGGAGATTGCTTGTGGCGAAGCTGGTGCCAATCAATGGGATAAACAGATTAATTATAAGTTGCCTAAGGCATTGGTTAAGGGACAAAGTTACGTGATGTCCGTTAAGGTAAAGGCATCGGATGCCGGAACTTTTGCTGCTTGGCCTATTTGGGAAGCAAGTGATAATAAAAACCAATGGGGTGGTAGTAATGATGTTCAGTATATGGCTACTCATGACATCTCTGAGGATTATTCTACTTTGACTTGGGAGTTTACAGCCAATTTCCCTATTGATAAGCTTCAGTTTGTGTTCGGTAAGGTAGGAGGAACCATTTCTTGCGATGACTTTAAGTTGACGAAAGCTGGTTCTGATGAGAATCTTATTGAAAATGGAGACTTTGCTGAAGAGTCGGCCAGTGGTTGGGGGCAGACCGGATGTTCTATCAAGGTTGCTTCTGCCGCCGCAGCTGTCGAGGTAGAACAAAAAGTTAATAACCAAACCTATACAGATGGACCTTTCCCATTCTTTGCTATGGGATGCGAACCACCAGTTGTGAATGGTGCTATTCATTTTGTTCCAACAGGAGCTTGGTCTCAGTTCTTTGTTATGCCAGGTAGCAACAATACGCTTTCTGAGGGTAATTATGTGGTTTATTTGGATGTGACTTCTTCCAAGGCTGCTGGTGGAATGCAGTTGACTATGCAAAATGGTTGGGGAGGTGATGCTGATGCAAAAACAGTCAGTGTCTCTACCACAGAAGGACGCCATACTTATAAGTACGAGATGTCTGGTTGTGCTGGTGGCAATTACGATATCATTCTGAAACCTCAGACTGCTGATGCTACTTTGGATGTACATTCTGTTACGGTTTGTCAGGTCAAGAAGCTAAACTCCATTCCTCTCACCGATGAAGAGAAGAAAGATGTTCTTACCACTGCCATGGGAACTTGGATTGATGGTATGATGGAGGCTACTGATGGTTATGTCACATCTTGGGATGTTGTGAACGAGGCCCTTTCTGGTGCCGATAAGGATGGCGATGGCAAGTACGACTTGCAGTCTGCTACTCGAGGTAACGTTTCAGCTAACGATGCAAAGAACAATTTCTACTGGCAGGATTATCTCGGCGACCTCGACTATGTTCGCACAGCCGTGGCTGATGCTCGCAAGAGTTTTGCCGACCATAATGGTGACCCTGAGAAATTGAAACTCTTCATCAATGATTATAACTTGGAGAGCGATTGGGACGACAATGGTAAGTTGAAGAGCTTGATCCAGTGGATTCATGATTGGGAAGCTGATGGCGTGACCAAGATTGATGGTATCGGTACTCAGATGCATATCTCTTGCTATGCTGATCCTAACACTCAGGAAAGTAAGAAAAATCATATCGTCAAGATGTTGCAGTTGATGGCTGAAAGTGGCAAACTTTGCAAGATTTCTGAGCTTGATATGGGTTATGTCGATGCTGCGGGTAATTCAGTAACTTATGATCAGATGACCGAGGAACAACACAAGGAAATGCGTGACCTCTACACCTTCGTACTCCAGAAGTACTTCGAGATTATTCCTGTTGCTCAGCAGTATGGCATCACTCAGTGGTGTGCTACAGATTCTCCTAAGGATTCAGGTTGGCGTCCTGGTTTGCCTACTGGTCTCTGGGATCTAAACTATCTTCGCAAGCACACTTACGCAGGCTTCGCAGCCGGCTTAGGTGCTCCTGAGTACTGGAAGGAGAATGCAGAATAATGTTAGAAATGAACATTAGTTTTAGGTTTTATCATATAGATTAACCGAAATAATGTTAGTCGTGATAGGTCGGTTGTGTCGAGAAGACACGACCGACCTTTTTTGCGTTTTTTTAATGATGAAAATATTCTCTTTCTCCTATGTGTCATTCTTGAAAGAGATTGTCTAGTGTGACTTCGCTGTTTACTATACTTGAATGGATGCCATTGGCAACACCAAATGTAAGCCTCGCTAGCCACGCCACCAATATTCAATGCCTTGCGTATTTGGCTGATATGGAACAAACAGAGTAATTTCCTTAAAATGGCACGAAAACGCACTTTTTCTCACTTTTTTTTCGAGAAAAAGTGCGTTTTCGTGCCAAAATCTTTAATTTGGCTTCCCAGAGAAGGACGTGATGTATTAGGCCATCCTACAAGCGGAATCTTTATTCACAAGGGTAGAAAAATTGTGATGAAGTAGTTAGGTTTTGTGATAAAATAAAAATAGTTTTGTTGTTTAGATGTCCTTTCACCTTTCATCTATCTTCTTGCATTTCAGATAGATGAAAGGTGAAAGGACTTTTTTGTTTCTTATAGGTGCTCTAGCCAATTCTCGGGAGTGATGATTGTTTTATCCTTCACATCGTATGTGTTTAGGAAGGAAGCAGGAAACTGAGTATTTGCTCTCTTTGGATTCCATTTCATTTCGAAGAGAGTAAACTGTCCGTCGCTTTCCTCGATGTAGTCTATCTCTTGCTGTTGGTTGGTTCGCCAGAAATAGCTGTTTACATATCTTCCTTCATACTGGTTAGCTTTTATTCTTTCGCTGATAACGAAGTTCTCCCACAAGGCACCAACATCTTGTCGAAGGGCCAAAGGCGCAAAGTTTTGCAATATGGCATTTCGGATACCATTGTCGTAAAAGTAAAACTTCTTGGCTCGTTTCAGTTCTGTGCGCAGGTTTCTGCTAAAACCATTTAGCTTGAAGATGATATAGCATTTTTCTAGCAAGTCTACATATTTTTCCACGGTTTTGCTGTCCGTACCTACTGTCTGTGCCAGCTCATTGTATGAAACTTCGCTAGTAACTTGCAGTGCTAAAGCAGTGAGTAGCTTGCTAAGCAATGCAGGTCGGCGTATACTCTCTAAGGTGAGCAAGTCCTTATAGAGATAACTATTGGACAGATTGTACAAGATGTCTTTTGCATCTTTTGTATGATTGATGACATCTGGGTATGAGCCATAGATGAGGCGATTCTCTAGTGTTTGCTTTACTGTAAGTAAGCCTTGAGATTCGAGTAATTCACCAGTGGACAATGGAAAGAGATGATACTCAAACTTTCTGCCGGTCAGTGGCTCATTGAGCTTGTTTTGTAATTCAAATGAGGAAGAGCCTGTTACCAGTAATTGTACTTCAGGGAAGTTGTCGGTAATCAATTTTAGGGTTAGCCCTATGTTTTCTACTCTTTGTGCCTCGTCTATCATGACAATCTTGTGTTTGCCAATGAGCAATTTTAGTTCTTGGCTATTCACCTGGGATAGCATTTCTTTTACTTCTGGCTCATCACAGTTTAATTGCAATATAGGTTCCGTACGTTTTTCAAGTATCATTTTGAAAAGCGTACTTTTTCCTACTTGTCTGGCACCTATTATAATAATAGCTTTACCACCAAACATTCTGGCCTCTATCGTTTCTTGTAGTTTCCTTCTTATCATTTTATTCTTATGTTTAAATCTTTTGCAAAGGTAATGAAAATATTCGCTAATCCAAAAAATAACACTGTTTTTTTGGATTATAATCCGAAAATTCGTACTGATTTTTTGGATTAGGGACATTTTTGAGCTATTTTTGCCTTGTTAATAGGGTGCCATGTAACTTTAGTTTATACCTAATGTTATGGGTTGTGAAAATTCTTAATCTAGTATCTGTTGCTTGTAGCCCTAGGAGTTGATGATTGTTGTTCCAGAAGCTAATGCCTTTAACTCCTGTTCCTAATGATTGCAAGTCCTAGAATCGCATATCTTTTGGCGACCGCCAAAAGAACTACGGAAGGCATTCTTCTCACTATTACTTACGTCACTTGTAGGCATCAAGCCCTACGCTTGTAATCATTCAGTACTGGGAGGGCAGGTAACAAACCTGCCCTTCCAGTGCATTTTGATACGTTTGATAAAGTATTTGATATATGGCGCAAAGCCTATGTCTGATTATTCTTGTAATTTTGCAACGAATAAGTGTGTCCTGAGACAGAATAGAGTCCGATATTGGCTATATTTGATAGA
>JAJXAL010000160.1:0-5174 GCA_021628325.1 Segatella copri | reverse complement strand
TCCTCGTTAAGAAGGGCGACGCTTATAAAAGCGCCGCCTTTTCTTCTAGTCATATCCAGCAGGGATATATTCCTGCCGAGGGGGCTACGGTGCGGGTTCGCACACGGGATGAGAAGGCTTACCTTACCATTAAGGGCAAGTCGGTAAATGGCGGCATGACCCGCTATGAGTTTGAAAAGGAGATAACGATGGACGAGGCGCAGCATCTTCTGCAACTTTGTCAGGGTGGTGTCATCGATAAGCGTCGCTATCTTGTGAAAAGTGGCAGTCATACCTTCGAGGTGGATGAGTTCTATGGCGATAATGAAGGACTGGTCATGGCAGAGGTGGAGTTGGCAAGCGAGACTGAAGCCTATGAGAAACCCGATTTCATCGGTATGGAGGTAACAGGTGACAAGAGATTCTACAATTCGCATCTCTTGGGCAATCCTTTCTCGAAGTGGCGTGATACCTTGCCGGCTGAATATCGTTAGAAAATGTATCGAAAAAGTCATTTCTGCGCTCTAAAACAGACTAAATAGCATAAATATTACTAAATTTGTGTTTTTGCTTTCAAATAATTCATATATTTCAGAATTATTTTATAATTTTGCACGAAGAAAAATTAAAAAATAAGAAATTAGTAATAGAAAGATAGAAATGACAGATTCAAATAGAGGAAGTTTTGGAAGCAAGATTGGATTGATTCTTGCTACAGCAGGTGGCGCCGTAGGTTTGGGTAACGTATGGCGCTTCCCTTATATGGCTGGTCAGGAAGGTGGCGCAGCCTTTATTCTGGTATACATCGGAAGTGTGCTCCTGTTGGGCATTCCATGTATGATTTCTGAGTTTATCATCGGCCGTCATGGTGCCTCAAATACCGCACGTGCCTATACCAAACTCTCTCATGGTACGGCATGGAAGTGGGTTGGTTACCTGGAGGTGCTTACCGGTTTCCTGATTACGGGCTATTATGCAGTGGTTTCAGGCTGGTGTCTGCAGTATGTCTATGCCAGTATCATGGGCGAACTGCATGGTGATCCTACCTTTGTGGCGAATTACTTCAAGGAGTTTTCTTCTGATCCTGTGCGTCCGGTTATGTGGACGGTAGCGATATTCCTGATTTGTCATTTCGTGATTATTCATGGTGTGCGCGGCGGTATAGAGAAGGCTTCTAAGGTGATGATGCCTCTCCTGTTCATCCTGCTTTTGATCATTGTAGTAGCAGCTTGTCTGTTGCCGGATGCAGGTAAGGGCGTGGAGTTCCTGTTGAAGCCTGATTTCGGAAAGGTAGACAGAAACGTGTTCCTGAATGCCTTGGGTCAGTCGTTCTATTCTATGAGTATCGGTATGGGCTGTATCTGTACCTATGCCTCTTACTTCAGCCGTCAGACCAATCTCTTCAAGAGTGCTTTGCAGATTTCCATCATCGATTTGCTGGTAGCAGTACTGGCTGGTCTGATGATTTTCCCTGCAGCCTTCTCTGTAGGAGTATCACCGGATAGTGGTCCTTCGCTCATCTTTATCACTTTGCCGAATGTCTTTAATCAGGCGTTTGCATCGTTACCTGTACTGGGTTGGATCATCTCGCTGCTCTTCTACGTATTGCTGTCGGTAGCTGCCTTGACCTCGCTGATGTCACTTCATGAGGTGAATACCTCTTTCTTCTACGAGGAGCTGAAGATAGACCGCAAGAAGGGTGCTACCATCGTTACGGTTTCCTGTGCCATCATCGGAGCCTTCTGTTCGCTCTCTTTGGGTGCAACAGATAAGCTTTCGTTCTTCGGAAAGGCGCTGTTCGATTGGTTCGACTTCGTTACGGGTCAGATATTCCTTCCTCTGGGAGGATTCCTTACCTGCCTGTTCCTGGGCTGGTATGTACCTAAGCAGATCGTACAGGATGAGTTTACTAACTGGGGAACCTTGAAGGGCCGTCTCTTCAGTATTTATCTTTTCCTGATTAAGTTCGTTTGTCCTGTCCTCATCTTCCTGGTATTCCTGAACCAGTTTGGTGTTTTCGGATAAAGTATTTGTAATCGGATAGATAATAATCATATATATAATTAAGGTATATAATCAGACAAGCATATATATATAATAAGGTGTAGCATCTGCCGTTTCGTCGGAAAACAACAAACACTACACATTAAATACTAAGATAATGGAAACAAGAGGAAATTTTGGTAGTAAGTTGGGCGTTATTCTTGCCACAGCTGGCTCGGCAGTCGGTTTGGGTAATGTGTGGCGTTTCCCTTATATGGCAGGTCAGAATGGTGGTGCCGCCTTCATTCTCATCTATTTGGTATGTATCATCCTGCTCGGATTGCCTGGCATGATGAGCGAATTTATCATCGGCCGCCATTCCGCTTCTAATGCAGCCCGAGCTTATTCCAATTTGGGTAAGCATAAGGCTTGGGGTGCTTTAGGTTTGATGGGTGTCATCACCTCTATGATTATTCTGGGGTTCTATGCCGTAATAGCTGGCTGGTGTCTTCAGTATCTCTATGCCAGCATCATGGGGGGTGTTCATGGCGATGCCGAGTATGTAAAGACTTATTTCCAAACCTTTGCAGCCGACCCTATCCGTCCTACCTTATGGGCAGTAGGCTTTATCCTGCTTACCCACATGGTTGTAGTGCGCGGTGTGCGCAATGGTATAGAGAAAGCATCAAAGATCCTGATGCCGATGCTTTTCTTCCTGTTGATTGTGATTGTGATTGCTTCCTGTTCTCTGCCGGGAGCGATGAAGGGAGTGGAGTTCCTGCTGAAGCCGGATTTCTCTAAGGTAGATGAAAACGTGTTGCTCGAAGCGCTGGGACAGGCGTTCTTCTCTTTGAGTATGGGTACGGCATGTCTGTGTACTTATGCCTCTTACTTCAACAGACAGACCAATCTCTTGAAGTCGGCTACTCAGATTGTGACCATTGATACGGTAATCGCTGTATTGGCAGGTTTGATGATATTCCCTGCAGCCTTCTCGGTTGGTGTGCAGCCAGACAGCGGTCCTTCGCTCATCTTCATTACTTTGCCAAACGTATTCCAGCAGGCTTTCGGTAACATGCCGGTTGTCGGTTATGTGATTTCGGTGTTGTTCTATGCTTTGCTTGTATTGGCAGCCTTGACTTCTACCATCTCGATGCACGAGATAGGTACCGCCTTTATTTATGAGGAGGGTAAGATAAGCCGTGCCAAGGGAGCCTGGTTTGAGACCATCGTTTGCTGCATCATAGCCGTATTCTGTTCGCTCTCTCAGGGTGCCGTACCTGATTTGGGTTTCTTCGGCAAGGATTTCCTGAGCAATTGTGACAACTTTACTGCCCAGCTGCTCATGCCGTTGGGTTCGTTCATCACCTGTCTGTTCCTGGGATGGTATGTGCCAAAGAAGATTGTGCGTGATGAGTTTACCAACTGGGGAACCCTGAAGGGAACTCTCTTCCCTGTTTTCCTGTTCACCATCCGTTTTATCTGTCCAATCTGTATTTTCCTTATCTTCCTGCACCAGTTTGGTGTCATTTAGCAAAACCGGCAAACTTGCAGACAGGCTATCTTGCCCCTAGTAGGCAAGATACGGCTTGATTCTTTCTATTTCGGCAGGTGGAAAGTCTTTGAGGAGACGCAGCTCTTCAGCACTTTTCAGCGGACCATGGGTTCTGCGGTAGTTAACGATTTCCTTTGCCTGGTAAAAGTCCAGGTAAGGATGTTTACGCAGTTCGGCTAAACTGAGCTGGTTGACATTCATTTTCCTGATATGTTTTGCATCAATATTCATATAGTGGAGGGCTGTCTCGGGCACGCCTTCCACTTCTTGTATCTGGCTCATGGAAACAAAACCGCCTAACTGCTCTCTGTATCGGATGATGCTTCTGGCATAGTAAGAGCCTATGCCGGGAATTTTCTGCAGTTCGGTTGTATCAGCAGAATTGATGTTGATATACTGACCTTCTTTCAGTTTTCGTGGATAATTGTATTGGGTACTGTCCTTCTTTCTTTCTTCTCTAGTTCTTATAGCTGTCTCTTGATAGCCGTAGTTGTATCTTTCTCTTGGGTAAAAGTTGGCAGCCGGCTGGTAGTCTTTACCAATTCTGATAAAGGGCAGCAGTTTTTCGAATTGCTTCTTGGTTAGTCCGTAAACCCGCGCAAAGTCTCTAGGTGTCCTGAAGATACCTCCTTTATTTCGATATTTGATGATGTTTCTGGCTTGCCATGATTCCAGTCCCAGCCGTTGGAAATCAGATTGGCTTGCCGTATTGGGGTCAAAGGCGAATACTTCGCTCGACTGAAGTCCTTCGTCATAATAGCCTGGCTGTTGCCGCGTGGCATGTCTGATGATACTATCGTTATGGGCTTGTTGCTTTTCTGAGGGCATAGTTTCTTTAGAACCTACAATGAAAATCATTGTGGTACTGACAACGAGCAGGGTCAGGATTACGAGTAATGCTCGCCGTTCATGGTAATTGATATAAAAAAAATCCTTTATAAACTTCATAGGCTTACGGATTTTTAAGTTCTTATGATACCGAAATCTCGCCGACCATTTTGACCACGACCAAGGCAAATCCCCTGTGTATAGGCACATTAGACGGCTTTTGGTCGGGATTACTGGACTCGAACCAGCGACCTCATCGTCCCGAACGACGTGCGCTACCAACTGCGCTAAATCCCGATTTCTGCTGCAAAGGTACATTAAATAATGGATAATACCAACAAAAATAGACTTTTTTATCTTTTTTTGAAAGAAATTTCCCGAAAAATTTGCAGGAACCAGAAAAAAGTATTACCTTTGCACCCGCAAATGATAAATCGCGATTTGTGAAAGTTGGTGCCATAGCTCAGTTGGTAGAGCAAAGGACTGAAAATCCTTGTGTCCCCGGTTCGATTCCTGGTGGTACCACTTCTTTATGAGACTGAATCTTCGTAACAGGATTCAGTCTTTTTTTATGCCCTTTTTTATAATACTTCATTTTACACTTATGAAAACGTTTGCGTATGAAAAATGAGCCAGGATGTTTTATAATAGTTATTTTTTCACTACTTTTGCATTGTAAAAATCAACAACAAACCAAAAAATTAATCTAACAAACATTCTTTAAAATGAAAAAAGCTTATTTATTATTGTTGGCTGGAATGTTGTCTACGGCAGTATTTGCCGGCAGCAAACAGACGGTTAAGATTGATGGTCAAGTCATAGACAAGAC
>JAJXAL010000159.1:0-5182 GCA_021628325.1 Segatella copri | reverse complement strand
CGAATCCGAATCCCCAGAGTGAAGGGATGAAGCTGATGAGCAAACTGGGTGTGGGAATGATTACCACCGAAGCGTTCTGCGATGCAGCCCGTGAGTTGACAGGAGCTGATGTGACGAATGAAGAGATCATCGATGCTGCCAACAAGATGCTGGTGGAGATTCCTGATGAGAAAAAGGAGCGACTCCTGCAGTTGAAGAAGGCTGGATATCGTCTCTTCCTCTTGAGCAATACCATTGATATACATTGGGATTATTGCGTGGAGCATCTCTTCCCTTATCAGAACTATGGGGTAGAGGATTATTTTGAGCATTGCTTCCTCTCTCAGCGAATGCATCTGGCAAAACCTGATGCCCACATCTATGAGGAGGTAATCAGGCAGGCGAACATCTATCCCGATGAAACTCTCTTCATCGATGATCTGAAGGAAAACTGCGAGGCTGCCGAGAAGCTGGGCATCCATACCTTCCAGAACGTGAAGCTCGATGATTGGCTTTCACTTCGATTCTGACTTCTTATCATCTGACAGGAATCCCTATCTTGTTACACACATAATAAAGCGAGAAAAATGATATATATAAATTGTTGTCACAAAAACAACATATCCGATAGCAAAATGTCATTTTCAAGGCTAAAAACAAGTGGTTGACCCATATCAAGAAAAACATTTTGCAATGATATTTCTCGGCAAAAGATGCCGTTATTCGATAAAAAAGTGTTAACTTTGCACTCGTGTTTAAGGAATAACAAATAATAAATTTTAAAAAGGTTAATAATTATGATGACTATTTTTACAATGGCTTTCGCCGCAGTTATGTTTTCAGGTATGGTTCTTTGCATGGGCATGTTCTTGAAACACGTAGTAAACTCAATTCCAGAAATGACTAACATGAGCCATTCTGTTAGCTTGAGCAAGTAAGAATAGAACATACGATATACATAATATAATATATATATATATGAATCACTTTAGAAATAGAGAGAGATTTATATAAAGATGAGGGTGCGTCACAGACTTATGACGCACCCTCTTTTATTTTTTATTTATCCTTTCTGAATATCTTATCCACGACTACGGCAATGGCACCATCGCCCGTTACATTGCATGCGGTTCCGAAACTGTCCATCGCAATATAGAGGGCTATCATAAGTGCTTGCATATCAGCATTGAAACCTAAAACTGAGGCTAGCGGACCTAGCGCTGCCATGACGGCTCCTCCCGGAACTCCCGGAGCTGCTACCATGCAGATGGCGAGCACGAAGATGAAGTTGAGAAATAGGGGGAGATTGCAAGGCATACCATTGATGAGACAGATGGTGAGCGCACAACAGGTAATCTTCATCATTGATCCCGAGAGATGGATGGTGGCACAGAGCGGAATGGTGAATCCGGCAATGCCATCGGTGACGCCGTTTTTCAAGGTCTGCTTCAGTGTTACCGGAATGGTGGCTGCCGATGATGATGTGCCAAGTGCCGTGAAGTAGGCTGGCAACATGTTGAGCAACAGCTTAAACGGATTCTTGTGGGACAAGCCGCCAGCCAACAGATATTCGTAAAGTAAGATGACGATATGAAGTACAAGAATCACGAGGATAATCTGTGCGAAGACCAGCAGAATGTGGTAGGCTTCGCCGGAGAAAGTCATGCCCAGGAAGATGCCGAAGATGTAGAGGGGCAGGAGGGGAATGATGACTTTGGCAATGACGCCGGAAACGATTTCCTTGAATTCCTGGAAGATGTTCTTCATCGTGCGGCTGCCTTTGTGGGCAATGCCCAGTCCGGCAATGAAGGAGAATACGAGGGCACTCATCACATCTACCATGGCAGGTATCTTGATTTCGAAGAAGGGCTTGAGTTCTTCAGCCTTATCTACTGCCACATGGGCTGAGTTGGCTATCATGTGTGGAAAGAGTGCCGAACCTGTGCCATAGGCAAGAAGACCCGCCAGGATGGTATCGGCAAAGGCGATGCCCACAGTGGCAAGGAGGAGTTTTCCGGCTCCGTGACCGATGTCGGCAATGGCTGGTGTTACGAGACCGATGATGATGAGCGGTATCATAAAGCCCAGAAACTGGCTGAAGATGCCGTTGAAGGTGAGAAACGCTCTGACGGCCGCTTCATTGAAGAAATTGCCGAAGATTACACCCAACAGGATGGCAATGATGATTCTTGCCAAAAGTGGCATTTTGATTCTTTTCATATCCGTATTTTTGCTTTTTTGTCTGCAAAGGTACGATATTTCTGACTTTTCTCCAAGTATTTTGCTGTTTTTTTAGAATCAGTCATGCTTAGTGTACAACTTTCATGATGTTCGAAGGTGGGCGCTGCGACATGAGTTCCTGCTTCATGTAATCCATGTAGGGCGCTACATGCTGATAATAATGGTAATAACCCGGACAGAGATAGTTGAGACCGGAATCGCCATACTTATCTTTCATGAAGCGGTTCTTCGGGCATTCTCCATGACAGGCAAACTCCATGTCACACTCCTTGCACTGGCGGGGAAGAGAACTGTGTTTCAGACGGCTGAACTCCTGTTGCTGCTCACCATAAAGCATGTTGATGAGCGAATGGTCACGGATATTGCCCAACTTATACTCCGGAAAAACAAAGTGGTCGCAGGAATAAACATCGCCATTGTGTTCCATCACTCCTGCATGACCGCATTCCTTGGAATAAGCACAGATGCCGGGAGAAATACCCATCCAGTTTGCCAGTGTGCAGTCGAAAATCTCAACGAAGATTTTGCCCACATCCTTCCGAACCCATTCATCGAAAATTGCACAGAGAAAGTAGCCCCACTGCTCCGGCGCAACCGATGCCTCGCTCAGAGAAATCTCATCCTTGTCGGCAAGACTTGCCAGGGTACGGCCATCCTCATGTCGGGTCAGGCGCTCAACGATAGGTGTGAACTGCAGAAACTGACAGCCGTTTTCCTTGAAGAAGCGGTAGAACTCCAGCGGATGATTGGCATTATAGGCATTCACCACCGCCATCGCATTCCATTCTACCCCGTGTTTCTTCAGCAGTTTGATGCCTTGCATCACCTTCTTCCACGATGGTTTTCCCGCAGCCGTCAGCCGGTAATGGTCATGATCAGGCTGCGGACCATCGATAGAGATGCCTACCAGCCAATGGTTCTGGGCGAAAAACTCGCACCATTCATCGGTCAGCAACGTGCCGTTGGTCTGAATTACGTTGTCGATGCGCCTGCCTCCAGCATACTTTTGCTGTAGGGATAAAGCCTTGCGGTAGAAGTCGATGGAGCGCAGCAGAGGCTCGCCACCATGCCAGGTGAAGAGCACCTGGTTCATGGTTTGCGCCTCAATATATTCTCGGGTAAACTGTTCCAGCATCTCATCGCTCATCAGATGTCGCTGAGCAGTGGGATAGAGCTTGTTCTTCTCCAGATAATAACAGTATTTGCATGCCAGGTTGCAATGGGCACCCGCAGGCTTCAGCATTACATATAGTGGCTTGGCAAAGGGATTTGCTATGTTGTCGTTCATCATTTTTTCTTGAATCTAGTTGTAATCTCTATCTCTCTGTAACCGGGAGAGAAAATCAGAACTTTGGCAGCGTAATTTCGAAATCCTTGCTGTCTCGATGCTCCTTTCTGATGGCAGCCAGGAGTTCGGTAAGAATCTTAGGATGTTCTGCCGCCACATTATGGTCTTCGTGGATATCGGAAGCCAGATTATAGAGCCGCGGCTCGCCTTTTACTACCACCAGTTTCCAGTCGCCCTTTCTTACACCAATTTGGTCGGTTTCATGAAATTCCCAGTACAGATAATCGTGATGTTTCTGCTCTGCATCCTTGCCCAAAAGGGTAGGAGCGATGGAGATTCCGTCGAAACCATCACCAGCCAGCTTTCTGTTGGTATAACGCTTGGCAAAGTTTCTGATGCCTGCCAAATCGCAGAAGGTTGGCAGCAGGTCGTAGAAGGCAAACTGGGTCTCGTTCACCGCTCCGGCCTTGATATGCTCCGGCCACCAGGCGATAAATGGTATGCGGATGCCGCCTTCGTAGCACTGGCGCTTCAGACCTTTCAACTTACCGTCGCGACCGAAGAACTCCGGGTCGGCACCACCTTCTTCATGCGGCCCGTTATCTGAAGTAAAGATGACAACGGTATTCCTGTCGAGTCCCTTCTCCTTCAGCTTGGCGAAGATTTCGCCCACATACTGGTCCAGTCGGGTAATCATTCCGGCAAACTGTGCATGGGTATGAACCGCAGCGTTGTATCTCGAATCTTCCCATCCGCCCCAGGTTTTATCGGTAAAGAACTGTTTCTGGTAATTCTCTAGAATAGAGTCTTCCGGCTGGGCTAGTTCGGCATGCGGCAGGGTATAGGTAAGGAATCCTACGAAAGGATGTTCCTTATCCTGTCTGTCAATCCATTCCAGTGCCTTGTCGTGGATGATGCGGGCAGAATACTGCTTACGCTTGAAATAATCCTTGCCGAACATCGGATGCTGGATGTTCTGTTCCATTACCTCTCTTACCACCGCTGTATCTCCCATTGCACGACTGTAGCGGTTCAGAAAGTTAGGATAATAGAGATGAGCCTGAAACTGGCAGATATAGCCATAGAATTCGTCCACGCCACGCTTGTCGGGAGTAGAAGCTGAACCTTCATATCCGCCAGCCCATTTCCCGAATACGCCGGTTCTATATCCTTTGTCCTTCATGATTTCGGGCAGAATCTTATGCTGCGGGTCGTAAGGTTCCTGTCCTACGACAGAATACTCCTCGTTGTTGCCATATTTTACCATTGGCACACCTCTCCAGTATTCCTTGTTTCCACGCACATGTGTATGTCCCGTATGCTGACCAGTCATGAGGGTAGCTCTCGACGGAGCCGAGACGGGAGAACCGGCATAAGCCTGGGTGAATCTCATTCCCTCCTGTGCCATCCGGTCTATATTAGGCGTGTGGATATAAGGTTGGCCGTAGCAAGCCAGATCGCCATATCCCATGTCGTCACACAGTATGAAGAGAATGTTGGGCGGGGTGTTTTGGGCGAAGAGAGATAGCGGCAAGGCTTGCAGGGCAGCCATCGCCAGCAAAGATCGGTTGAAAGGTTGATAATTATTAGCCATAATGTTTTGTATTAAGTTATATTTTGCAAAGGTACGCTGAATATTCGTAATTACCAAAAATTTCGGGATATTTCTTAAGA
>JAJXAL010000031.1:0-37053 GCA_021628325.1 Segatella copri | reverse complement strand
AAAATATAAATAATTAATAATCATTTTTCGTGTCCACTTTGGGGAGCTGCTACAAGGAAACTGTTAAAATTTGGAAAAACGGACAAAAAGATGCGTAAATACCTTGGAAAAACGGACAAATTATCGTATATTTGCCATGGAAAAGCGGACAAAATACGTTCGTTTAATATTAGAAAAGGGGACAAGGATATGATTAAACGTAAGATAGACAGATATTTATCTGATTTCTTCGAAGCGAATAAGAAAGCTTTGATGTTGACAGGAGCAAGACAGATAGGAAAAACATATTCTATCCGTCGTTTCGGTCATGAACATTTTGAAAGATTCATAGAAATCAACTTCATCGAAAATCCAGGCTTGGTAAAGGTCTTCAGCAAGGCGAAGAATAGTCAAGACATCTTGTTGCGTCTCTCCACTGTGACCAGCCAGGATTTGATCAAGGGCAGTACCCTTGTGTTCTTTGATGAAGTGCAGGAATGCCCGGAAATCGTAACTGCCATCAAATTTCTGGTGGAAGAGGGGAGCTATCGCTATGTTTTAAGCGGTAGCCTATTGGGTGTGGAGATCAAGAATCTCCGTTCTGCACCAGTGGGATATATGGATGTGAAAGATATGTATCCTCTTGATTTGGAGGAGTTTGCTACAGCAGTTGGTATCAACGATAGAATTATAGATGCTTTGAGGAAGCATTTTACTGAAGGGACTGCTGTAGATGAATTCATCCATGAAAAGATGATGGAGGTATTCCGCCTTTATCTTATAGTAGGTGGAATGCCTGCAGCTGTTGATAAATATCTGGCTACCAATAATCTGCAAGATGTAATGGCAGAGCAGCAGGCTATCATACGTCTCTATAAGCAGGATATAGCGAAATATGACCCTGACCATAAATTGTATATTCAGGAAATCTTTGACAGGATCCCTGCTGAGCTTGATGCCAAGAACAAGCGTTTCATATTGAAGAACCTGAATGAAAACATCAAGTTTGCACGTTATCAGAACAGTTTCTTGTGGTTAAAGGATGCCGGTGTAGCTTTGCCGGTATATAATGTTGAGGAGCCTACTGTGCCGTTGATTTTGTCGAGCAGCAGAAACTTATTCAAGCTGTTTATGGCAGATATTGGTCTTTTGGCAAGTCTTTATGCGGATGGCATTCAACTGAAGATTTTGGATAACGAACCGTCCATCAACTTTGGTTCGGTATATGAGAATGCCGTAGCACAAGAGCTCTGGGCGCACGGTTTCCAGTTGTATTATTATAACAACAAGCGCCAGGGTGAACTGGATTTTGTGATAGAGCAAAATGGTGAGGTGTTGCCGATAGAGGTTAAATCGGGCAAGGATTATGAGCGTCACAAAGCGCTTACGAATGTGGTGAACTCAACAACTTATCAGATTTCTAAAGCCTATGTGCTGTGTAATGATAATGTGAAGAAGGTGGGAAAAATCACTTATCTCCCTATTTACATGCTGATGTTTATCAAGAAGGAGCAGAAGCTGCCTACCAAATATTCCATTGATTTAAACGGACTGGTTTAAAGGAGCTCAGTATTAAAAGAGAGTCCGGTTTTTTAAAGGACTCTCTTTCATTATATTATGGGTTATTCTACAGTCTCTATCATGTCGATAATGGTATAGATTGGCAAGATATCCAACGCAAGTTGGGTATTAAATTGTTCTCTTGTAGGAAGGCTATGTCTAAGATGTGGTTCTGACAGGATTCACAGGTGGGATATGCATACTTGCCCAAAGTGCGGGGGCAAGATGCAACCCACTGGCGAAGAAGAGTTTTGGACATAAAAATTCTAGCCTATATTTACCTCTTTGATATTTTGCTGAAAATTACTTCTCCTCGTCTGAACGGTTTGACGAATCTCATATTTAACCTCCATGCCAAGGATATCCATGATTTTTTCAACCGTCGATAGGGAAGGCATGCACAATTCATTATAGAAATCATGACTATAGAAGAAGCTATCAAACAAAGACATAGTGTACGAAAGTACATACACAAACCTCTTTCAACTGAGGTAGTTAGAGCACTTGAAGAAAAAATCTTGGAGTGCAACAAAGAGGGTGGCCTTCACATACAACTGGTTACCCAAGAAACCAAGGCATTCTCCGGCATTATGTCATATGGAAAATTCCATGGCGTGGAGAACTATTTCGTAATGGCAGGGCAAAAAGCCGACGATCTTGATGAGCGTATTGGCTATTATGGCGAACAGCTTGTGCTGCTTGCACAAGCCCTAGGACTCAACACCTGCTGGGCAGGATTAAGCTATCGCAAGGTGAATGAAGCCTACAAGATTGAAAAAGGGGAGAAGTTGACATGCATGATTGCCTTGGGATACGGAGAGTCACAAGGGGTTAGTCACAAAATCAAGACCATGGAACTGGTGAGCAATGCAACCAGCAATTCTCCTTCATGGTTCCGAAAGGGCGTGGAAGCAGCTCTTCTTGCTCCCACAGCCATCAATCAGCAGAAGTTCTCATTCTTCCTGCAAGACCAGGAAGGTACAAAAGCTGGTTGTAAACCCAAAATTCTTGCCAAGAGAGGCTTCTCAATGGTAGGATATACCAAGATGGACCTCGGCATTGCCAAGCTTCACTTTGAAATAGGAGCAGGTAATGACTTTGCCAATTTCTGTATTTCTACCGGCTTGTTAGTTGTAATGAAATCGACATTCATTTCAATGAGTTTCCTTGTGATTTCATCATCATCAGGAGTCCATCCATTTACCTTCAAGCCTAATTCGTGAGCCTCTCTGATCCATTCAGGATGCTTGAAAAGTATCTTATAGTTGTAGTCAATACCCTGATAGCCAAGCTTCTTCACCTCAGCCGGTGTAAAATTGCCGTTCACATAATAGACTATAGCGTTGGCATCCAACTGACGTACCAATGCACAGGCAGCAGAACTGAAAGAGATATATTCTACCTGCTTTGCCAACCCCATACGGTTAACCATCTCAACCGTTTTGCGGGTGAGCCTGTCTTCATCCTGCTGCAAAGGCTGTCTTTTGATTTCAAGAATCAGCTGTATAGCCGGATGCTCCTTCAGTTCGTTCAGATACTGCTCAAGAGTAGATACCTCTTCACCATTTTTAAGAAGTTGGGCCTTCAGGTCAGCATACTTAGAATCGGCAATGACCAGATTGTTGATTTTCGGGTCATGATTCACGATGATGATACTGTCTGCCGTGATATGCACATCACATTCGGAACCATACACCTTGGCATCTGCAGCCTTGCGCAAAGACGCAATTGAGTTTTGGGCAGAACCCTCTGTATCCCAATATCCGCGATGAGCCACAATACGGGTCTGTACTTTCGGATTCGTAATCATGACTGTCTGTTCAAATTTCTCACCAAAACGGTTGGTGAATACAACTGTAATGCTCTTGGCACCAGAAGAAGGCAAGGCTCTGAACAGATGGCCGGTAACAGTAAGACCCGGTTGGTGCTTTTTGCTCACGGCATAAACTTCATCAACATCTGTAAACTTCTCCATCATGCCCATAGGTTTACCATCCTGCAGCCATTCCACCTTGCAGGCAGAATCCCAATCCCAGACATTTGCCACTACATATTGCGGCTGACTCAACATTTCTCCTTTACCATAAACACGCATCTGATAATCCATGCCATGACCAGTAGACTTATAGTGCCATTTCAGTTGGGTTCCGTCCACATCCATCACAAGATAACCATTAGGAGCGCCACAACGGTTAACCTGACTCTTCCACCAGGCACCACAGGCAGCACCAATATTGTGTTCCATCAGCTGGGCATCAACGGCATTGTTCTGGAAATAGTGAGTATGACCGGTCAATACATGCACCTGATAATCCTTCAAGACATCAGCCAAGTCTCCTGCATTACGAACATTCCCCTCGTTCTCTATGCTGTTCCATACGGCAGCATGCATATTGAGGATAACCAGAGAGCCCTTAGGAATAAAGCTCAAATCGCGTTTCAGCCAATCCAGATCAGCATCTGTGATAGCCTCGATATACTTCTTGTGGCCCACGTAATTGATATTCTTCAAAGTAACAACGTGAACCTTGCCGATGTTATAAGAATAATTGGTTGGTCCGAAGAAACGATGGTAATATTGCTCACCATATACAGGAGTGCCGAGAGCCATGTTATGCAAATCCTGATAACGCTTGTCGAAATCATGATTGCCGATACACTGGAAAGTTGTCATCCTGATGCCATCAAACGAAGCGGCATATTCACCATAAAGGTTCATGCTGTCGAAAACCAAATCGCCCAAGGTATTTGCCACCACCTCACGCTGGCGGCTCAAAGTATCAACATAAGCCTTCAAATCGCGGATAGATTCCTGCTTCCAGCGGTTCATATCATGTTCATTCTTGACCTGAGGGTCGGAGATGGCAATATAATAGAACTTGTCAGATGGCTTTTTCCTTTTTTCCAAAACGAAATCATGCCGGCTGTCATCCTTTACAAGCTGGTCAACACGAACATAAAAGTCCTTTGCAAGACTCTTCCGGCAAGGAAGGACATAAGCCGCAGGAGTAGAAATGCTGACGAACTTGCAGACATTGGTATCAGTAGGCAAGGACCATTCTCCCTGAGAATTGGTCTGTACAAAACTCCTGCCGTTATTTACTACAACACCGGCTATACCCTTACCCTTACTGTCTTTTACCTTGCCGGAGAAAACAAAAGAAGAAGTCTGTTGGGCAACACTGCCCAATGGCAATGCCCCAACAAACGCTAACAATATAATTTTATTCAGTATTTTATTCATCATACTCAAACTAAACATTTATCAATCTAATCTGGTCAAAGAAAGCCAAAGCCTCTTCAGCAGTCCTGGTATCACCGGCAGCCTGCTCCAATGCAGCCGTATCATTCTCCAGACAGATAATGTTAGCACAATCCAGCACATGAGTCATGATACGGGTTGCCTCCTCTCGTGTCATGTGATGCGACTTAAAGTTCTTCTTCACATATCTGTTCACACGCTCAACCGCCTTGAATACGGCAGGTTTTCTAAACTCAGTGCCCGAAGCACTCAATCCCACTTCCACATCATAGGTATGGGTATAGTTGCAGAGGAATGTATTCCATTTTCTGGTGATTTCGCCACCCAGGAAATGCTCCTCTTCAAAAGCAGGCTTGACATCAGGAATCTCCCCGCCATATACTTCGAGCGTAAACTCTTTCTTTTCCTGTGCATCCATCTGAGCAGCAACAGCCATCAGCAGTGCTGCCATCAAAAACAATCTTACTTTCATCTTTTTTAATCCTTTCATTACCTTAAATTCAACATATTATAATTCCGGCCTCTTCTGCCAGATCAGTTTCGTATCGAAATCATCACCTCCCATAGACTGGACAGCCTCGAGATAATGATTACGGTTCATACGCTGCAGGATGGCAGGATACTTGAAGCGGTAAGGCATGTGCAATGATGCATCTACACCCGGACCCTTCGGTACATCAGGATAACCCGTACGGTTATACTCGAACCATTGCTGGAAATCAATGAAGAAGAGCGCATAAAACTTCTGTTCCATGATACGGCGTAAAGTTCCGTCATACGCTGCCTTCTCATTTTCAAAATATCCCTCAGGAACCTCTACACCCCATTGCGTAATCGCAGCAGTAACAGCCTTCTCATAGAGCTGCTTGGCATCATCGGAGATAAGACCACGCTGTGCCAGCTCTGCCTTGATAAAGAGCACCTCGGCATAGGTGAGACACTGGATATCCTGTGGTGCTGTGGCAAGATTATCCGCATTAGGAGAAGAGGCGGTGAATGTAGGCTCCACATCATAACCACTAGGCAAACCTATATAGGATTTCTCGTTTTTGCCGGTTTCAGGATTCTTGTTGGTTGCCTGTTTTGCAAAGACAGCCAGACGAGGATCCTTCCATGCCAAAAGGCGATTGATGAAGAACTCGGAAAGAGATTTATAGGATGACAGGTCAGAAGGACGGGTCATTGGTGCTTCATCAGGGGCAATACCGGAGATATGAACCTTGGCATTGTCTTCATTCGATTCAAAAACCGGATAAGTAGCAGGATCTGCCATCATCTTCTTCAACTCAGTCTTTGCCAGATCACCCAATTCCTCAGAGTCGATGACACGCAGCAAGGCACGCAAACGCAAAGAGTTGGTAAACTTCTTCCACTTCAGGATGCCCTCCAAATCAGAACCGCTGGTGCAATACATCTTGTCACCATTGGTGTTGAACTGTAATCCCTTCTTGAGATTATACCTGCTGTTTGCCACATCCAGGCTATCGATGATAAACCTGTAGACATCTGCCTGAGACTCAAACTTAGGATAATAGAGCTGTTCCTCACCACGGCAAGACTCCTGTACGGGTACATCGCCGAAAGCATCAGTCGTATTCTCGAATATCCAGCATCTGAGGGTCAACGCAATCGCCTGATAGTTCGGATCACCCACCTTAACGGCTTCGTCATAGATGGCCTTGGCATTGGTATTCCACTTGTAATAATTGGTCCAGACGCCATCACCGGCGGTATCACTGATATTGAACCAACCCACACCGCTGGTAGAGTTAGTGGTAACCAGACACTGCATCAGCTGGAAAGTCCAACTGTTATACCGGGACCAGGTATAGGTACCCATGCCATAAATGAGAGGATCCATAAAACTACCGGCATTGGCAGAGTTCATGCGGGTAGGATCCACATTGGTATCGTCCATTGATTCACATGCCGTAGTCATCAGCATAGCAGGCACGGCCATCAGCATCATTATATTTCTGAAAATCTTTTTCATCGATTCTTTCTTTATTTTGTTCATTACATCTTATTCTCAATTAGAAATCTACCTTGAGATTTACACCCCAAGAACGGCTTGTAGGAAGCGTACCGACCTCAACACCAGGCACAAATGTATTACCATCAAGAGATGTTGTCTCTGGGTCAAACATCGGATAACTGGTGATGCAAAGCAGATTGCGGCCATACACACCTACCGAAGCATTGGAGATGAAAGTATTCTTCAGCCATTTTTTAGGCAACTGATAGTCGAGACGGACCTCACGGAGCTTGAGATAAGTAGTGCTGAAAGTATTGGTTTCTACATTTCCGATGCGGTAATACTCCTTATAGTAAGACTCCAAGGTGACGAGTTTCCTGTTCGGACTGTAAGTTCCATCACCGTTATCAACCACACCCGGTGCTATGCAGTATACTCCAGCAATAGGGGTAATCTTCTGCTGTTCAAAGAGTTTCAGCACATCAGGATCAGAAACATCCAGATAGAGACTGGTTCCAGGCTTCCTACCATTCAGGGTTTCAGCCAGGTGACCCTGTTCGCACATCTTGTGATGAGACTGCGAATAGGTCTTGCCGCCAACCTTACCATCCCATTGCATGGAGAAGGACAAGTTCTTGAATCGCAAAGAGGTATTGAACGCTCCCTCCCAATCTGGTAAGGCACATGCCACATATTCAATCTCAGAAGGACGGGCTGGCAAACCGGCAGAAGTAATAATCACCTCTCCCTGGGCATTACGCTTGAGCTTATACCCCCAGATATCGCCGGTGGTTCCACCTTTGGTACCGATAATGCTTACATTGCCACTGACATAAGAACCGAGAATCTGACGCTCATCGGCAAATTCGGAAAGCGATTCTATCTTGTTCTTATTGGTTGACCAGGTAGCGGTCATATCCCACTGCCAGTCTTTCGTCTTGACAGGAGTACCACGGAGTACAATCTCCACACCTCTGTTGCTCACACATCCCGAGTTGATGGTACCCTTGGTATAACCTGTAGTAGGATCAAAAGGAGCATTGAGAATCTGATTCTTGGTGCGGTTATAATAATAGGTAACGTCTAATCCTAAACGGCTGCCAAAAGCCTTGAAATCCAATCCACCTTCCCAGTTGGTTGACATCTCCGGCTTGAAATCAGCATTGTAGAGCGTGCCCGGCTTAACCAACGATCCAGAGAAATCACTTGTTGTATAATAAGGTGAAGTCTTGTAAGGCTGTGTATCATTACCAACCTGTGCCCAGGAAGCACGTACTTTCAAGAGATTCATCCACTTCGGCATCTTCATCATGCTGTTCAGTACAGCACTCAAGCCCACAGAAGGATAGAAGAAAGAACGGTTCTTGCGAGGCAAGGTGGATGACCAGTCGTTGCGTCCTGTTATGTCAAGGAACAACATCTCCTGATAAGCAAGGTTGGCCATGAAATAAAGTGAGTTGACACGCTTCTTGCGAATGGTTGTTGTTACCAATGGATTTGATACTCCATTAGCCAGACTATACACACCAGGCGTATTCAAGCCCGTAACGGAAGCCGACAGCAAATCATAATATGACTGCATCATGTTTCCACCGACAGAAGCATTGACATTGAGACCATTCTCAAAACTGTTGTGATAAGACAGCAACATATCAGAGTTTACCTCGTAGTCAAAGATGTTCTGCTTCTTGAAGAAACCTGTAGGGAAAGCCTTGTCATCCCAAGGTCTGTGCTGTTCCTGCTGCTGGGCTGTAGCCTGAAGACCGGAGCGTAACTGCAAATCCAGGAAACGGTTGATGGTAAAATTAGCTGAGATGTTACCATTGAAACTGTGTTTCTTTGCAGGGTTGGTTGCCTCATAAAGCAAAACGTATGGATTTGGCAGATAACTTGAGAATGGACGTATCTGCTTGATATTCTCCTTACCCTTATACCACATTGGCTTAAACCAGTCGAGGTTGAAGTTAGGATTCATGAATATCAGGAAATAGCTCAAAGAGTTGGAATTGTAAGTAAGCTGAGGAGTATTCTCCACGTCTCTGTAAGTATAACTCATGCGGGCATTGATCTTCACACGCTTGGAAATCTGCTGTGAACCGGCGAAAGCTGCAGTGAGACGCTGGTATCCCGAATTTGGCAATATCCACTCACTCTTGCTGTGAGTAAGAGAGATACGCATGTTTCCTGTACTGCTGTTACCCGTAAGAGCCAGAGAGTTTGTCATGGTATGACCTGTCTGGAACAATCCTGAGTGGTTGTCTTTGTAGGCTCTCCAAGGAGTAGCCACATCAGCACGGCCTTCTTTTTCAGGATCATACTGATAGAACATCTGTCCGTCGAACTTTGCGCCGAAAGCCGAACTGGTGCCACTGGTGCTAGCCAAACCGTCATCACTGGCACCATAGGAATAATAAGGCTGACCTTCCCACTGAGTGCCTTTAGAACCGATGTTCTTGGCTACACCCTGTCCGAATTCATACTGGTAATCAGGAAAGTGGGCTGCCTGCTCCCAGGAATTATTAAAGTTATAGCTGATACCTAATCCCTTCTTGGCTTTTTTTCCTGACTTGGTAGTAACCATGATTACACCATTGGCAGCTCTGGAACCATAAAGGGCAGAAGCGGATGCACCTTTCAAAACCTGAATACTCTCAATGTCATCCGGATTTAAATCAGAAAAACCATTACCGAAGTCAATAGAACCTTCAGAGTTGCCTCCAGCACCATAAGAACCACCGGGATTGTTCATAGGACTGGAAAGTGGCACACCATCAACTACGATAAGGGCTCCGTTTCCATCCATATTCATAGATACGTTACCTCGGAGATTAATCTGGGTTGATGAAAGGGGACCACCTGCTGAAATGACATTCAATCCGGCTACCTGACCCTGCAAAGCCTGTGACCAGTTGGTTGGCATGGTTGCAGTAATATCAGAACCTGATACGGTTTGTGTAGCATAGCCGAGACTCTTTTCCTCTCTCTTGATACCCAAGGCTGTAACAACTACGTTATTCAGTTCTATCGGATCGTCACTAAACTTCGACTTCTGTATCTTTTTCCCTTTTACAGAACTTTTCTTTTCAGCAGTCTTGCTACCATCCTGTGCAGACTGGGCAAACATGCTTCCAGCCACACAACATAATGTCATCGCAAAGAAGCATTTCTTCATACGTTGCTTTCTCATTTTCTACCTTATTATTATATAGTATTTATAATTACTAATTTCAGGTGCAAAGGTAGAACAGAAAGATTACGTCTCGGATACAGCGGCTATACAATTCATTTGCTTTCCTGTTTCTAAAGAATTACAGTTTGCTGATGATGCTTTGATTTCCTTGGGTTGTGGGTTGGGTACGAAGCCAAGGATGGCAACCAGACAACTCATCAAAGGACTGATGATGTTGAAGAAGCAGAAGGGGAGATAGACAAGTGTCGGGATACCAAGAACCGTACTCTGCGTCATACCGCAGGCTGTCCATGGAACCAATACGCTCGTTACGGTAGCGCTATCCTCTGTACTTCGGCTCAAGAGTTCCGGACGATAGCCTCGTTCGGCATACTCATCCTTATAGATAGATGCATTCATAATAATGCTCAGGAACTGGTCACCCATAACGAGATTGAGCAAGACGCCTGATGTCACGGTGCTGCAGACAAGTGATACGGTGCTGTGGATGCTTTTCAGGAGCATGTGGGTAATGGCGTGGAGCATGCCGCTGGCTACCATACATGAACCGAAACACATGGCACAGAGGATGAGCCAGATGGTATTGAGCATGCCAGCCATACCTCGGGTGGCTACGAGATCATTGATGTTCTCCATACCGCAATCTACCTGGGTATGGGTATAGCAGGTGGTCATGATTCCTTCAAAGAGGCTTTTGGCAGAGATGCTGTCTTCACCTGCTATCCCTACAAGTACTTCCGGCTGGAGGATGAGGGCACAGATGCATGCTGAAAGGGCTGAAAGCAGAAGGGTGATGAGAGATGGCGTCTTACGGTAGATGAGCCATCCTGTAAAAGCCGGAACGAGCATCGCAAGCAAGGAGATATTGAATCCATGGCTCAGACCGGTGAGATACTGGCTGATATCCACTGGCTTGGAATCATAACAGAGTCCGATGATGAGATAGAGTACCAGCGAGAGCAGGATGCTTGGTATGGTAGTATAGAGCATATAGCGGATATGTGAGAAGAGATCCGCTCCGGCTATACTCGAAGCCAGGACGGTGGTATCGCTCATTGGCGAGAGTTTATCTCCGAAATAGGCACCGGAGATAATAGCTCCAGCGGTGTAGGGGGCTGGTATTCCCAGGGCATCACCGATTCCCATCAGAGCAATACCGATGGTGGCAATAGTGGTCCATGAGGTTCCCGTCATCACAGAAATGATGCTGGAGATGATGCATGCGCAGGGAAGGAAAAAGGTTGGCGACATGATCTGTACACCATAATATATTAATGTAGGTACCACACCACTGATCATCCAGGTAGCTGACATCATTCCGATGAGCAGCAGGATCAGGATAGATACTCCGGCATCGCCCACGGTCTTTTTGATCATCTCTTCAAAGATATTCCATTTCATCCTATAGATGCCCATACCGAGTGCTACACAAACGGCTGTGGCTATCATGAGGGCCACCTGAGAGGCACCAGCCAGGGCATCATCAGGGAAGATTTTGACAACCAGGACGATGAGGGTGATAAGTACTGCCAGCGGTATGACAGAAATAAAAGGATGTGGTGCAACTGGCTGCAGAGACGAGCAGGATGCCTGATTCTCTGCAGCTTGAGATTTCTGTTTCTTTTCTTCTTGTTCCATTTGTTAATATTCTCTTATCATTTTAGTCTTTCATTTACTTTGCGTTTTCATCCGTTTCTTCAACGCTTTTCTTCTGTGTATTCGGCAAGAATCCTGCTATGATGCCGAGCAATGGCAGGAAGGCACTCACCTGGAAGATAAACTCGATGCTCGTCTTGTCTGCTAACCAGCCGAAGAAAGCAGAGCCCAAACCTCCCAAACCAAACATCAGTCCGAAGAAAATGCCGGCTATCAGTCCTACTTTATCTGGCATCAGGTCGGTGGCATATACCACGATGGAAGAGAAAGCCGAGGCAATAATCAATCCTGACAGGAAGGTAAAGATGATGGTCCACGTGAAGTTGACGAAAGGCATGGCGATGGCGAAAGGTGCTGCTCCCAGGATGGAAAACCAGATGACATACTTTCTGCCGAACTTGTCACCCAGCATTCCTCCTGCCACAGTTCCTATGGCAAAGGCTGCAAGGAACACGAAGAGACACAGCTGTGAAGTCTGTACCGAGACCCCGAACTTATCCATCAGAAAGAAGGTGAAGTAGCTCGTGATGCACGCCGTATAGAAATACTTGGAGAACACGAGCATGATGAGGATAAACAGTGCCCAATACTTCACCCTTTTAGAAATATGGGTATTGAGAAGCGGTTGTTTCTGCGGATGGTTCACCACGTAAGCCAGTCGTGCCTTGTACCAGACTCCCAATCTTACCATGATGATGGCAGCGAGGAGGGCTGCAAGGGCAAACCAGGAGATGGCATGCTGTCCGAAAGGCAGGATGATGATGGCAGCCAGCAGCGGACCTACTGCCGATCCGCCATTGCCGCCCACCTGAAAGATAGATTGTGCCAGACTCTTCTTGCCTCCCGATGCCATCTGGGCCACTCTTGAAGCTGTGGGATGAAACACGGATGAGCCCAGACCTACAACGCTCACAGCCAGGAGAATCAGAAAATAATTCTCGGCAAAAGCCAGCAGGAGCAAGCCCACCAAGGTGAAGCACATGCCGAGGGAAAGAGCATAGGGACGGGGATGCTTGTCAGCATAAAGCCCCGTAAAAGGTTGCAGGATGGAAGACGTCATCTGGAAGACCAGCGTGATGATACCTATCTGTGCAAACGAGAAGTCGAACTTATCCTTCACAATCGGATAGATGGAAGGGATAATCGACTGAATCATATCATTCAAGAAATGGGAAATGCTACAGATGATGAGCATGGAATATACCGTACCCTCTACCATCTTAGGATTTCCCTTGATTTTACTACCTATTGACTTGATGTTCATTGTATTAATTTAAATTATTCTTTTTCAAGCACTGACGCCATGAAAAGATTTCCCGTTCATGATTCTCATTCTGATTTACGATTGAATCTTTGAATTCTTTCTTTGACTATTCGCAAATAGGTGCGTTTCATCTTGTCTGTCAAAAAAGAATTGTTGACCAAATGCTCTACTTCGTCAGGCAAGACTGAAAAAGAGTCAAGGAACATTGCTATACGCTTCTTCTTCAGACCGATATGCTCTCCGAATCTCTCAAAGTCCAGACGGCATGGATGCCCTGTCCGCTCATACACATCACTTTTCTCCAGAGTCAGAGAAAGCCCCCCATTCAAACCCAGATCATCACCCTCGATATGGAGACAGGTGTTCATCAGGTCATAGGCGGGAGCAAGCTGGTAATGGTCGCCAATTCTCATGATGGAGAAGTTTTTCAGATGGTCGTCGCCGTTGCCGTAGATGTAATTGAATACAACCAACTTAAAGAAACGTTCCATGGCTATCATCCAAGCAGGAATAAATCGTTTTATTGCACAGGCAATATCCTCGAAGCATCCATCATATTTGAAATAAGTACCTTGCTCGGCTTCATTCTTACCAACCAGAGAAGCGAAATCCTCCATGAGATATTTGCTTCCATCCTTGGCTATGTCAAATCTCTTGGTAATATATACCATATCTCCATGAGGGGTAAAGCAAAGACCATTTTCTGCTGTAATGATACCATATACCTGTGAAGCTATCTGCATGGTAAGATGCTCGTTAGCAGGAATCTGCTTCCTTGTATAAAGAGTATTGTCCCAAGGTGCTGGCTTCAGAATATAGCGAGAACGTTCATCCGTCTGCGAGATTCTGATGATTCCATTCTCTATCACTGCAGGAAATTTCTCCTGAGCTCCAGAAACAGAGATACGTCTCATGGCAACCATAGTCTCAGATGTCTTACTGATTTCATCTATTTCAAAATCAAGCAAATGCGACACTTTCTGACCATCAAACAGTTTTTTGCAAGCTGTAGGAGAATAAGTGGAAAATCCATCTGCAAGGGTGGATGGGCAATGATTTAATTCTTTCATGATTCTACTTCTTTTACGGTTATTGCTCCTATCGTATCATGGGTTGCTATCTTCAGAAGAAGTCCAAAGAAATCCTTCTCATCCAATCGCCAACTTCTGCAGACTATCTTTCTGTTTGCTCCTTCTGGAAGCATATTGGTAAAAACAGGGAATAGATAATCAGACTGATAAGGCTCTTCCCTGAAAGGCATGGTAAGTGAGACTGGATCGTGGGTTCTATCCATCATATACTGCTTGTCGTATGTGAAGGTATAACCTCTGCCAGGAGTTGACTCCTCTAAGAATCCTGCTTCTGTGTCGTGACAATAAACGATAGCTTTTCTCATGACTTACTTTATTTAAACTGTTTGACGAATCTCATATTTAACCTCCATGCCAAGGATATCCATGATTTTTTCAACCGTCGATAGAGAGGGGTTTCCTTTACCACTCTCTATTTTTTTGATGGTTGAAATGGCTATCTCAGACATGTCAGCGAGGTCTTGCTGGGTAATCCCCAAGGCCATACGCTGCAATTTCATTACTTCTTGAATTTTCATACCAAGTAGTGTATTATATTGTACTTTTCCTGCAAAGGTAACAAATATTTCTAGATTACGCAAAAAAAGGTATAATATATTGTTCTTTTTATAAAAAATTATAAGTTCCTGAGATTTTTCTTGGTTATTTGCCATTGAATATTGTTTTTTTTCTTAACTTTGCATGCTTCCCATTTTCTAAGGTGTCTTATCGTAAATAGAAAGTTTGCAGTACACCCTATTGAGAGGAATCACCATATAACTTTAGCAATTAGTTTTTTTAATGATAAAGCATATAAATTGTATTGCAAGGATTATTATCTTAAATAACCGTAAAAAAATTACGGCGTATTGATATTTTGTATATCTTTGCAACTGCTTAGCTGCACTTGACATTATAATAAAAGATAGTTTGCATTGTTTAAGTGTGTATTAGCTTTGCACCAACAAAATTGTTATCAATTAAAAATAAAGTATATATAAGCATGCTAGTAAAATTTGCCGTAACGAACTATAGAGGATTTGCCAATCGCATAGAATGGGATTTGTCGAAACCAAGTAACTATTCGTTCAATACTTTTGCCATTAAAGATGGTATCATCAAGAATGGCATCGTATATGGACCTAATGGTTCTGGCAAGTCGAACTTTGCAATGGCCATCTTCGACATTACCAATCATCTTTCACAGAAGTGGAAGAAGGTGAACTATTATGATAACTTTACATATACGGGAAAGTTGAACTTCCCCGTAAAATTTGAATATACATTCAAGTTTAGAGATAATACGTTACTATATACATATAGCAAATCACCTGATGGAAAACTGGAGGAAGAAGAACTTGTTGTGAATAACAAGCTTATTTTCTGCAACAAGAATTCTGTCTTGACATTGGATGATGTTGAATTCCCGATGGATTCTGCGGTGAAGGCAAACCTTGCCAATAACGCCAATAATGTATCCATCGTAAACTTTCTGCTTACTTCCTATCCTCTTGCCAAGGAACATTATCTTCTGAAACTGCAGCAATTCGTAAACTCAATGTTATGGTTCAGAAGTGTTGAAAAAAATGAGTTTATGGGGTTGGCTACTGCTCCGGCAAATCTCGATGAGTATATCATCAAGAATAAGCTGACTCGGGACTTTGAGGAATTCATCCATCGGGTAAGCGGACAAAGTTTTGAGTTTCAGGAGCCAAAGGATGATGATAAAGAGTTGTATTGCGTATTTGGATTAGGTCGCATTCCATTCGATAAGATTGCATCAACGGGTACTCAATCTCTGATGCTGCTATATTACTGGCTGAAACAGATGACAAAAGCATCGTTCGTTTTCATAGATGAATTTGATGCATTCTATCATTTCAGACTCTCTTATGAGGTTTGCAAAACTCTCTTTTCCCTTCCATGTCAGGCTTTTACGTCATCACACAACACCTATCTGATGACCAACGACTTGCTTCGCCCAGATTGCAATTTCATCTTGCAAGACAACAAAATCAAGCCGTTGAGCGACTGCACTCAAAAAGAGTTGAGATTCGGGCATAATATAGAAAAAATGTTTAGAGGTAACGCATTCGAAGTATGATACTATTCGTTTTTGAAGGAGTAAAACGGGAGCCGGATTTGTTCCGCACCATCCAGCGATTATACTTTGCAAATAGAGATGAGCAGATAGTATGTTCCTATAACAACAACATCTATCAGCTATACAAAGATTTGCAGGAGTATGATGGCGATGGAGATATTGTGTCTTTGCTGATGGAGAAATTTGCTGGTCAAGCAGACAATCCGCTCAAGGATGTTGATGCATCTGCTGACATTTCTGAAATCTATCTGTTCTTCGACTATGACTTTCATAACCGGAATTTATCTCTCGAAGAAATCAACAGCCAGGTAAAGGAAATGCTTGAAACATTCAACAACGAAACGGAGTTTGGTAGGCTATATATTGACTATCCGATGGTTGAGTCTATACGATATACTAAGCAGTTGCCCGATGCAAACTATTGGACGTATTCTGTAACACGTTCTGAGTGTGGTAAGTTTAAAGGTGTATCTGCAGATTTTTCTGCGTATGACAGTTTCGATTTCATCCTACTGAAAGATCATCGAGAGCCAACAGAAGTAGAGATGGAGGAAGTTAAGCAAAATTGGGAATATTTAAAGGAAATGAATGTGGGAAAAGCGAACTATCTATGTAAGGGGAAGAATACGATGCCTGCATCTAAAGAAGACATACTTCAAGACAAAATATTCAACTCACAAGTAGAACAGTATGTGAATACCGAAGATTGCAAAGTAGCTGTACTCAATGCTTTCCCAATTTTTCTGTTTGACTATTTCAAATAATATTTTAAGAGAAGGTTATCATACGAGGACATTTCCCATTTTTCTAAGGGTGATTATGGTAAATAGGCGGTACGTATATATCAGTTTGGAATTTGTACTTCGGAAATATGCGGGTGTCAAATATTGTTTCTTAATTATCGCAATTTCCGTATTTTCAATCTAGAAGGTCATGATGATAAAAATCTTTTGGTTTGATAGCGTATTACTTGCTCTCTGCAAGACGAATCACCTATAGTTGTACGACCGTAAGGCTACAGTTGTACGACTATATAGGCTATAGTTGTACAACTCTGGAGTTATAGTCGTACAACTATAGGGGTTATAGTTGTACGACTACAGAATTCCGGATTTCCGAAGAAATTAGTGAGATTTATAACACGTTGAATATCTGACGATTACGAATTTCGCCATATTTCCAATATTCTTCAAGAAATATTTTCCGAGCGGAAATTCGTGATTTTCAGAGGATTTAAATCATGATTTTGTAAAAAAAAAATAAGCCTGGTCAACTGACGGAACATGACATCTGTATAATGACCACTTATACCTGAAATAGGGCTATTTTTGATTAATTAATAGTTATTTTACTCACATGTTAGCAAATATCATTACCTTTGCAATTAGTTTAAATTAAAACACGTAATATTAAGAATATGATTTCATTTGAAAGTGATTACAACAATGGTATGCTGCCAGAGATTCTAGAAGCTCTTGGCAAGACAAACAGTGATAAAACATCTGGTTATGGTTTTGATCCATATTCAGAATCTGCAAAAGAAAAAATCCGCAAGGCTGTGGACAATGAGAATGCAGAAGTGTTCTTCCTGACAGGCGGTACGCAGACCAACACCACGGTCATCGATTCCGTGCTCCTGGGATGCGAAGGAGTAATCTGTGTGGAAACCGGTCATATCGAGGTACATGAATCAGGAGCAGTAGAAGCTTTCGGGCATAAGGTCATTACCCTGCCAGGAAAAAACAGCAAGCTGACAACAGACACCCTATCAGCCTATATGGATACCTTTCTAGCCGACGAAACGCATCCTCACATGGTACAGCCAGGCATGGTTTATATCTCGATGCCAACAGAATTTGGAATGGTCTACACTAGAGATGAACTGGCTGCGCTGTATGCAACCTGCCAGAAATATGACCTCCGTCTCTTCATCGATGGTGCACGACTGGGATACGGTCTGGTTTCAGCGGCATGCGACTATGACTTGCCATTCCTTGCAAAGCATTGTGATGTATTCTATATCGGCGGAACCAAGGTGGGTGCCATGATGGGAGAAGCTGTGGTATTCTCGGGCATGAAGGCACCGAAATACTTCTTCACCAACGTGAAGCGTCATGGAGCCTTGCTTGCCAAGGGCAGAATGCTCGGCATCCAGTTTGACACGCTGTTTACGGATGAACTCTATTTCAAGATATCGCGCCACGCCATCGCTATGGCTACCCGCATCCGCAGCATCTTCGAAAAGCATGGTATCGCCATCGCCTACGATTCCCCAACCAATCAGCAGTTTGTAGTACTCTCACCTTCCCTCTACGAAGCCCTTTCCCAAAAGGTAGCATTCGAGATATGGGAAAGAAAGAGCGAGCATGAAATCATCTGCCGATTCGTGACAAGCTGGGCAACAAAGGAGGAAGAACTCGACGAGCTAGACCGTATTCTTCAAGCTTACGCTTAAGAAGGCTAAGGATGGTTCTCCTCCAGAATCATCCTTAGCAATTCTTCATTTGCCTCGTTGTTAATCTCTGCATCCTCCAACTCAGAGAAATAGTCAAGCGTAGCGGAACATTCGCCTGTAATATCTATCCCTATCACTTTTTCATGGGCATAGATGATACGAAGCACGGCTTGGAGCTGCATAAGTGTCATATCTCCATTGCTCCAGTCGGTGATGGCATCCTGCTTTCTCAATACATCCTTGTCGATGGATATGTAAACCGGCTCATGTATAAGTTTACCTGCCTTCGACGGCCAAGCCTGGTGATGGTCTATCTCTGCCTGACTGTAGAACAACACCCTCTCTCTTAAGTGAACAGGCACCTGGGCTATCAACTCGTCCGATGCCCCCACAATGATAATGTGTTTGACAAACGGGTTCTTCTCCAAAACATCTCTCACCCAACCACCACATGACACAACACCCTCCCATTCCGGTTGCTGCATATCCGGATGATGGTCGAAAACTATGAGCGAGAAAGGTTCATGAATTCTTGACACCCAATATTCCGTAAGATAATGGAAATCTCCGGAATCTATGAAATGAACAGCCTCGGCAGGAAAAGGAGCCAATCGGCGGTGCAGTTCCTCCCTACCCTCTTCGTCACAATAGCAGTCTACCCCTTTCATGTCCCGGCAATCTACATGGATAATATTCTTATTTGAGGCAAATGCCTCCAATTCGTATACACCGGTAAAGTTAAGGAGAATGATAGGTATTTTCTTTTTCATATTTACTCTGTTTTCTAAATGCTGATTGCAAAAATACCTAATATTCATAAATACTTGATGAATTATACATTATATTATTGTTAAAATTAGATTTTTTTATACTTCTACACAATTTTACCAAAATCATATTAAAACAATTTAATTTTCAACAAAAACATAGCAAATTCGTATTTTTATCTATATCTTTGCAGAAAATTGAAATATATAGTAATGGTATTTAAAAATGCACTTATATTGGATAAACATAGATGTAATGTTCCCCATTACATCCTCAACTGTAGTCTTCGGAAATAATATCTATCTTGCTTGAGATAACATATTATTAACGAATTTAAAATTACATGGGTTTAATCATTTTATATTTTTTAGGTGCTCTGTCACTATCCTTTTTATGCTCCGTCCTGGAGGCGGTATTACTTTCTACTCCGATGTCGTTTATCTCGATGAAGGAGAATCAAGGCAACAAGACTGCCTCACTGATGAAACAGTATAAGAACAACGTAGACCGTCCGGTGGGTGCCATCCTTTCGCTCAATACCATCGCCCACACCATCGGTTCTGCCGGTGTAGGAGCCGAGTCAATGAAACTCTTTGGCGAAGAATACTTCGGCATCATTTCCGCCATTCTCACTCTGTTGATTCTGGTACTTTCAGAAATCATCCCGAAAACCATCGGAGCTTCATATTGGCGCTCTCTTGCCATGACATCTACCAAGATCATTCGTGTGCTCATCTTTATCACCTATCCTTTGGTACTGCTTTCGGAACTTATCACTAAGGTATTTACTCCGAAGAACCACCAGGCTTCCGTGAGTCGCGAAGAGGTATCGGCCATGGTAGACGTAGGTACTACAGAAGGCATCTTCCGCGAATCGGAAAGCAAGATCATCAAAAGCTGCATTCGCCTGGCAGGAGTAAAGGCCAAGGAGGTGATGACTCCATCCATCGTAGTAGAATCAGCCAACATGAATCTGACTACCAAGGAGTTTTACGAACAGAAAGAATGGAATTTCTCACGCATTCCCGTTTATGACAACAATAAGGATATCATTGTGGGATACGTATTGAAAGATATGGTTCTCAAATTGGTTTCAGACGATGAGTTCCAAACCAGATTATCCGAACTGATGCGTCCTATTCTTTCCTTCAACGAGGATGAATCTCTATACCAGATATGGGAAAAGATGTTGGAAAAACGAGAACACATCTCTATCATCGTAGATGAATACGGATGTCTGAGAGGAGTTGTTTCCATGGAAGACGTAATCGAAACGATGACTGGCGTAGAAATCGTAGATGAAGACGATGTGGCTGTAGACATGCAAGCATTGGCTAAGGAAAAATCGCGCATGATGCACCAAGGTGTTGCTTCTGCCATTCCTGGCAGTAAAGCTTAATATTTACATTTTAACAAGAGAGGGTGGGTCATGGAGTTATGCCCCACCCTCTTCTTGTTATTGGAAGAGATAGGATATGTTGTTGGAAAAGATAGGATATGTTGTTGAGACAGTTAGTATCACCGGTCGCACAACAGCTGTTGTGCGCTTGCATCACAGCTGATATGCACATGCACAACACCTGTTGTGCATGCGGTGGTCAACTGTTATGCGCCAACAATACAGATTCTTTCTCACCTTTTGACCTGTAAACTATTAAAAAGTCGGTCTTTTTTTACAAGTAAGACCATTTTTTGTGATTTTTCAGCAAACAAAACCATAAAATATACTCTGATGTTCAAATAGTTAGCCAAAAATTTGGAGAATAGAATATTTTTTCTTACCTTTGCAAATGAAAGATTTGAATTCAATTTTTTACAAAATATAGCATGTATCAAGATTTAGATTTTACTGATAACAATCACTATCAGGAAGATTATATAGATTCACCGGTTGATGATTTCGACTGGATGCCTAATTTATTTGCCAAGCTCGCAAATCACCTGCGAACTTCAACTTCTGCTGATGTTATCAGACTGGGAACCATCGGCTGCATCAGAAACCATGAGCCGGGAGATGATTCACTTCTCCAATGGGAAGAAGTAGAAACAATGCGTCGCTATATAGATAGCGTTAACAGAGGCTTGGGTGCACCGGAAGATCCCACACTCCAGCAGTTGCTCCATTCTACAGAATGGACTAACTATGGTATTTTTACCATGAACTTTATCTCGGATAAGAACCTCGACTATAAAGGAATCTGTGAGGTTGAAAATACAAATCTCTCATACGCCAGCATGGCTTTTTTAATTGCTCTGGTAAAAGGGATGAGTATGATTAATCTCAAACATCCTTCAGCAAAGGGAGAAAACAATCATATTTTCACATACGTAATTCCAAGTCAATTCTCCACCTTCTCCTTTGCTTCATTCCTCAATGTGGCCAATGCACGTCTCGCTAACAAAGAAGATATTTCTGAACAGGAGATTGAAGAGTTGACCCAACTTGCTTTCAAGAGTCGCTACTGGAAACAAGAGACCTCACTCAAGAGTAAAGACAGCGAGTTGTTCATCTATGTCCTCAAGAACATCATTTCGGAAATTCTGGGACTGAAGCTTGACATCAATGCGGAATCCTTTGCCAAACAGGCAAAGAAGGAAGAGAAAAAGACTACCACTCCAACTGTAGATAACCATAAGAAGAAGGAGAAGAAGGAAAAGAAAAAAGAAAAGACTATCCTGAAAGATAATTCCAAACCTTCTTTGGCATCTACGATGGTAAAAGTCTTAACAGAGGAGTCCCTCCCGCAAACCAAAGAGAGTCTTATTGATAAGACTATGCAACTCTATCCTACTCTCAAGATAAACTGTTTCAACACCACCCTATCAAGACTCCATAAAAATGAAGTTCTGAATTATTATAATGGTGGACTGATTGGAATAAAAGGCAAAAGATACGGAAGAGGCTACAAGATAATTAGCCGTTTACATAAACATAAGGAAACAGATTAAGGCTAAATTTTGTGCCAAGAAAATCCAAAGGCTAAAGACCTTTGGGCTTTCTTGGCACTATTATATTATACTGTAGCAGCAACTAACGTTTGAGACAGTCTCTTACTAAAATGTTTCTTATTTGAAAGCAGTTCAATGACAAAATAATAACCTAAAAAGAAACTTATTTGTAGATTTTCCGTCAATTAGTCAATTCTACAATTAGACAATTATGAATTTGATTCTCTATAAGGAGAAAACCACAAAACTGTTTACCTAAAACCACAAAACTACGCATAAACCACAAAGTTGTTTACCAAAAATCACTGCATTTTGTAGCACAAACCACATTTTTGTTTACCTAAACCACTATTCTATTTACCTAAACCACTAAACTGTTTACCTGAAACCACTATTTTGTTTACCAGAAACCACAAAACTGTTTACCTATCCTAGTAAAAAGCAGTTGCTCCTCTTTAGGTAAATAGAAATGTGGTTTTTACCTAGTTAAATTCATGAGAAAAACAGGTAAACAGAAATGTGGTTTATGAGAAAAATCGATGAACGTTCTGCCAGGTAAACAGTTTTGTGGTTTTTAAATTCTTATTCAGTTGCTACTAAAGAAAGAATCAAAATGTCTAGACAACTCCTTTAGGCATTTTACATAACATACTAATATACTGATAGTTATACACATATCCAAATTGCATTCAGGTGCCTGATTTCAAATAGAATAAGATAAAAAATAGTATCTTATCAAGATAAAAACCACAAAACTGTTTACCAAAAACCACTATTTTGTTTACCTGAAACCACTATTCTGTTTACCAAAAACCACAAAACAGTTTACCTAAGAATCAAAGACTGATATAAAAATGATATAACTTATTACATATCAAATTATAACACGGGATTTGGTAAATAATTAATATAACCTCAAAATGGAATGAATTATATACATGACATTTCAGGTAAACAGTTTTGTGGTTTTGATGATAAGCCATTCTTAAAAGTAGGTAAACAGAAATGTGGTTTTGCATACTATCAAAAAGAGGAAGTACGGTACTCCCCTACTTCCTCTTCTGCTTTCTTATTCTGTTTAGCCTCTATAGAATACTGGCATGAATGAACCGACACAGTCAAAAAATTCTTGTGCCAGCCTTTCAAGACCCGATGTTTTCAAAGCAGCAAAATCATCATCACTAGCAGCAATACAGAATCTGTCATTCTTGATTCCTATGAATTTGCATCTGCCCAACAGGGCTTGCTGACTGGTATCCTGTACCATCGAAATAAACTGATTCCATTGCTCAAAACCTTGAGTCGTGTCTACTTCTATCTTCTTGTCAGGATTCTGATATACATGCGCAAAAAGATCTCCCTGCTGTGTGGCATCATCAGATGTTTTCTTTCCCCTATTACGGTTTATTTTTTCATTCAGACGACGAGCAATATCTGCATCTTTATCTCCGATATGATTGATACCTACATCCGTCCGCTTGATATGGAAGATAACATATTCAGGATCTCCCTTATGCTTTCCGTTCCGATAAATAAAGTCTTCTTCAGAAAATTCATCAAATACGATATCTGTCTCACTGCGACTAGCCATTCTGTTGAGATCTTCTCTTACCACATCGAGTACCTGTTTTCTGAATTGCGAGAATTTAGGATATTTATTCATCACAGGCTCCCCCTTGTCGTCAAGCAGAATATTGCCATGTTCATCAAGTTCTACCAGACCCAAATACTGTTTCATCGGCAAAAACTCAACCTTAACATCCAAGCTCTTGTCTAGTCCCATCTGACGAAGCAGATATATATAGAGTCGAGGTGTATTCACCTTCTTGGAATATTTAGCAATCATGGAGATATGGTGAATATATCCCTGACGCATGTCAAAAAGGCTCATAGTGAGTTTTGGATCTATCTCAAGTATTACTTCACCCTTGATACGTTCTACTTTCTCACCATCGCTCTTTGTATAGCCTTTCTGCGTTGTCGGAATCTCGATGTTTGAAAATACGTGCTGTATCTTCTCTGTCTTGCTATCCGTCTTTACACGCACCGACAGGTTGAGGATATCGTTCTTCAGCGTATCACGCAGATTCTTATAATTATGAAACTCCGTTGATACCTGAAAATCCTTGATGTCTATTTTGATGGGCGGAATCTCCATAACAGCATGCTCTATTCCTTTCTCGAAAAGATAGTCGGAGCGTGCATCTCCAAGCACTCTCTTCTCGGTAAAATACTCTTCAACATACTTCTGCAGATGGGTACTTGCAACCATCAATATGTTTTGTTGCAATAATGTATATTGCTTATCCAATTTTGTCAGCGAAAAAGGTGTGTTAATCCACACCAGATTCTTGTTTCCTTTTGGTTCACTCATATAAAAACCACATTTCTGTTTACCATAAACCACAAAGTTGTTTACCTAAAACCACTTTTTTATTTACTTAAAACCACATAAATATTTACCCGAAACCACCAAGCTATTTACCATAAACCATATTCCTATTTACCTAAAACCACTTTTCTATTTACCATTTCAAACATAACTCATTATTAATCAAGCTATTATGCTTTCTGTAATAAATAAGAGATATATAATTTATTATAAAGAATAATCTATAATTATCATTCTTTTGGTAAACAAAAATGTGGTTTTTGTAGGAACTTATACCTTATTTTTAAGCTTAGCGCTTTTTTAGGTAAACAGTTTTGTGGTTTTCACCCTTTTAATAACTACTTTTTGTTTGCTTACTTTTTCAAGTAATCCATCAGGATATTGTAGAGCAGGTTTTCCTGTGGGATATCATCTGAGAGGCATTTCATCTTCAGGAGAAGGAGTTCTTCCTTGTTAAGATATGTAGCCACACTCGTTCTAGTGCGTCTTTCCTCTGCAGTCCAGTAACTTTTTCTCTTGCGACCACCTTTAGATATATTTTTATCCTCTTCGCTTTTAGCCATTTCTGTGTTTAATAAACTTGGTCGGTCGTTCATACCCATATTTTCAAGAGACTCACCAATTTCTTCTAAATTTCTTTTTGCTACAGCCATAATTCTTATATTTTATAAGTTTATCTTCTTTTGTTTTATTATTACATGTTTCAACCTACCCTATCAAGATTAGATTTTGATGTTGAACATGCGCTTGATAGCAATTTCGTAATCGATACCTGTACTTGAGTAAGGTGCATATTCGAATATGCTTTGTCCGTGTGCCTGAGCTTCCAGGAACTTTACAGAGCGTCGGATACGGCAAGGCAGAATTAAGTCGCCATGTTTTTCGCCTAAAAGTTTGCTCAACTGCTTGGTAATCTTGGTTCTTTCATCTACCATAACTGGCAGGAGTCCAAGTAATTCCAAATTATCGTTCATGTGGAACTCCTTCACTTCATCCATTACGCTGAGTACTTCACTTACTCCCTTGACAGATAATGCTTCCATCTGTACTGGAATCAAAATCTTGCTCGCAGCAACCAAAGCATTATAAGTGTTCTTGGAAAGTGCTGGAGGACAGTCTATGAAAATGTAGTCGAAATCATCAAATACGTTTTTCAGTCCTTCTCCTGTCATGTCATGGCAATCGTTGTCTTGCAAGCATCCCAGTAATACCGTGTAGCTCTTCATCTGTTCTCTCAGTGAAGGGCCTCCTGGAAGGTGTTGTTCTATATTTTCCATCTGAGCAGATCCTGGAACTGCATATACTCCATTTTTACATTTGTAGACTGGCACACCACTCTGTTTGCACATGGCGTTGTATATGTTATCATTTTCGTTATCTCTCACTCCGAAAAGCGAAGAGAGGTTGCATTGTGGGTCTAAGTCTATTACCAGAACCCTGAGATTGTGATTCAACCGGACTATGCCAGAAGCCAGAGACTGCACAGTAGCCGTCTTGCCTACTCCACCCTTGTTGTTCACTACTGCAACAATTTCCTGTAGTTCATGTTTCATATTTCTTTTTTCCTTATTTCACTTTCTTGTTTAATACAATTTACATATATTAGAATTGCTGGCAATTAGAATAAACGGATTGACTTATATTCTTTCGTTCTGAAAGACTAAAAGTCTTATTTCTGGATTATCTAATGTTCTTTTGTTCTAATATTGGTTGCAAAAATAGCCAAAATAGTTGATATAAAAGAATTTATCTTCTTATTTCTTTGTAAATATCCTCTTTTTTATACTTTTCTAACAATCTTCATGAAGAATAAGCATCACTTCGAATGTATTATTAAACGAAAATATGGATATCCTAATAGACGGACAAATTAATTAAACTTATATATGAATATTCTATTAAACATATATTTGCATAGACTATTATGCTAATAAACGATTATACTGATATATGAATAAACCTATTTATGTATAGCCGTATAAACCTAAAAACTGATAAACTAATATTCCTAAAGGCTTATATTATCATAAACGAAAATACAAAACTACGTTTAACCAAATATACTAACTGCCAGCAATTATAATAATCTAATGATTGGCGAGATAAATAAACATGTATATTACAAACCTAACATGTTAACGCTTTATAATTCAGCATTTTGATTATTCTTTTTGTAGAATCTCTATCATGTATAAAGTTAGAATGTTCGTTTAGTCTAATTGCCTAATAAACTAAAATACGTATATTCAACAGGAATAGTTTATATAAGATATGTTAATTTTTCCTCTAAGTGCATACAACCTATTGAAATTTTCAGTATCTTTACAGAGTTAAACTGATGTCGAACCTTTAAAACTATAACATCATGAAAATTGGTATACCAAAAGAGATTAAGAATAATGAGAACCGTGTTGGAATGACACCAGCAGGAGTAGCTGAATTCATTCGACATGGTCACGAAGTGATGGTTCAGCATACGGCTGGAGAGAACAGCGGATTTGCTGATGAAGCGTATGAAAAGGTAGGAGCCATAATCTTACCCGACATTCAGAGTGTATATCGTGAGGCGGAAATGATTGTAAAGGTGAAAGAGCCTATCGCTGAGGAATATCCACTTATACATCAAGACCAGCTTGTATTCACTTATTTCCATTTTGCCTGTGACAAGGAACTTACCGATGCCATGCTCAAGAGTGGTGCTGTCTGTCTGGCTTACGAGACTGTGGAGACAGATAACCACCATTTGCCTTTACTCATTCCGATGAGTGAAGTAGCTGGAAGAATGGCCATTATTAATGGTGCTTTTTATCTGCAGAAGACAAAGGGAGGTAAAGGGAAACTGATGAGTGGTGTACCTGGTGTGAACCGCGTCAAGGTTTTGGTATTGGGCGGCGGAACCGTAGGAGAAGCTGCAGCAAGAATGGCTGCAGGAATGGGAGCTGATGTATGGATTACAGATATCAGTTTGCCTCGTCTTCGTCAGTTAGAGATGGAGCTGCCTATCAATGTACACACGCTCTATTCCAACGAGCATAATATTCGTAGAGAATTGGCAGATGTGGATATCGTAGTGGGTAGTGTGCTCGTACCAGGTGATAAGGCGCCGCATCTTATCACGAAAGATATGTTGAAATTGATGGAGCCAGGAACTGTACTTGTTGATGTAGCAATCGATCAGGGTGGCTGTTTCGAGACATCGCATCCAACCACACATTCTGATCCGACATATATGGTCGATGGAATCGTTCATTATGCAGTAGCTAATATTCCTGGTGCTGTGCCGAATACCTCTACTACAGCCTTGACCAATGCTACGCTGAAATATGCATTGGCGCTTGCTGATAAGGGTTGGCGAAAGGCCTGCAAGGAAGATGAAGCCCTGTATAGGGGTTTGAATATCGTAAATGGAAAGGTGGTATTCAAGGCCGTAGCGGATGTCTTCGGACTGGAATATGAAGAAATGATACTTTAAGTAGAGTAGGGGAGGGTTCCATAACACAAAAGCTATGGGATCCTCTTTTTTAAATAATGTATTACGGAGAACAGAATACACTTTGTTTGATTTGAACGTTTACTGATAGCATTTTTTTAGAGAAAAAGACTTAAAAACCGGGAAAATGTAAGGAAAATAGGAGAAAGTACAGGAATATGTGTATAAAATAAGTTAATTGTATAACATTATGCTATAGTTTTAGATATTTTTTATACTTTTGTGCCATGAACATGAAGTTTAACTAACATTCAGTTATTATGAAGAAGAAAAAAAGCTTGTTGCTTTTCTTGGCAGCAACTTCAGCCAGCTTTGTGCAGGCTGCCCCCCCCATTTCAAACTAGTTTTGCGGCTGGTATTGAAAATGTGCAAGAAAAAGGTCATACCTTTGTAAAAGGAAGAGTGATTGATTCCGAGGGAAATCCTCTGGTAGGTGTCACGGTGCAGATTGAAGGCACAAGCTATGGTGTTATCACTGATGCTGATGGTAACTACATACTGGAATTTCCATCTATGGCGCATCCTAAAATTGTATTTTCCAGCATCGGTTACAAATCGAAGAGTATTGAATTTCGTGGTGTAAAAGAGCAGAACATGATGCTGGAGCTGGATCATGTTGCGCTGGATGATCTCGTTGTCATCGGTTACGGCAGCAAGAGCCGTAGGAATGTAACTACCGCCATCTCTACCGTGAGTCAGGAACAGATAAGCAAGCTGGCTGCTACCACACCAACCCTCGATGGTCTTCTTCAGGGTACAGTTAAGGGTGTATTGGCTACTACTGCAAATGGTGAGCCAGGTTCATCTCTCAAGTTAAACATCCGCGGTATTACATCTCCTTATCCTAAATCGGGTAAGGGTAACAACAACCAGCCTCTTTATGTCATTGATGGCGTTCCTACCTTTATGGAGGATACCGGCATCAACCCGCTCATCAATATCTCACCAAACGATATTGAGAGTATCGATGTGCTGAAAGATGCCGCAGCTACTGCGATCTATGGATCACGTGGAGCCAATGGTGTCGTTATTGTCAAGACGAAAAATGGTAAGCGCAATGAAAAGACCAAGGTAGATTTCGGCTACACATTCTCGTTCAGTAATCCTATCAAGAACTATAAGTCATTGAACATTTCTGAATACAAGAATGTGCAGGACGAGATTCTGCGTAATACTGTAAATAGCATGAACGACGGCAGTTCGATGGTGGAATTGTATGGCGGAACCGACTATCTGAGCCAATTTGGTAACATCGGATATAATGCCGAGACGGGTGCCTATACATATAATGGACTCAATGAGAGCCTTTTCGGTTCTGCGAATACCAACTGGGCTAAGGAGGTGATTAACAAGAATGCGCCTACCCACCAGTATAATGTAGCCATCAGAGGTGGCAGCAACAGGACCAACTATTCATTCTCCTTCAACGGTATGAACCAGGAAGGTCTGCTCATCAACGACCGTATGGAGAGATATGGTGCCAGACTCTCTTTGGATTCTGAAATCAATAAGTATATCACCGTGGGTGGTGTACTCGACTATACCTACTCTTCTCGCAAGAGCGGAAGCAACGATCCTGCATTGGGTTATGACAACGACTCATGGAAGACTCGCCCAGACCTGACCGTACGCGATGCAGACGGTAACCTGAATCGAGTAGATAAGTATGGCGAATATACAAATAGCTATATGGATGCAAGTCCGGTGGGAAAACTCCAGAGAAAGACCCAGTATGAGAACGACCAGTTCTCCGGAAATGCCTATATTGACATCAAGCCTATTGAAGGTCTTACCCTCCATGCTGATGCCAACATATCCCGTTTCATCTTCAGCAATAGCTATTTCTCTCCGAAAGTTTCCTTGCCGGAACAGTATGAGACAGAACCAACTTCTACGCTCGCAGAGGCTAACTATCGCAACACGAATACGTCTATCAACTTCCGTGCTGACTATAAATTCAAGATTACTGACGACCATCGCTTCGACGTGATGGCTGGTTATAGTGCTGACAGATACTGGAGCAAGGAACACGACCAGGCTTACAGCGGATTCCCTAATGACGATGTGCTCAACAATGCCAGTTCTGCAACTACCGTCAACAAGCCTATGGAGACTTATTCCAAGAGTGGACTCAATTCCCTCTATGGCCGTTTGAGCTATGATTTCCTCTCACGTTATCTGCTCGATTTCAGTCTCCGTTCAGATGAGTCATCCAAGTTTGGTCCTGGCAACAAGCGTGGTACTTTCCCTGCACTTTCTCTGGCTTGGCGCATCAATCAGGAGCCTTTCCTGGAATCTGTAAGAGATATTGATGATCTGAAGTTCCGTTTGAGTTGGGGTAAGACTGGTTCCACCAACGTATCAGACTTTTCTTATATCCAGTATTTCAATGGTAATCAGTATGGCGGACAGAGCGGACTCACCCTTGCTTCTACTTATCCAAACAAGAACATCAAGTGGGAGATGACAACCGAGTATAATGCTGGTGTCGACTTTACTTTATTCAATGGCAGACTGAACGGTAGCTTTGATATCTATCACCGTAAGACAGATGGCGCCTTGGCTCCAGCTCCTATCGCCTTGGAGTTTGGTATCGGTACATTCTACAGCAATATTCTCGACCTGACCAATAATGGTTTCGAGTTCTCTATCGGAGGAGATGTGGTTCGCACCAAGGATTTCACCTACAATACGATGCTCAGTATCTCATCCAACAAGAATAAGATAACCAAGCTCAATGGTTCTACACTCGACATGATGCATCAGGATCTTTACATGGAAGGTCATGCGATGGGAACCGTGAAGGGTTACAAGGTGGCTGGTATTTTCCAGAGTCAGAAACAGATTGATGAACTGAATTCTCAGGCACAGGCAAATGGATATGATTTCTATCAGAATGGTGCTCACGTAGGCGACTATATGTTTGTGGATACAGATGGCAACGGGTATATTACCGAGGCAGACCGTACGGCTATCGCCAATCCGGAGCCAAAGGTGTTCGGAGGTTGGTCTCATACCTTATCTTATAAGAACCTCACCCTGTCAATGCTCTTCCAGTATCAGTTTGGAGGTCATGCATACTACAGTACTATGCAGGAATCTGCAGCCGGTAGTCTGGGTCAGAGTATTCTGAGAGAAATGTACGGCAACACCTGGACACCGGATCGTACGGATGCCAAGTATGCTCAGTTGGTATGGTTGCCTGCAAGCATGGACAATACAAATACCAACGACCGCTATGTATATTCCAACTCATACTTCCGTTTGAGAAATATCACGCTCTCCTATAATTTCGAGCCATCTCTTCTGGAGCGCCTGCACATCAGCGGAGCATCTGTGTTCTTCACAGCCACCAACCTGTTTACCATTACTAACTGGCCAGGTTTGGATCCAGACATGTCGGCAACAAATGCCTTCTTAAAGACAACAGAGAACAAGGACGTTTATCCAATGAGCCGTTCTTTCTCTATCGGTCTGAAATTACAATTCTAACTCATACAAAGACTGTAGATTATGAAACATATAAGATTTCAATTTCTTACGCTCCTTTCAGCCACAGCACTGACTCTTACATCGTGTGACCTGATAGGTAGCCTAGACGGTATCGAACCAGAACATGTGGTTACTGATGACAATTATATCACTGATGTCTCAACTGCACAGACGGCGCTCAATGGTGTCTATGCCTCATGGCGCAGCACGGGTGTATCTTACCTGCGCTATGGAATGTCGTCTATGGCTCATACCCAGACTCAGGCGATGGTGATGGGGGCGGATGAGTTTGCTGCCGAGAATATCGAGACCAATAACAGTAATGTGGAGACGGCTTATACCGCCTATTACAATGTAATCAATGCGGCCAATACCTTCCTGGTACATATCAACAAGAATATACCAGGACTGAGCGAGGAGAAACGTACGGAGATGATTGCAGAGGCCCGTTGCCAGCGTGCTTTGGCTTATCTCACTCTTCTGAAATGTTTCGGAGAATACTGGAAGCAGGATTCACCATACGGTGTCTGCATCTTCCAGGACGAACTGGTAAGAGATAACCAACCACGCAAGCGTTCTTCTGTGGCTGAAACTTACAAGTTGATATCTGATGATCTCGACTATGCCATTGCCCATTGTGAACAGCATCCGGCAGATCATTATCACATGAGTTCTGTTTTCGCCAAGGCTTTAAAAGCCAAAATGTATATGGCTCAGGATAATTATGCTGAAGCTGCAAGACTGGCAGAGGAAGTGATCAGTGAGGCTGAAGCAGCTGGTTATGGTTTGGAAAGCGATTATGCCAAGATCTTCGACGAACAGTTTAATTCTCAGGAGATGCTCTTTGCTCCTTATACAGCCAATCCAAGTGAGTTGATGGACTCAAACTGGTATATGTTTTCTCCAGGTTCACTCCTCAAGAAGGTGGCAGATGATTTAGTTCCAGATGATGAAACAGGTGGAGATATTGTTATTCCAAACCCAGGAGATGGTGGGGACGTTGTTGTTCCTGATCCTGATGGTTCTTCAGATGGTAGTGCTTCTGGCGATGGTGGTGTTGTTATTCCAGGCGGCGATGGTGGAGTAGTCATCCCAGGCGGTGATGGCGGCGTAGTAATTCCTGGTGGCGATGGCGGTGATTTCCCATTCTTCCCAGGTGAAGATGATGTAGCTTCATACGATGCGCTATATACATGGGCCTATAAGGGAGATGCCATGAACGGTATTGGAAAATATAACAAGTTGACTCCTGAAATGTTCTATGCTGATTCTTATTACTTCATGCGCCTTGCAGAAGTCTATTATATCGCTGCCGAAGCAGAGGCTCGTCAGGGTCAGTATGCTAAGGCTCGTACGCTCTTGGCTACAGTCATCGAACGTGCTGGATATACGGAGGACGATGTGAACGCTATTGCCGACAGTGATCTTCTGGGTGAAATACTCAAGCATAAGTTGTGTGATATGAGTAACGAAAATCTGGAAGAATGGTTCGATCTTTGCCGTTATAACCGTCAGGGTGGTTTCGAGAGTTGGACAGAAGATGAGAAAGCTGAACTTCCTAGCTTCCGCCGATATCTTCTTCCTATACCAAAGGCATCTATGGGAGCCAATAATCTTCTGGTTCAGAATCCGGAATATGTGAATCAATAAACATTATATAATAAATAAAATCGAGAAAAAATGAATAAGATGAAAATGAAAACTTGCATGATGACACTTGCCGGTCTTGTACTTGCAATGGCTGCCAGCGCGCAGAATTTTGAGATGAAAGGTAAGGTTAAAGGTAACGTGGACGGCTGTTCTGTCATGTTGCAGAAGTATGGATTGGAAGGTGTTACCAATCTGGATAGTGTTACAATCAAGAATGGTGAGTTCACCCTCAAGGGGGTAGTTAACCAGCCTGAGCAGTATCAGATGGTTATTGATATGAACAAGCCTGGTACAGCTGAGCCTGACTATCAGAAAATATTCTCAACAAGAGTCTATGTAGAGAATAAGCCGATGACCTACGATGTAGATCTTACCGGTTTTCCTGCAGAGCGTGATATGAGTATGATAGAGCCTGTTGTAAAGGGTTCTACCACCCAGGATGTTTATCAGGCTTATCTTGAACTGATGTCACCTATTCAGGACAAAATGCACAAGATGGATGATAGTATCAACCAGACTACCGATTTGGCACAGCGTGTAGCCCTTGCCAAGGAAGCCATCAAGTTGCAGGAGGAAATGCGCCATCAGACCAGTCTGTTTATTCAGCAGCATACCACTTCTCTGGTAGCCTTCGACTTGCTTCTCGAGAGTTTCTCTTCTTTACCAACCCCATATACCTCTCAGCAGATTGACGAGATGATGGGCTGGTTGAAGAACGACTGGAGTTCTTCTGCACAATATCCGATGCTGCAGATGCAGGCAGAGATGGCAAAGCATACAGCTATCGGCAACCATTATATCGATGGTACCGTTGTCACTCCTGAAGGCAAGCAGGTGAAGCTTTCTTCACTTATCAAGAAGGGTGAATACACCATGTTGGAGTTCTGGGCTTCCTGGTGTCGTCCATGCCGTCAGGAGATTCCACATCTCAAGAAGGTACACGAGAAATACAAGGATTTCAACATCATCAGTATTTCCGTAGATGAGAGAGATGCCGACTGGAAAAAGGCAATGGCCAAGGAAGGAATGACCTGGACACAGGTTCGCAATCCTGAAGGTTTTGGCGGTATGGTGATGGGCGAGTATGGCATCAATGGTATTCCAGCCTGTCTCATCCTAGATAAGGATGGCAATTTCTATAAGACCAACATGCGTGGTGCTTATCTTGATGCTTTCTTATACGATTACTATAAGAAATAAAATAGTTTAGTGCATAAAAATATTCCCCGATATGAATCCTCAGTATTCCTGCAGGATTCGTATCGGGGAATTTTGTTGATGATTTGTATGAAGGATAGATTTTCACCTACTGAAAATCCATCATTGTAACTTTACCATGCTTCCAGTTTATCTGCAATCTCTGGCATCTTATCCTTGGTGAATACAGGATTCTTGCCTTCCTTCTTCTGTTGGCGATAGTCTTTCAACAGGAAGACGGCCTGACGGGAAAGCAGGACGATGGCTGCGAGATTGCAGAGGGTGAGAAGAGCCATCGTGATATCTGCAAAACTCCATGCAAAATCCAGAGATACTACCGCTCCAACCATTACCATTGCTGCTACAGCAAGACGATAGACAAATACACCCAGCTTGGAGTCCCTGATATATCTCACGTTGGTTTCTCCATAATAATAATTGCCGATGATGCTACTAAAGGCAAACAGCCATATCATTACCGCAACAAACGGATTGCCGATGCTTCCGATTTCGTGGGTCAGGGCATCCTGGGTGAGTTGAATTCCATTTGAAGCCGTAAGATCCACACCGCTCACCAGAATAATGAATGCAGTGCAGGAACATACTACCAGCGTATCTGTAAAAACACCCAAAGCCTGTATCAATCCCTGTTTTACAGGATGACTGACAGTAGCTACCGCAGCTGCATTTGGTGCACTACCTTCACCTGCCTCATTACTGAACAGACCTCGCTTGATACCCTGTATCACAGTAACACCAAGAACTCCGCCAGCAGCCTGATTGAATCCGAAAGCATTCTCAACAATGGTAAGCAGAACCTTTGGCAGACTGGTGATATTCCAAACAACAACACCTACAGCTATCAGAAGATAAATGACAGCCATCACAGGAACCACGGTAGAAGAGAACTTAGCCACTCTATGGATGCCACCGAAGATGATGAGCAGGGTGAGCACAGTGAGGGCAATTCCCATGGTGGCAGGCTCGATGCCAAAAGCCTTCTGCCATGCCAGACAGATAGTATTGCTCTGCACAGAATTATAGGCAAAGCCGAAGGTAATGATCATCAGCACGGCAAAAAGAATACCCATCCATCCTTTTCCCAAACCATACTTCATATAATAGGCCGGTCCGCCATAGAAAGATGTTTTGCCTTTCCGCTTGTAAAGTTGGGCGAGAGTTGATTCTATGAAAGCGGATGCAGAGCCCAGTAAAGCCAGCATCCACATCCAGAATACGGCTCCCGGTCCACCGATGCTGACAGCAGTAGCCACACCAGCAAGATTACCGGTTCCAATACGGCTAGCCAATGCTACCACAAATGCCTGGAAGGAAGAAATGTGTTTCATTTCCCCATCCACTTTCATCTCCATCGACAGTTCTTCGTGTCCTATCTCTTCCGGTTGTACCTTGTCGGGATGAATCAGCAGCCTGATCATCTCTCTGATTAGGCGGAACTGGACGAAACGAGTACGCCAAGTGAAAAACAGGGCACAGCATATCAAGACGGTGATGATGATATACGACCAAAGAAAATCGCTAACCTGAACTAAAATGTTTTGTATTGAATCTATCATTTATCTATTTAAAACTTCTTATTTCTTTACTTTTTTATAACCTTCAGAACCTGGTCAGCAATACTTTTCATTCCCTTGATAGTAGGGTGACCGTTTTTCTTGTCAATATCATGAAGAGCAATGACAGGAACCTGATATTTGTTGCAGATCTTTTTTACCGACTCATTGATTACATCTTTGAGTTCAGAGTTTAAGATGAAATATACCTCTACATTAGGATAATGCTGTCGTATATCTGAAAGCAGCTTGGCCATGGCTGGGCGGAAACAGTACAAATCTGCGCGCTTCCAGCCGCTATACTGATAGTTGCCGAGCGGGGCATCAGCCCAGTTGTCATTCGTAGCACCGCAAATCAGGATGATATCCGGATTGCCAAGAAGAGAACTGCGGGTGATGAAAGAACGGTCGGTATAATCTGCATCATTATAGCCAGTGTTGCAGATGGTAGCACCAGAATAGGAATTGATATTTCCCATCTTATAGCCTCCTTCCTTGATAACTTGCCACCACCAGGTTTGCTCAACCTTGTTTACATCTGTAGTTTCTGGTGGAGTAGTAGGTGAGTACCAGGTGGCATAACCCTTAGGAATGAACCCCTCGAAAGTGGAATACGAGTCACCGAGAACGGCAACGGTCTGCTTCACCTGTGCCATGAGCGGCATGAAGGTGAGCATAATGAAAGAAATGAAAATCGTAAATCTTTTCATGATGCTTGTTCTTGTTTTAATGCTTCTTATGTAATTCTGCTGCAAAAGTAATATAAATATGTGAATAGACAAAAAATATCGGAGGAAAATTCATCTTTCTGTTTCTATTTTTGTCTAAAACTAAGTATGATTTGAGTTATACCATTATTTTATCATGTGCGCGCTCAAGCGCATATGCACACAAGCGCACGCATGCATATATATAATAATGTATACACAATAAATCGCCATGCTAAAATCTTTATAAATGTTAAATACTTGCTGAAAAAGCAACTTTTTTGCGAAAAGATTTGGTGGAATGAAAAATAGTTAGTAC